>NZ_JAUBTX010000003.1:0-320175 GCF_036705185.1 Microcoleus sp. B4-D4 | reverse complement strand
ATTTTCTCTATACCCCTAAAACTTATATGACAATTTATCATCAACTCTAATCCTTGTTGAATCGTTTTTATCTGATATTTATGATGCTTTGCATATTTTTTACCCTCGATATTTCCTTCTATGTTTGGTTGTTCACACTCTTCTTTTTTTTTTAGCTTCTCTTCGGTTGTTTTTTGTTCTGCTACTAATGCACGTTTTTTCCAGTTCTCTCTTGATTGCTTTAAATCTCTAATTTGTACTTCTAATGCTCTGATTTCTTTGTGTCTTTCTATTGCTTTTTTTCTCCAGTTGTCCCTCCCTTCACGAAATAAGCGCGCTAGTCTGCTTATTGAGCTTTTAAATTCTTCCATCTTTGTTTCCAGAGCTACACTCTTTTTTTACACTATTATTGTATGAAATACTTTACCATAAAAACGAACAAAGTACACAGCCTAGGCTCTGCCTCCTTCTATCTCGCAACTTACAGGAGACAGGACTTTAGGAAGTGCTTAAGTTATTAAGTTTTCGAGCCTAAACAGACAACACAGATAATATTACAAATTGCCTTGAAGCCCGATCGCAGTTACAATCGTCCACGCATCCACCAACAACAGCAACAGCGTGCATCCCAGCAAAATCAGATACATCCAAGGCTGCGACAAAGGGCGAACATCCCTAGTATCAATACCGGTTTTTGCTTCCACCAAACCGACTAATTTATTAAATCCAGCCACCCGCATCGGTAGCAGATAACCTTCACCCGCATGACTCAGAAAATAGTAAACCAAACCTCCTTGACCGGTCGATCGAGGTTTGAGAGCCTTCACCTCAGTCCAAGGTAGCGACCAACCCCTGCGAAACACGCGCGGAAACCACTTCGGATAGGTAACTTCAATCCCCTCCTCACTGAGAATTACCCGTTCGCTGAGCACGCCGTAGAGGCCTGCTGCGCCGACAATAATTGCCGCCCAAAGTGCCGCCGGAGGAATCGGTGCTTGCGTTACTTCCGACAAAAACGGCAAGGGAATTGTGAGGGCTGCGTATAAGCTCAACAGGGTGATTCTAATCAGGGGAGAAAGTCCGAATACTGCTGGCTCAAATACTGGGGCGGAAGATGGAGAAAGTGCGGATTCGGCTGACATAACTGAAATGAAAGAAGCTGTTTAATGCTATTGTTGCACAGTTGTCAATTCCGCGAACAAAACTCAAGAAAATCTCAAAGACCAGACAATATTCGCTGTTTTGAGTTGCGATTTAAAATTCATTTCAAAAATTGTTATTTTTAAGGGTTGAGTTTTTATTTACCGCTTTGCAGAAGTTGGAATCTTGAGTGCGGAGTTATCAATTAACTGACAATTTATAACTCAAAACTCACAACTTCCATTAATCGACGGCGGTTAGGGCGGGTACTGTCAAAGATTCTGAAATTTCTCTGGCTTTTGGGCGGCCGGGGGTTGCTGCGCGATCGCCCTGAACTTCCCCTCGCGATCTGCTAGGATTGACGTTTGAATAGGGGTCTTCGTTAATCTGCAAGCGATCGCAAGGAATGGTGTCCGATAAAATTGCACTCGCCATCATCCCGGTGTGAATTTCCAATGCTGCGGCGGACATCGCTTCAAACACTAAACGCTGTCCGGGAAAAACCACTCGTTCAAAATACCAGTTAGGGATGTTGGAGATGCGAGCAATCTGAATCAGACTGGTGGCGTTGACGTAGCAGCACAGAATCTTGCTGTCGGTGTCTGAGGGTAGTGGGTCAAGAATTTGAGCCATAACTGCTGAGGGAGCCTTACCTAAAAGTTTTAGTTATCTTCTCAGGCTAACACTAGGCGATCCCGCCTACTGTAAAGCCGACTACCAACTCCAACGATTTTAGATTTTAGATTTTAGATTTTAGATTGGGGAATGACTTACTGAATCTGGATTGGGAGCTTGCCTGCAGTTGCATTTTTTGTCTTAAAGCGTGTCAATAACATACCAGAGACCGATCGCCCTAAAATTTCTATTTACCCAGAAAAATACCTGATTGTTGACTCTTATCGGCAATTTTCCGTCAAAATCCGCTGTATTTGCTTACATATTCGCTTGTTTCGGCTGCTGTCACCGACCGACACTCGCAAACTCAGCCTTAGACCGATCGGCAAAATTTTCAAATATTTAATATTAAATTGCCAAAATTAGAGAGATTGTAAAGTTATATTAAAAGAATATAAACATAGATCGAAAAGTCGCAGTTTAGGATATAGCAATCATGGAAAACCGAGTTCTGTACGTTCGCCTCCCTTGTAATCCGATTTTCCCGATCGGAGTAGTGTACCTTTCCGATAGCGTACACAAGATGTTTCCCGATGTTCAACAGCGCATTTTTGACCTAGGCGCAGTACCGCCCCTCGACTACGCTAAAGGTTTGGATGCGATCGTCGATGAGTTTCAACCAACGCTGTTAGTTTTCTCTTGGCGGGACATTCAAATTTACGCGCCCGTGGGCGGTAGGGGCGGGAATCCCTTACAAAATGCCTTCGAGTTTTACTACGCCAAAAATCCGCTGACAAAATTCCGGGGAGCACTCGGAGGATTGCGTTTGGCCGCGTCTTACTACACTGAACTGTGGCGCAATCTGGGACTGGTTAAGCGCGGATTGAAGCGGGCCCGGAAATACCGCCCGGAAGCCCGCGCAGTGGTCGGTGGCGGTGCTGTGAGCGTGTTTTACGAGCAGTTGGGGCGCAGTTTGCCGGCGGGGACTGTGGTTTCGGTGGGGGAAGGCGAAGCTTTGCTGGAGAAGTTGATTAAAGGCGAAGATTTGGCGCAGGAAAGATGTTATGTAGTAGGAGAAACTGTGCCGCGCGATCGGCTAATTCACGAAAAGCCAGCCAACATCGAGAAAACCGCCTGCGATTACAACTACATCGAAACCATTTGGCCGGAATTTTCCTATTATCTACAGGATATGGACTTCTACCTCGGTGTCCAAACTAAGCGCGGTTGTCCCCACAATTGCTGTTACTGCATTTATACAGTGATTGAAGGAAAACAAGTGCGGATCAATCCGGCTGATGAGGTGGTGGCGGAGATGCGGCAATTGTACGATCGAGGTATCCGCAATTTCTGGTTTACCGACGCTCAATTTATCCCGGCGCGCAAATTCATCGACGATGCGATCGAATTATTGCAAAAAATCATCCTCTCCGGTATGACAGACATCCACTGGGCTGCTTACATCCGTGCGGACAATCTCACACCCGAATTGTGCGATTTGATGGTAAAAACGGGCATGAACTACTTTGAAATCGGCATCACCAGTGGTTCCCAAGAATTGGTTAGGAAAATGCGAATGGGCTACAACTTGCGAGTAGTTTTGGAAAATTGCCGCGATTTAAAAGCAGCCGGTTACAACGATGTAGTTTCCGTCAATTACTCATTTAACGTGATTGACGAAACCTTTGAAACCATCCGACAAACAATTGCCTATCACCGAGAATTAGAGCGAATTTTCGGAGTCGATAAAGTAGAACCAGCGATTTTCTTTATCGGGTTGCAGCCCCACACAATTTTAGAAGAATACGCCTTTAAAAAGGATATTCTCAAACCTGGTTACGATCCCATGAGTTTGATGCCTTGGAATGCCCGCAAGTTGCTGTGGAATCCCGAACCTTTGGGCTCATTTTTCGGGCAAGTTTGTTTAGAAGCTTGGCAGCGAAATTCCAATGATTTCGGCCGTGAAGTGATGGCGATTCTGGAGGAAAAACTCGGCTGTGCGGAGTTGGAAGAAGCTTTGACTGCGCCAGTAGAAGTCAAAGACAAACAGTTAGCAGCAGTTAACTAACTATAGCAATCCTAAGTGATTTACTCGTTCTACTCGTTACCAGGCTCTGCCTGGTAACGCAGATCCGGAGGCTCTGCCTCCATTTTCGCAGGAGGCTCTTCAAAAGTGACATCGATTCCTAGGCTCTTAGTCTCTCAACCAGTTATTGAAAATGATTTAGGATTGCTATACCAGGTTCGCAGTCAGGAAAACCGTCCTTTAAAAAAAGGGGAAATGGGAGGAAAGATGTATCTTCTGTTTCCCTTTTTATTATTCAATAAATAGGTAAGTATCGAAAACTTAATAACTTAAACACCTCCTACAGTCTTCTCTCCTGTAAGTTGTTAGAAAGAAGGAGGCAGAGCCTCCGCACCTGCATTACCAGGCAGATCCTGGTAACGAGTACGAACCGGGTTTCTGAGATTTGCGCGCACAAGTCATAAGATCGTAAAACTGTCATAAATGCCAGCGATTGTTTCCCTTCGATTGCATTGACATACTTTATGTATTCTCACTGATCTATGGTTCGCAGTGTACACCTTACTTAAACCTAGGGTATACCGTGTTTTCTGCAAACTCCACCTCTAACATTAAATATTATTAATATCAAACAAGTATCGCTTAAGATGTAATCATATAGTTCAAACTAGGAGTGACAAGATGTTTTATCAAGATAGAGTTAAGGGCATTAAAGAAGTAGGTCTAGTTATAGCTGGCCTTAGCGCGATTCCCTTCGGGATAGCTTCGCTTCACGGCATTTTGACTCTTCCAGCAGAAGCAACAGCACTAAATCAACCCGGATCTTCGAGTTTACCGCATTCTCGATCGTTCCAAATTGCTCAAGTTGAGGGATGTCCCAAGGCCGAAATGGTGGAATCTTTCGCAACGGCTAACTTTTCAGTATACATTTGCAAAACCCAGGAAGGCGCTATTTTTTACCGAGGGCTCAGCAAAATAAATGGTAGCCAAATTAATGTCATGGAAGTAACTACAAGTGACGACGGAACTTATGAAGCGACTAACGGCAATATTATCTATTCGATTAACCCAGAACGCCTGCAAGTGCGGCAGAATGGTAAGCTAATCTTGACTGAAGCTGTCATCAAGTAACACGAACTGTTATTCAACGATCGGATAAATTTAGGGTGTATTTGATTCACTTAAAAAATTCAAGACAAGCAAAAACATATTGATTCGTTAATAATCAAAGAGAATCAGTGGTAACAGTTATACAATTGACTAATTTTTGTTTAAATATCTTTCAATTAGGACGATCGCCACTATATCATCTACAGGCCGCGGCGGAGTCCGCATTCCCTGCGGAATCAAGCGATAAAGTCCCGTAGGAGGGTACATTTCCCAGTAACGATCCTTTGCTTCCAAGCTGCTGAATCTCTCGTCAACCCGAACAATTTCGATCTCCGGCGACAAACTCTGCGTCAGTTTTTGTTTCCAACTCTTAGAAGTCGTTTGATCTCCGAGTACCAATAACTCAACGGGAAACTGTTCGCACAAAGATTGAATCGCAGATATGGCTGATTCTGACGGTACTACTTGATGGTAGCAGATGTTTTTGTCTCTACCCATGACGGCGATGCCGCATTTGTCTTTACCCGGATCGAAACCTAAAATCATATTTATTACTTCTATATTAATAAGTTGGTAGTTGCGCTGTTGTAGTCGAGGAAACCCAATCGCCAACCTATATCTAATCTGACACTTGCATTTTTGAATGTCTCAAAATCTTTTTGGGCGATCGCACTTATTTTGCTTGACTTTTTTGGAGGATTGACATATTATATCATCATGGGAATCCGTGCGGCCATATAATGCCTAAAATCAGAAACCGGGTTTTTGCCACAATCTTTACTTCCCCGTTTTAATTTATCGAAAAAACCCGGTTTCTTTCACCCCCGCGCAAAAATCAGAAACCGGGTTTTTGCCACAATCTTTGCTTCCCCGTTTTAATTTATCGAAAAAACCCGGTTTCTTTCACCCCGCGCAAAAACTCGGTTTCTCTCTTGTGCGGGCGGTGCGTCGCTGTGAGATTGTCGATGTGATTTGCAAATTGTAGATGGCGACGCACCCTACTATCTTGAATCGGTGCAAAGATGAGTGCAAAAAAAAAATTAAAGCGCGCGCAAGAGGGTAAAGAGGAAACAGGGAAAAAAGCTAAAGGGCTAAAGAGTAGAGAAGAGTCCTCACAGGGAAGACAGGGAGGAAGGGACAGCCAAAGCTACCGCAACACGAAAACCCCCGTGACCGCCCTCAGAGTTGTCGTAGCGGGAGGCAGCACGGCAAATGACCGCAAAGTACCACCACGAACCCCCACGCTGCACCCGGTAGTAATTATTTGTTCCAGTTTCCCAAGAACTTCCATCAGTCGGTGCGCCGTCATAGTTACCTTGCCACTTATCGCTGCACCATTCCGAAACCTGACCGTGCATATCATAAAGTCCAAAGGCATTCGGCGGAAAACTCCCCACATCCATTGGTGTTGCCCACCCACGGGACTTGGGTGCAGCACCATAGGGATATTTCCCGTCATAATTAACTAAATCTGTGGTAATTGTCTCGCCAAAATAGAAAGGTGTTGTAGTTCCGGCGCGACAAGCATATTCCCATTCAGCTTCCGAAAGCAAGCGATAAATCTTGCCTGTTTTTTCAGAAAGTTTCCGGCAGAATTTTACAGCATCACTCCACCCTACATAGTCTACAGGACGTTCATTCTCTACAGGACGTTTTCCACCTTTAAATCGCGATGGATTATTTCCCATCACTACTTGGTACTGTGCTTGGGTGATGGGGTATTTTCCTGCATAAAAAGTCGGTACTTTTACTTGATGCTGCGGACTTTCACTCTTGTATCTACCTTTCTCTGTTATTGGCGAACCCATCATAAATGTGCCGCCAGGAATGTAAACCATGTCTAGTACAACTCCATCACCTAAGTCTTCAGGGAAGTAATGAGCAAAAGACTTTATGCGACTGTTTTCTGTTCCTTCAGCATCGACTGTGATGACATCAAATTCAAATGTAGCAAAATAGTTTTGTAACTCTCGTCTAATCTTTTTCTCGTTTCTATCCTTCAGCAGTGAATAGGCAGCAAATTTCACCTGTATTGATTCATCCTGCAATGCTTGCATTATCAAATCTAAACCTGCTTCTCCATATTTGAGCGCTTCGGAGAGGGCGGCGATTCTCACTTCGACAATGGGTGAAGTTAATCGGCTTTTAACGCCGGGAATCCCTCCGAGTACCGCAGCATTGAGAGGAATTGAACTTTGACCACCACGGACGGCATCGTATTCTCTGGGTTCATTTTGATTCTCTGACATTACACCGCACGCTCCTGCATTTTAACAGTTGACAGTTGGCAGTTGGCAGTTGGCAGTTGATGGTTGATGATTGCATAGTACCGGAATCGAACCATTTATGCTTGACCGGTATTGGCTCTATTTATGAGGTTATTTATGTCCGCGCCTGATGTGGCGATTGCTATATATATGGCGGCACGGATTCCCATGATTTAATGATATGTCAAGGGCGCGAAAATGTCAAGCAAAATTGTAATTTTATTGCCCAAAATTTTTGCTGTAATTCGATAGACCGATCGCACTTATTACTTAACTTTCACATCTGGGCCGGCCGGTGGTTGTTGTCCGGTGCGGAAAACAACGACTCCGTTTTCCAGGGCAACTAAATCTATTTTAAGCGGGCCGGCAATGTAAGTGACATCTGCGGCGATCGCCTGAACGTCCAGCGGTTTCTCGTACTGCTGCAATCGATCGATAAAACCACCTAAAGTTTCAATTCGATTGTCCGCAACTTGCACTCTGCCGCCGACAACTCCGATCAAGCGAGCGCGAAATTGACAAGCTTCGATCAATTGCAGCAACTGCACCCGCACCTGTTCGTTTGTCAAAGTCACCGGATCGACAGCAACCGCTGCAATCACATCTCCGGCGCGGAATACAACTCGATTGATTTCGGCTTCGGCAAATACCTTAATTACCTTTTCTTCTCGCAGGTAATTAGCGCCGGCGACGATTCGCACCACGTAGTCTTTACCGTCTTTAATCTGACTGATTAATTGATCGATTTCTGCTGTAGTAATTTGAATAATCTGTTTGCGAACCTTGGCATTTTCCGGCTGCATCAGTTCGACGGTGGTTTTATTTGCTTCTTGCAACAGTCGATCGATCGCCCGACTCGCCTTATCCGGTTCCAGGATGCGAACAACGCCTGCAGCTAAAATTTGACCGCGCCTGATCGCAACTGTACCCTCGCGGATGGCCTGAAAATCCCGTTCCAAAACTTGCACTTGCTGCTGCAATAAAGTTTGTTGCTGTTCGAGTTTAGTTTGTTGCTGTGCGAGGGTTTCTAAAAGAGCTTCCCTCTCGGCAATTACTTTGTCCCTCTCCACAATTATGCGATCGCGATCGGCGAGATTTTGCACCCGCTGGGCAATTTCCTTGTCCCGCTGGGAAATTAGTTCGTTGCGATTGACAATTTCTGCATCTCGCTTGGCAACTTCTTCCTGCCGCTGGGCAATTTCTGCGTCTCGCTTGGCAATTTCTCGATCGCGCTGGGCAATTTGAACTTTCACCTGCTCTCGCTGCTCGATTAACTGTTGGCGTTCCGCTTGCAGTTGGGCGATTTCCGAGCTCAAAGCTGTTTTTTGATCGGAAACTGTTTTCAATTGGTTCTCAGTGCGATCGAGCTGAGCTCTTGTAGTCGATCGGGCAGTTTCAACCAGTTTCAACTGTGCTTCGGTGCGAGATTTAGCAGCTTCCACGCTAGCAAGCTGTTCTTCCGTGTCCGATTTAGCTGCTTCTACCTGACTTAACTGCTCTTGGGTTTTAGACTTCGCTGCTTGCACGCTGTTGAGCTGGGCCCGCAGCGAGTTTAATTTTTTTTCTGTCCGAGCTTGCTCGGCATTAGCAGTTTGGAGCGATTGATTAATTTGCTCTAAATTGGCTTTAGCTTGCGCTTGAGCGGCTCTGGCTCCATCTAATTCAGTTTCAACTCGATTTTTTTCTTGAGAGGTTTCTTTGAGTTCTCTGCGGGCTTGGTTGAGCCTTTTTTGAATTTCGTCTATTTGAAAAACCCCGGTTCGCAGAGGCTTGCTGGTAGCAAACAAAATGGCCAAAGTAATTGCTGACAGGATGCTGCCGGCCATCACTGTCACCAAAACAGCAGTGTCGCGGGGGCGAAGTTTGAACAAACTCAACCTTGCCTTGCCGACTTTCGTCCCAAGACGATCGCTGACAGTCGCGATCGTACCCCCCAACACTAAAATTACAAATACCAAGATGTATCCAGCAGTCATTCCGATTTTAAATTTAGGATGGTGGATTTTGGATTGAATCTAAAATCCAAAATCCAAAATCCTATAATTTCTCGGCATCAAGTGAATTGCTGGCTTAAGGCCACCGGGTTGTGGACAGTGATCTTTTTCTTGTGGATCGAGATCATAGTTTCTTGTCTGAGATCCCCCAGCAAACGAGTCACAGTTACCCGCGTCGAGCCGATCGCTTCGGCGATCGCCTGGTGGGACAGCTTCAAATCAATCGTAATCCCATCCGTACCGGGCACGCCAAAATCCCGGCACAGAATCAGCAAAAAGCTGACGAGTCTCGAACCCATATCTCGGTGTGCGAGGGTTTCGATCATCATCTCCGTTTGCAAAATCCGAGAAGAAAGTCCCCGGAGCAAAACCATAGGCAATTCTGCGTCTTCCTTGAGAGCTTTCTCGACTTGTTCGATCGGCAGCGAGATCAATTCTACCGGCGTAAACGCTACCGCGTGGTAAAATCTGTCCGAGCGGTGTCCCGTAATCAGAGACAGCACGCCGAACACGCTGTTTTCCCGCAGGAGCGCCACAGTAATTTCTTCGCCTGCTTCATACACCCTAGAGAGCTTCACAGCACCTTTAAGCAGAACGTAGACGCGCTCAGCCGGGTCTCCAGGGAAAAAAATTGTCTTGCCCCGTTCAAAGTTTTCCACAATGGGCGGAAACGCCCCGCCGCTGATTTGGCGGAACACGGCTGCTAGCGGTCTATCATGTGTCACGACTAGATCCTTTGTACTAATCAATAGTTTATAACTTGCCGATTAAGCTTATTGAGTAAATATACTGACCAACCTCCAATGTCCAGGGATTCTGTTACAGCCATCTAATGTTAAGTTAAACACACGCTGTATGATATTAAATCTAGCCTTTCTCTTAACTTTTTCAATTCCGCCCCGATCTAGCTCCACAGCAAAATCAATCTCAATTGCGTCTCAATTGTGTCTGAATCAGTTAAACCTGAATCAGTTGTGTCTAAACTGGCGGGGTTGTCGGATCTAGCGAACGAGAACGGTGCAAGTTGCTTCGAGAAGAAATACAGATGATAGATTTGACCGGAAAAAATGCTCTTGTTACGGGCATTGCCAACAATCGCTCGATCGCCTGGGGCATAGCTCAGCAGCTCCACAAAGCAGGGGCCAACCTCGGCATCACTTTTTTGAAGGATGAAAAAGGCAAGCACGAGCGCAAAGTCGCCGAACTTGTCGAACCGCTCAATCCCAGCCTGTATTTGCCCTGCAATGTCCAAAACGAGAGCGAAATCGAGTCTACTTTTCAAACCATCGCCGACAAATGGGGCAAGTTAGATATCCTGGTTCACTGCTTAGCCTTTGCCGGCAAGGACGAACTTTCAGGAGATTTCACCAACACCTCCCGCCAAGGCTTCTCCAATGCTTTGGATATTAGCGCTTACTCGCTGGTGCGGCTTTGTGCTGCGGCTAAACCGCTGATGGCGGAGGGCGGCAGCATTATCACGCTGAGTTATTTGGGCGGCGTGCGGGTAGTTCCTAATTATAATGTGATGGGCATTGCTAAGGCAGCTCTGGAGATGAATGTTCGCTATCTGGCGGCGGAACTCGGCCCGTTAAATATTCGGGTAAATGCGATTTCTTCGGGCCCGATTCGCACTCTGGCTTCGTCAGCAGTCGGCGGCATTCTGGATATGATCCACCACGTTGAGGAAGTGGCCCCGCTGCGGCGGACTGTGACTCAGCAAGAAGTGGGAAATGCTGCGGCTTTTCTGTGCAGCAATCTCTCTAGCGGGATTACGGGTCAAGTTTTATATGTCGATGCTGGTTACGAAATCATGGGAATGTAACAGCTTTTAAACAGTTGACAGTTGTCAGTTGACAGTTGACAGTTGACAGTTGTCAGCGAAGTTTTTAGATAGTTAACAGTTGACAGCAAAATTTGCCAACAGTCAACTGTCAATAAGTAATTGGACAGAATTAATTACACACTGATTTTTTGCTGATTCTTTACTAGACAAGGCTTGTAGCCCAGAGTTTTGTGTAATTAATTGTGTCTTACTACTTAACTGTCCGTTGTCTGCTACAAAAGTGCTAATCCCAAATTACTAATTATCAACAATAACTATGAATGACAAATTGGGAATTATGGAAATAATCGATCGCCCTCCAGTACCTCCTGCAAATTCGGTTCAACCAGCCAGGGCCGCGTTGGTGAAACGCACGACACTGGAAACGGATGTCACCGCCAGCCTGAATCTAGACGGTGTGGGAACTTGCAAGGCATCTACGGGGATTCCGTTTTTAGACCATATGTTGCACCAGATTGCTTCTCACGGATTGATCGATTTGGACGTGCAGGCGATCGGGGATTTGGAGATTGACGACCACCACACGAACGAAGATGTGGGAATTACCTTAGGCCAAGCGCTGGCAAAAGCTATCGGGGATCGATCGGGCATTTCTCGCTTCGGACATTTCATCGCACCTTTGGATGAAGCTTTAATTGAAGTAGTCTTAGATTTTTCGGGACGGCCTCACTTAAGTTACGGCTTGGAAATTCCCAACCAGCGGATCGGCACTTACGATACTGAATTAGTGAGAGAGTTTTTTTCGGCGGTAGTGAACCACACTCAGATGACACTGCACATTCGACAGTTGCAGGGCGGAAATTCTCATCACATTGTCGAAGCGGCGTTTAAGGCATTTGCGCGAGCTCTGCGGATGGCCGTAGAAATCGATCCGCGGCGCGCCAGTCGGATTCCGAGTTCTAAAGGAGTTTTGTAGTTTGGGGTTTGCAGTAGCGCTTCTGGGCTACTGCAAAGCTTGTAAATCAAAATATATCTGCGATGTAGTTAAAAACACCTTGACTTCCCTCGCCGTACTTGCCGATAAATTGATCGATTAGTCGATCGCTACACCTTTCTATAGCATCAGCTATAGAACTTTGTGCTAAAACTTGACTGGCAGATTGACGCAAAACTTCAAACAAATTTACAGTAAAATCAGTATCTTCACTGACAAAATCCCACAGTTCTAGACCGATCAAAGTGCTCATTTCAGAATTCGGCAGAAGTTGCTTCAGCAGACCAAAAGTTACAGTCTTATTAGTTCTCTTGCCGTAAGCTATACCAATATAAGCGCGATCGCCTGCATTAATTTTTTCCTGAATTTTGTCAGCCCAATATACTATCTGGTCTTTATCCATATCATTCGGGCCGCTTTTTACCTGTATCCAACAGCGATCGCCATCACTGGTAGTTTTGATTGCATCCCATCCTGACTCTTCCGGTGGACTTTCAGCACTTTCAGAGCAAGATATCAATAGTTTTTCAATAAAAAACCCCATAGAAGTAACAATAAACCTAGTAGCCGCCATATAAACATTAAGTCTGACAACTTCTGCTGGAGTATCAAGATTTAACGCCCTAATTAAAAATGGATTGGGATGAATTTTTTCTAAAGTTAGATTGTCAACCATAGCTAACTGTCGCCTTGTGAAGTCCCGACAGATACTAGCTATAAAATTTTCGGCTATAGTAAGTTGCAGCGAAAGCTTATCTGAAGATGTCAATGCTAAAATGCGTTCAATCTCATCGGAAGTAAATCTGAGCAGTCTTTTGCCAGAGATGCTGCTGATGCCGTTTCTGAGTATTTCTGCTTGTAAGTTTAAAAATTCTTCTAACTCCGCAAAGTGACTGGCGAAAGAGCGAGACTTGCTGGCAGGGAGTCCTACTTCTTTTTCTAAAACAAATGCTAATAATTCATGAAGTTGCTCTGACACTTTTATTTCTCCTAAACCAATACTTCGGACAGTTTTTGATTGCCAACCGTAGAATAAGGGTTTTAAGGCAATTCGGCAAGTTCGCTACCAACGGAAAATCGATGGTTTCAGCCTAGGAACTCAAAACAGTCTGGACTATTGCTCAACTAGGCTTTACATATTACTTAAATGAAAAGAGAAGCTTGAGAAGAAATTTGTGCTTTACTAAAATCCAAAAGCAAGAGCATCAAGCATATACTTACCCTTCTCCCGTCCGACTTCTTGATATATATCCAAAAGTTCTTCATAGGCAGTCTCTCCTCCTATGATATTCCAAAACTCCTGTCCCATAATTATAGCTTGATCGAAAGGCGTGTACTTCCTTGCCACTGACCATTTATAATCAGAACGATTTGGGCCGTAAGGATTGTAAGCCATAGCATAGTAAGATTGAGCATCAGGGCGATACTCTCCACACAGTAAATGAAACCTCAGCAGTCGTTGAATTACCTCCAAGCATTGTCCTTTGTTGGGTTTTGACCCTTTAATTTCAAAGAAAAATTTTCTCCCGTCACGGGCAAGCACGTACAAATCTGCTTTGACCGATCGCCTAACTAAATGATTGTTTTTTTGAGCATCAAGAACAGCTTGGATCATTTCGTCAAAACTAGGTTTATTGGCATTTTTGTCTGCTGACTGCTCAAATAGCGCTATCTGACGCTCAATTTCATTGATAGCCTCAATGCTAACTTCGCCAGTAATTTCATAGCTTCTGTTTGCTTCTTGGTGATGTTCCAAAGCAATGAGTTTTGCACATTCTTCATAAGTTGTGCCCAAGCTGCTGATGCAAAATCTCTCAAACTCGTTAATTCGCAGCAACTCTGACGGCATAATAGCAGCCTGAAACGGTTTCACTTGAGCTTTGGAGGACTCGCCTGATAAATATGCTGCTGGAATATCAAGTTTTGGTATTAGCCGTCCTCTGTATTCATTGACAAGATTTTCGATGAAAACTTCTAAGTATGCTTTGATGATGGCGCGTGTAATTGAGCTAATAGCTGACATTATTTTACTGCAAATATTCTGTTGACTAGACTTGTTGAAAAGTGTAATACCAAATCAAGCTTAAATATCCCCCTTATTTCTTAGTCCGCGGAGGCGGACTTTGTTTTTGTAGTTGCGGTTTCAACCGCCGAACTATCGAGGGGGTAGCTCAATCTATCCAAACTTCGTCAAGAAACGGAAAGCATCCAGTACGTGACTCGCGCAAACGTAGGGCGAAGTATTGTAAAAACCTTGCCACGCCGCCGCCTTATCTTCATCGTACTTATCTGCTCTTTCCGAGTGTCTTCCCAGCCAATTCAGCCGCACCGCGTGACCCACTAATACATCTAAAACAATGTATTCTTCTACTTTCAATTCTGGGTTGCGCTGCGCGATCGCCGCCAACTCCATCAGCGCCTCAATATTGACTTGTCGGTATTCTGGCGCTACAATTTTGTTTAGCAAATGCTCGATTTGGAGCGCGAAATTCTTTTCGCCTGGGGTCATTTCCGCTAAAATAATATCGCTATCTAAGCGATTTCGACGCTCTAATTTATCGCCAATAATCAAGCCTTTGCAGTGCCGCAGCAATCCCCAAACACTCGGATAAAAATCCTTCGGTACGCGGTTGACTGCACCTTCCATTTGCCGCTTGCGCCGCCATCCACCTGCAGGCATTTTGGGTTCCTCAAACACAGGCGCGACTACCCATTCAATATCTTTTTCCGGCTGTTTGACGCGCAGGGATTCTTGCTGTTTGAGGATTTGATTCATTTCCTCATATTCTGCCAAGACTTGGCGCAGGCGATTTTTAATTTCAAAGGGACTTAGCTGCATTAAATATTCGTAAGCTTCATTTTGCGTAACTCGCAATTCGCGGGCTAATTCGCTAGTTAACAGCAAAATAAAGTAACTCACTCTCAGAGTCAGCAACCCTTTAAATAACTGCGGTTCGGCTTTAATTAGCAAGCCTAAGTAAATCAGAATTTCTTGAGTGAGAACTCGATCGCGAACGTCTTCTCCACAGAATTGGCGAATTTTGTCCATGACTTCCGTGTAAGAACCAGGCCGCGAAATCAGCGAGTCTTCACTGTAGGCTTTCCCCACAGCAATCTGTTTTTGCCGTACCAAAATGTCTGTTACCGCATCCGACAAGCTGATATCAACTTTGTCCAGCAATCCAGCCGCGTGACGGACAACGGCCCATTGAATTTTTGATTGCGAACTTTCTCCAGCTTTTGTATAAACTTCGTTGAGTAAATCCACAACTTCAACAGTTGCTTCCGCGCCGCCAAATCCTGTATCAAAGTTTAATCCTTTGAGGCGAATCAGCGTATGCAGCAACTCAATTTGTTCGTACAAATTCTCTGAGTTTTGCAGGCTGGTGAGCAATAATTGAGGATTAGTCTCGCACTCTAATTTAAATTCTTGGGTGTGGCCCAATGGCCAAGTTTTTTCGGGATTGTAACTCAGATAGGTGGGGGTTTCTACTGCACCTGTCACTGGAGATTCAGTGAATTCAAAATATTGCATGAAATCTATTCTCTCTGTGCCAGCAGTCAGCATTAACTGGTTAAGATTTCCGAGTTTGACAGGCGTATTTCCTGAGTTTCCGTCGCGGAGTTGCTTCATCAATTCCAGCAGTGCTTCGCGGCCGGTTTCGAGCATCGCGTGAGTCAGCATCAGCGTTACCGTGGGTCGTCCCAACTGATACCAGTGGCGGTGAATGTGAGCTATTTCGCTTTGAATTTTAGATACTAGAAAATGGTAGTCTAGAGTTAGGTAAAATTCTTCTCTGTCCAAGAATGAGGGAAGAAATACGATCGCCTCTCCGCGAATTTTGAACACCCGGGAAGTCGTCAAACTCCGCAAACGGCGCACGGGGCGGCCTGTTAAGCCTAGTGAATCGTTGCGTCCAATCTCCGCGTAAATAGCGGATAATTCTTTGGCTTGGCGGACTTGAATTGGTTCTACCTGTTTTGGAGTTTGCGCTGCAATACCGTTGGTGGCTAATTCTGCTTGCAAATCTTTGTCTTCAGCTAACAGGGCAATTTGCACTAAAGGTTCTCTGTGCCTGCCCACTGACAGGTGTCTTCCCAAGGGGTCAATATCGCCAACTGCGATTAATCCTTCGTTGAGTAATTGACCAAGAAAATACAAACTTTGCGCCCAAACTAGGGGAACATTTTCATTGGGTAGGCGCTGCTGACTGCGGGGATTTAATTTTTCTGCTTCTATATTTTGGGCGGGGATGTAGTACAATTCTGGTAGAAGTGGCACACCAGCGCGATCGACTGTTAGAGATTCCAGACGCTGCTGGTACTCTTCGACTTGGGCTTGATTTCCCTCAAATATCCCGTCCAAGAACAAATAAGTGAAAAATAGCGGCCACTCGCATTCTATATGCTCGAACTGCTTTAATTCTGTCGGTTCGTAATGCAGGCGATCGACATCTTCCAAAACTGTTTGGTGTCCGTCCCGCAGAAACCGCTTGCAGCCGTAATTGCCTTGCAATTTGTCGATTATTTTATTTCTAGTTCGTTCTACTAATTCTTTATCTTCCACAGCAAAAGCCGGAAAACTAATCGCGCTCAATAAAGCTGCATCTACTTCTTTTGAACTAGATTCGCGAGGCAAAAGCGATTCCAAAGTTACGCGGCTTCTGGCAATTTCATCGGGCAAAACGTGAATCACTGATGTTTGAGAACCGTTAACTCCGAACAAATCCAATCCATTTATTGCTTCCAGCGCTGCTTTTGCCATGCCAACCGAACTAGCATTTAATTCTGCATTGCCGCGATTAACTTTATTGCCTCTTTCCCAAATTCCGTAATCGGGAGTGCGGTAAGCTCTACCAATGTAGTAGACTAAATTTTGCACGAAATTGACTTCATCGATTGTAAAAATTATATGCAATCCCGAAGCCGTCATTTGAGCAAGAATTAACAAAAATATAGATGTAGCATCTAACTGTAAATGTCCCCATTGGTCATCGCCAACAACAATACTACCAGTTTGAGTATTGTATTTAGCGTGCAGGGCATCTAGCGGCAACTGAGTATTTTTAAAACGTTCAACTTTGCTCGATTGCTGCATCATCGCAAACAGCAAGCCGCGCATTAGTTTGACTGTGCTGTGTTCGAGTTCAAAGGTTCTACCGCGATCGCCGTCAATTTTGCGGTAAGCTAAACCCAAACCCCAAACTGCGAGAATGCTGTACACGTTATCCCGCACCCAAGCATCGGTATAGTCGCCGTGAGCGTTAACGGCGGTACTCGCCGGAAGCAAGCCGGTAATTGGGTTCTGGCGCTTGAGGATGACGTTTTTAATTTGCTGGTAGTAATGATCTAACTTCGTTTGTCGCTCTTTTGTTGCGATCGCCATTTCGTTTTCCTTGGTTTTCCTGATGCGAGTTCAATTGCGGTGAATAGACTTTTAAATATATCAGAGATTCTATCACTGCTCCGATTCGGCCAACAACAAAACAAGGTGATTGTCATGTCCAGCCGCAACAACAACAATAATAACCGCGTTCCTTTTGTAAAAATTGTCTACTCTACAGTGAAGGTTAATGGTAAAATTGAACTCGTGCCGATGGAATGGTACGCTGACGGCTCTGTCAAGAAAATTGAACGTTAATGAGCGATCGCACTTAGCAGCCTAACTCTAATGGACTTGCGCGTCGCGTACAAAAAAACCGGTTTCTGGGCCACGGAATGATGACTTACCAAAATCTTTGTGGCACAAACCGGATTTTTTTCGTTCAAAAGTAGTCTAGCATCGATCGCCAAACTAAGCTAATTTAAATAACTAGGTGTGTAGAAATCTCACAGAAAGAAATATGGATCGATCGCGCCCGCAATTTTCAGTGCTGGGACTACCAGTTCACATATTAGACGATTACGCAGGTTGGCTGATAGAGCGCCTGCATCAAGGCTTAGGAAGTCACGTCGTGACACTAAATGCTGAAATGGCAATGCAAGCCGAGAAAAATCAGGCATTAGGCGATGTAATTCGCTCTGCAGAACTCGTGATTCCAGACGGTTCGGGAGTGGTGCTGTACTTGCGAATGCGCGGCAAACCGGCAAAGCGCTATCCGGGGATTGAACTAGCAGAATCGCTGCTGCAAGAAGCCGGAAAATTGCCCGATTCCGAACCGATATTTTTCTTTGGAGGTGCGCCGGGAGTGACAGCGAAGGCGGCAGAAACTTGGCAGCAAAAAGTGAAAGGATTGTCGATTTCTGCTCAACACGGCTATCTTTCTGCTGATGAAGAAAAAGACTTCCGTGAAAACCTCAAAAAAATGCAGCCAAAACTGATTTTTGTGGGCTTGGGAGTGCCTCGCCAAGAGTTTTGGATTGCGGAAAACCGACACCTTTGTCCGCAGTCTATTTGGGTGGGAGTTGGCGGCAGTTTCGATATTTGGGCGGGAACCAAAGACCGCGCACCGGCTTGGTTTTGCGACAATCATTTAGAATGGTTGTACCGGCTTTATCAAGAACCTTGGCGCTGGCGCAGAATGTTGGCTTTGCCGCAATTTGCATTGAAAGCTTTGGGGGATTTTCGAGCTTAAAAGTTCCCAATCGAATCGGGTTTACGAGAGTTATGGCTGATAGTGCCGATCGCGCGTGAACCCGCCGCTACAATAATTGTGGTTAATTTATTGGCTAGACAATGTAAGGAGAATCGATCGCCCTAGCGCGATTAATTGCTACCAACGTCTGGTAAATTAAAGCCGAAATCTCGGCGCGGGTAATGTCCCGCTGCGGCGAAAGCCGATCGCGCGCCGGATAGTTTACTACAATCTTCAAAGCAGTTGCTGTGGCTGCGGCGCTTAAAGCAAAATTAGGAATTTGCGATCGATCGGTGTAAACTTTCAAAACATCGGGATTGCCGCCCTTAAGTTCCAAACCGTTAACCAAAGATACGATCGCCTCAGTCTTAGTCAAATTCTGATTTGGGCCAAACTTCAACCCCGGAAACCCAGACAAAAACCCCGCCCGATTCGCCCGTTCGATCGCACTTCTCGCCCAAAAACTAGCAGAAACATCAATAAAATTTGTCGCCAACCGCTTCGGAATCGGACTAAACGCACTCACCAAAAGCGCCGCATATTGAGCGCGATTTAAACAGTCATCAGGTTTAAAAGAACCGTCAGGAAAACCGCTAATTATATTCCCCGCAGCCAAAGCCTCAATAAAGTTCTCCGCCCAATGTCCAGAAATATCGCTAAACCTCGCACCGCCAATATTCGGATTGCCGCCGCCCTTTCTCACCGCAGCTTGCACCGCTTTTAAAGCATTCACTTTTCCGTAACCGAACCAATCGCTGCGGCGGCTATTAGGATCGTAATTTCCCATCCGATTTCCCAACTGCGGATCGGGCTGGGAATCGACAATTTTGTCAGCAGTTTGTTCGAGAATTCCCCGCACTTCCCGCGCCGTCAAACGGGGGTTGGCCGAAAGCACTAAAGCTGCCACTCCAGCGACTACTGGAGTGGCGCTGGAAGTGCCGCCAAAGGTATTCGTGTAGTCCCCCGGATCGTAGCCGGCAACACCGACTCGATCGGCAGTAAACACCCCCAAACCGGGCAAATACTGCGTCACTTCCGGCGCAGTCGCAATAAATCCGGTTTCTGGCAGCCAAGTTCCCGGCGGCGCGTTGTTGCTGGGGGCGCACACCGAAATGCTGTTGCCCCAATTGCTGTAGGCTGCTTTTTTGTTGAGGGAAGTGGAAGCAGACACCGCAATCACATCGGGGTGCACGGCAAATCCTGCCAGCCATTTAGTTCGATCGCCCAAAATGTTATTCGGCCAGTCTTTCTCATCTACAGTACCGTTGACAGGGCGGTTGGCATTGCCCGCAGCGAACAGAATCACGCAGCCTCTACCGCCCCGCCCTTGGGTGGCGGCTTTGGTGATGACGGCACTCTGGCGCAGGGAAAGGGGATAGTAAACTGCCCCTGGGCCCCAACTGCAAGAGATGATGGCTGCGCCTTTTTCCACTGCCCAATTGAATATTTTTTCGATCGACTCGTCATCGAGAAAACCGCTAGTACGGATCGGCATCAGGGCGCATCCGGGGGCGACTCCGACAATGCCTTTGCCGTTTTCTTCTGCTGCAGCGACACCGGCGCAACTTGTGCCGTGGTTGTCCGATTCGGCAACGGGCATCGGGGAAGTGTCGTCGTCTTTGAAATCGATGGGGGAGACGATTTTGCCTTGGCCTTGAAAATCGGGATGTGTCAAGTCTACTGAATCATCGGCGATCGCAATTACGATCGATCGCGCGCCGCGAGTCATATCCCAAGCCGCTTCTGCATAAATTTGAGCGTCGCCGACAAGTTCGTTGCCGCCTCGGTTGTTGAGATACCACTGTTGGGGATAAAACGGATCGCGGGGTTTATAATGCTGCTGAGTTTCTACTAAAATATTGGGTTCAGCGATCAGAACTTCGGGATATCTTGTCAGGCGGTTGGCAATTTTGACCGGGTTTTCTGTTGCTTGTTTGTTGACTTCACAGACAAAGGTGTTGGGAATTCCTGAGACTGACCGGACTATTGTTAAATTTGCTGCAAGGGCGATCGCATTTCGCGATTGTTCGTCTACTTGTTCGCCAAATTGAATAGTAATTTGGTCTGTCAAATAAAAGAATGTACTCGGATTGTTCGCCGGACAATAAACATGGCTGGCAAAAGCTACAGCATCGCTAGCGCGGGCTGCTTGCATTGCTGCATCTAGGTTTTCTGGCCCGACGAGATACTCTTCGAGATTACTTTGCCCGATGCGGCGGTTGAGTTTTGCCCCAGTTGTGGCAGCCCAATTGTTTGAGGCTGATGCTATCGATGATGGGCGGACTGTAAAGCGATTGGGAACTTTTGACAGCAGCAATTCATCGCCGCCCCGCTGCAAAATCACTGCCAGACTTTCTTCGGGAACTCCAATACCTTGATAGTTTTGGAGAGTGTCGGAGGTTGGTTTGCTTGGTTGTACCATCAGAAATGTTCCTGTTTAATTTTGATGCAGAATAACGGGTGTTTGAAACCGCCTAGTCTCTTCAACCTGCGGAGGCAGGTTTTGTCTTTGTAGAAGCGGTTTCAACCGCCGTCTTATCTCTTATCTCAAATAAACACGCTAGGATTAACATTAAAAAATTCTCCTAGCGCCTTAGCTTGCGCCTTGCTAATCGCCCGTTTTCCATTAACTACCTCAGAGACTACTCCTTTGGAACCAATCACACCCACTAAATCGGCTTGTTTGAGTTCGCGAATTTCGATGAAATGCAATAGAACATCCTGGGGAGTCACTTCTGGATTTGGGTAATATTTTGATTCGTATTCTTCGATCAACAGCCCCCAGAGACTCAGTAAAGTTTCTTCTTCTAGTGTTAATTCTTCCTTAGACATCAGAAAATCGACTTCTGCGAGGGCAATATCGTTATCTTCTTCGTTCAGGATTGGCTTAGGCTGAGATTTTGCCAAAAGTTGACCGTAAGCTGTTTTTTCAATTGTGATGCTCATTTCTCATTCCTTTGCTTGCTTACTTAGACAGGGTTCTCAAATAGAAGGTGGGTGTTTGTTTCTAGGCATCATGATTTTAACCTTTGAACTAAATGTTTTGAATTCATTGAATACATCAGGGACTTTGTAACCATCCTCCAATATATAGTTAGTGGGAATTAACCTATTGTTTGTTTAACTTCATCTTCATCATTCCACTAGATTTTGTTATATTCGGCATGGGTTAAAAACTTTTTAAAATATATAATTCTGGCTGTATAGTTGATTTTTACGATTAATCTATACTGATTGCCTTTAATATTAAATATGGTATATCCACAGACTCGATCGACCGATTTGGAATATGCCTGTCGAATCTCTTCTAGTGATTCCCAATCGTTATCTTTGATAGCTTTGCGCCAAAGTGCGATCGCAGCCTTGGCATCGTCGGGGTAGGGTTCGATCGCACTCAGAAGATTTTTCCGAGAAATTAGTCTCATCAGAAAAATGGGTAGAAACCCCGTGTTTTTAGCACGGCTTTACATCTATTTAAATCTCCTCGCGGGGTGGAGGGGTATGGTTGCCCCTCCGATGAGGTATGGTTGCCTCAAACTCCCATTTCTGGGTAAAGTTAGCTTGTCGGTCAAGGTTTTAAGAGCTTTTTAGACTTGCAGCACTGTTTCTGTTACCTTAAAACTGTTTAACTGCAAATGACAGAGCGGAAAACTAGCTACGCATTCAAGGAGTGTCGTGGCTCAAAAAACGTAGTCAGTTAAGACTTAGGCTGGTCAGAATGGCTTTTGAGATTTCTCTTTCAAGCCTCATGCCGTCAGGGCTGAGGTTCCTGACTCGGGTACCGTTTTTACACGACACCTTTATGTTCTCACAACGAGAACTTGCTGTCAAGTCTCTACTCTAATTTTGCCAAAAGAGCCTTTTGCCCGATCGAGCTCTTTGACATTTACACAAAATTGGTGTACACTTAGCCGGTTGCGATCGCCAATGGTAAGATCGGCTCAAGCTAAATATCTTTTTAAAGTGCGCTGGGCGCAAAGTAATTTCATGGTATATTCTGGAACTGTTTGCTGGCTTCGCTTCACTGCCCGGATGACGATCGGGGCGATCGCACTTTTGACCCTGTTGCAACCGCTCCAAGCCCAAGCACAACAACCTTCTCGGCCAGATAACCAACAGCAAGTCGATCCCGCCGACGACCCCACAGACCCCAACAACCTCCGCCCTCTGACCCAAGACAGCAGCCTGCTGAGCGTTGCCGGAGGTCAGCGCTTGATGACAGAAGCCAGCGGTGCTATTTCCAGTCAAAATTATACTGTCGCCGCTCAAAAGCTCCAAGAATCCCGCCAAATTTTCAATCAACTATCCAACTTCTACCAACAACTCAGCAGCAGTTTTGCTGGAATTGACATCCGCTTGGCCGACAGCAACCGCACCAAAGCTGTGGAAACAGCCCAAATGCGGGACGAAGCTACCTACCGGCTGGCTTTGGTACACCGGGCGCAAAACAAGCCGGAACTGGCTGTCCCCTTACTGATTCAGATTATTCGATCGCAGCAGCCAACTCGCGACTTGGGCAAAAAAGCTTACCAGCAGTTACTAGAATTGGGTTTTGTGGATGCGCCCTATCCGCGGCCTGCTGCAAATCAACCGCGATCGTCTAACAAATAGTTCCACTAAAATACTCAATACAGCCCTTTATCACAAATACCAATGGTTACACCGTCTCAAGTAGCAGAAATGATTAAGGCAGAATTGCCCGACGCTAAGATACAAGTTGACGATTTGACCGGCGGCGGCGACCACTACCAGGCGAGAGTAGTCTCTGCCGCCTTTGAAGGCAAAAGTCGAGTAAAGCAGCACCAACTGGTTTACGGCGCTCTCAAACAGGCAATGGCTAGTGAAGCTATCCACGCTTTGGCCTTGGAAACCTTAACTCCTGCAGAATGGGCAGCGAAAAGTCCAGTGGCTTAATTGTTGAGCTGCTCTCTGGAAATCACAAGTTTGCGCTTGTGTCAAGAGTTGCTAGAGAAACAATTGGAAACCAAAGAAACCAGTTTTGTTAACCGGAATCTATGGTTTTAACGAGAAATTTTCTCCAAAAACCAGGTTTCTGCGCCCTGAGAAACAACTGTCAACGTTTAAAAAAATTCAAACAATATTAGGAGCTACCATGACTACAGCACAGGAAAGAATTGACGGCTTGGTTAAGGAAAACAAAATCATGGTGTTTATGAAGGGCAATAAATTAATGCCCCAGTGCGGTTTTTCTAATACCGTGGTGCAAATTCTAAATACTTTGGGAGTGCCTTACGAAACTGTAGATGTGTTAGCAGACCAGGAAATTCGTCAAGGCGTTAAAGAGTATTCCAACTGGCCGACAATTCCCCAAGTTTATATCAACGGCGAGTTTCTTGGCGGCTCGGATATTATGATCGAGATGTATCAAAAGGGCGAATTGCAAGAAATTGTAGAAGTTGCTTTGGCTTCTTAAAATTAGACAAAACAAACATATCCCCGACTTATTAAATAAGTCGGGGATATAAGCTGTCACGCATTTAAATTGCCTATTCAGAGCGGGCGGGACACCCCACAAGACTTTGATTTTTTTTTGACATTCAATTTAAATGCTGCAACGGCTTAACAGCGATCGGGTTTGACGTTGAACTAGGTTGATTTACCGCAGAAGCAAGTTCGGCAACGGATTCGTAAGGGCGGATGTAACGGATATAAGGGATGTAACGGAGATCGGCAAGAAGGAATAAGGAAGAAGGAAGAAATAACAAACAACCAATTCCCGATGCCCAATTCCCGATGCCCAATTCCCAAATAATCCAGGGTTTATCAAACCGAATTTACTATTTAATAGTAGTCTGCTTCAGTTTGTGTCTGTGTCTGTGGCATTTCAAAATTTGACGGATCGTGAATGTAACGCGCTGCTTCTTCCTCTAATCTGTGAATCAGATAGGGTTCCAGGCTGTTACAATGTCGCAGGGCTGCGAGGTAGCCATCTAAGTAAAGGCGCAACTCATCGAAACGATAACCTCTATTCCACATTTCGACGAGGGCGTCGGTGAGTTTTTGGTAGTGCCGGATTGTTTGGGTATCTTGTAGCATGGTGTGAGTTAGAAATCCTTTGTGGTGTATAATGACGGCGGGATTTAGGAATAGCCTCGATGGCTGGGCTTGTTGCTCAGAACAGAGGCAATTGCTAAATAAAAGTTTTTACCCTGCTCAACAGGCTACCCTCCATAAAAAATTTCACTCGCTGCAATGCAGTGGCTGGACTTTTTTGCGCGCACCTAAATAATTCGCTGCGCGTTTAGTAGAGTCGGGATGTTGGTGAATTTGATGAGCGCACTGGGTGAGTGTTCCGGCTACCGAGCGAACGGTTGGAGGAATTTTAGTTTCTGTTGCGCGATTTGTCAACCTCCTAGCACTAGGGGCCCTGTCGCGGGGTTCGGTAAAAGCAGGTGGTTGGGGCATAGGGTCGATCGGCTGTAGGCTGTCTTATTTTTATTGTAAACTCATCGCCAGAATGATTTAACCTTTCTGCGGGCTGACGATCCCAACTTGACAAAATCTTTAAAATTCATACTATCGGTTTGTTCGCCTCTATAAATAGAGCTAAGGCTTGAGTAGCGATGGTTACAAAACCTTGACAAAAGCTCTGTTAACCTGGTAGCCATTAGTGATAAGGGAAGCTCGCCGCTGTGGGATCTGTAAGTATTTCGATTGTTGAAGGAAATCCGCACCTGCGATCGCTCTTGGGCTGGCATTTACAGCAAGTCGGTCACTGGGTGCACCAGTCGGCGGATATCAGTCACGCTAGGGAAATATTTTTCAGCCGTCAGCCAACCCTAGTCATTCTGGATGCCCAATTGCCCGATGGGGACGGTTTAGAATTTTGTCGCTGGCTGGGGAAGCAGCAGCAATCGCTGATTTTGATGCTGTCGGCGCGGAATACGGAAGCGGATATTGTGGAAGGTTTGAAGTCGGGGGCTGACGATTACCTGACTAAACCGTTTGGGATGCAAGAGTTTATGGCCAGGGTGGAGGCTCTGATGCGCCGCAACCGCACGATGATACCGCCGGCGATGCTGGAATGCGGGCTGCTAAAAATTGATTTGGTGCAGCGCCGAGTCAGATTGTACGAGGAAAACATCGAGCTGACTCCTCAAGAATTCAGCCTGCTGTACGTGCTAGCTCAAGCTGGCGGAGTGCCGCTGTCGCGATCGGATTTGTTGCGCCGGGCCTGGCCTGATGCTATTGACAACCCCCGGACGATCGACACTCACGTACTCTCTTTGCGTAAAAAAATCGAAATCGACCCGCGACAACCGAGCCTAATTCAAACTGTGCGAAATGTCGGCTACCGGCTAAATCTGGAGTTTTTGAATACAAATCAATCCCATTCACCAGCGCCCGGAGCGATGATTTCTGAGACTATTGTCAGCCGATAAATCTGATTTTAGGTTAGGAATTGATTGGCGATCGCATCTGTTTTCGCCGCCATGATAAAATCATTGCGGTGCAATCCAGAAATCGCGTGAGTCCACCAACTAACGGTAACTTTCCCCCACTCGGTTAACAGCGCCGGGTGATGTCCTTCAGTTTCTGCGGCTTCGGCGACGCTGTTTGTAAAGGCGATCGCACTTTTGAAATCCGGGAATTTGTAGGTGCGTTCTAACTGGGGAACGCCATTTTTTTCGATGAAATTCCACTCAGGAATTTGAGGTTTTAGTTGGACAATTTCGTAAGCTGTGACGCGGGGAGAGTTTCGGCGGCAGGCGGCACAGCGTTCTTTTGCTAAAGGTTCCATAAATGGCTTGTTAGCGAGAAGATGCTAAAACATATTATAGACATTTTCTAATCTGAATGACTTAGAACAGGGCAACAGTCCGTTAAGAGTTACGTAGACATTGTGATGGAAATCGTTCATAAAACAGATGAGCAATCCTTGTAGCTGAACTTTTCGTCTATCATTCCACCGCACAAGCTCAGTATTTGCGGTTGTCCTATATGGATGCTTGTCAATAGATTCTAGTACACTTTGCCCAGGATCGATCGGTGCTTCGCTTTTACGCGCACTAAGGTTTTTTGAATTTCTCCGGTTCGCTTGGCAAGTTCGTTTACTTTGTGGTTGCGGAGGACAAAGTTTTTGGCCTAAATGTGTTGAGTTGAACTATTTGTTAGCAGAAGCATTCCCAGTTTTAAAGTTTCTAGTCGCAGCAAGTAGCTGGATGGAACGAAACCAGCAAAGGAGGCAGAGGCGATCGCTGGAATGACCAGAAATGATAAGATTTTTTTCACTTGAGGTACTCAAATGCGATTTTGAGGATAGACTTTACTACAGCGATACTTTTTTGTCAAGTGAATAAGACTTACCCACAGGTGGCCACACTGGTTAAATTATGAAAAATCCTCAAAGTTTAGAAGATTTACAAGATGTTATAGAATCTCAAAATTTGGCGTTTCTGTTGGGCAATTACAGGAAAGCATATTTTTTAATTAAGTATAGTTTGAATGATTATCTCAAAAGATGGGGATACTGGACTTTACTCCAAGAGTTGTACGAAAAAATATTACCTCATGTTGACGAGCGCGAGCGTTATTATTGTTTAAAAACTATAGGTGCAATTAATCTAAATTTTGGGAATTGGGATTTAGCAAAAAAATATTTGAAAGAGGCGTTATCAATATCACAAGAAGAAGATAATCAGAGTGGTATTGCTACTTCATTAGGGATGTTGGGATATATAGAAAAACGTCGTGGCAAATGGGATGAAGCACAGAGACTTTTCCGGCAATCTTTGGAAATGATGACAGAATTGGGCGATCGCTCGGGCATGGCAACTTCTTGGAGATTGTTGGGAGGTATAGAGGGATCTCGCGGCAAATGGGATGAAGCACAGAGACTTTTCCGGCAATCTTTGGAAATGATGACAGAATTGGGCGATCGATCGGGGATGGCATCTTCTTGGGCATCGTTGGGAAATATCGAGCGAAATCGTGGCAATTGGGATGAAGCACAAAGACTTTACCGGCAATCTTTGGAAGTTCAAACAGAATTGGGCGATCGCTCGGGTATGGCATCTTCTTGGGGATTGTTGGGAGGTATAGAAAAATGTCGTGGCAAATGGGATGAAGCTGAAAAACTCTACCGACAATGTTTGGAAATTAAAACAGAATTGGGTGATCGCTCGGGCATGGCATCTTCTTGGGCATCGGTGGGAGATCTCGAACGAAATCGTGGCAATTGGGATGAAGCAGAGAGACTTTACCGGCAATCTTTGGCATTGAGAACAGAATTGGGCGATCGCTCGGGTATGGCATCTTCTTGGGGAGTGTTGGGAGATATCGAGCGAAATCGTGGCAATTGGGATGAAGCGGAGAAACTTTATCGGCAATGTTTGGCATTGACGACAGAATTGGGCGATCGCCAAGGGATAGCAATGTCGATCGCTTGTCTCGGAGACAATGAGCTCGGTAGAGGCAATCTAGATACAGCAGAACAACTGTTAACAGAAGCTTTAGGAAAAATGCAAAAACTGGAGATGACTTGGCATATTGCCGAAGTTAACTACGATTTAGCACGACTTGAGCGAAAGCGCGGCAACACAGAAGTTGCTCAACAACATTACGATACAGCACATCAAATTTTTCAAGAATTGGGAGCCGCCAAGGATTTGGAGAAAATCGATCGAGAATGGCACAGCACCGATTAGAACAGGGATATGGGATTGAAGGAGGCGATCTTTGTTAACAACAAACACGTCAAACATTCAGTCCGGCAGGGGTTTCAACCCCTGCCGGACTTCGGGATAATGAAACAGGCCTGGGGGGTTAGGCGGCATCTGGGGCTTAGGCAATATCAACCGATCGCCTTTTTAATCAAATCCAACTTACCCTTATAGGGAGCATACCGCCATTTCAAATCCAGCCAAAAAGACTTTTGCAGCACGCTTTTGTAATGCGAAAAAGTATCAAAACTTGCTTTCCCGTGATAACTTCCAATCCCGCTGTCGCCAACTCCCCCAAAAGGCA
Organism: Microcoleus sp. B4-D4; assembly: GCF_036705185.1. NCBI lineage: Bacteria > Bacillati > Cyanobacteriota > Cyanophyceae > Oscillatoriales > Microcoleaceae > Microcoleus > Microcoleus sp. B4-D4. Next base: position 291,705 of record NZ_JAUBTX010000003.1, on the reverse strand, counting down.
AAGTTGTCACTCCCACTTGCATTACCGTGTCGTTAATACAAAGTCCACCTGATGAAGTTTCGCGCAAAACTCGCTGTTGTTTCTCTTTATCCTTCGAGAACAAATACAAAGCTAACGGTTTGGGGCGGGCGTTGATTTGGGCGATCGCCTCCCCAAAATCATCATACTCCAAAACTGGCAAAATCGGCCCAAAAATCTCATCTTGCATCACCGGCGAATCCCAGGAAACCTTGTCAATTACCGTAGGCGAAATATATCTATCTTCGGCGTTACTTTTGCCGCCCGCGACAATTTCCCCATCTTTGATAAACTCTACCAAACGTTTTAAATGATGCTGATTGATAATTCGCGAATAGTCCGGGCTTTGCTGAGGATCTTCGCCGTAAAATTCGTGAAGCGCTGTTTTAATTGCTGACATCAAATCCGGTTTTATTTTTTTGTCAACTAACAGGTAATCTGGAGCGATACAAGTTTGACCGGCATTGATAAATTTGCCCCAAGCAATGCGTTTTGCGGTGTATTCAATCTGAATATCTGAGTCTACAATGCAAGGACTTTTGCCGCCCAATTCTAATGTTACAGGTGTCAAGTGTTTGGCGGCAGCTTCCATAACTATTTTACCGATTTTTGTGCCTCCGGTAAAGAAGATGTGGTCGAATTTTTCGGCTAATAATTGTTTGCTGATTTCTACGCCTCCTTCGACGGCTGCTACGTAGGCGGGATCGAAGGTTTTTGAAATCATATCCGCGACAACTTCGGAGGTGTGCGAGGCGATTTCTGAAGGTTTGAGGATGGCGCAGTTGCCGGCGGCGATCGCCCCGACTAAAGGTGATATCATGAGCTGAAATGGGTAATTCCAAGGCCCGACGATCAAAACTACGCCTAAAGGTTCAGGGTAAATGCGGGCTGATGCGGGGAATTGGTCGATCGAAGTTGGCACTTTTTTCGGTTTTACCCAAGATTTCAGGTTTTTGATGGCATAATTAACTTCGGCAATGGATGCGATTTCAAAATAAGCCTCAAACTCCGGTCGATTCAAGTCTGCCTTGACAGCAGCGACTATTCGTGATTGATTGAGTTCGATCGCACTTTTGAGATGTTTGAGTTGTTCAATCCGAAAATCCACATCTTTAGTTTTTCCAGTCGCAAAAAATTGTCGCTGCTGGCGGATAATATCGCTGACACTCAATAGCATATTTTCTCCTGTATCTATATATATAAATGTTACAATAAAAAAATGAAAATATCAAAAAGCCATTTTTTATCTTCCTGTTTATCATTACTTTGCTTGTTTGCAGTCACAAGCTGCAATTCTAGTTCTCAAAAACAAATTGTTATTTGTTCCAAAGACTTTACAGAACAAGTCATCCTAGCAGAAATTTTAGCTATTCACATCGAAACCAAAACAGATATCAAAGTAGAACGCAAACTCAACCTCGGAGGCTCGCTTTGCCATCAATCCCTAGCAACGGGTAAAATTGACTTGTACGTCGAATATACTGGTACGGGTTTTACCAACATTCTCAAACAAAAGCCAATTTCTGACTCCCAAAAAGTCCTCGATTACCTCAAACAAGAATATCCCAAACAGTTTCAAGCAGAATTGACTGAACCGCTGGGATTTAATAACAGTTTTGCGATTATTATGCGGGGAGATGATTCCAAAAAACTTAACTTGCAAACTCTCTCGCAACTAGGAAAAGCTGCACCAAAATTGCGCGCGGGTTTCGGCCCGGAATTCAAAGAGAGAGAAGATGGATTTCCCGGATTAGCTAAAACTTACGGGATTAAATTTGCCGAAGAACCGAAGGAGTTGCTGTTAGGATTGCTTTATCAAGCGCTGCAACAAAAAGAAGTAGATGTGATTGCCGGTAATACGACGGATGGTTTGATTCAAAGTTTGGGTTTAGTAGTCCTGAAAGATGACAAAAACTATTTTCCGCCCTACGAAGCTGTTCCGATTGTGCGATCGCAAATTTTGGAAAAATACCCAGAATTGCGTCCAGTGCTAGCAGAGTTGGGCGGCAAAATCTCGGAGGAAGATATGCGGAAACTCAACTATCAAGTTGATGGAAAACAGGAGGATGCCGCCCAAGTGGCGCGGCAGTTTTTGCAGCAAAAGTTGGGCGACTCAAAGCCTGCGACTCCCGCGAAATAAAGGGTTTCATTCTTCTGTCTGTTTGCTGGAGAGTATTGTGATTAGGTATACTATGAGTTAGACTCATATAAATAAATGAAGGTATAAAGCTATGACAACTGTCAAAACTGCTATCTCATTGCCAGCATCTCTATTTGAACAAGCCGAAATATTAGCTGGCGAAATGCAAATTTCGCAGAGTTTTTTGATCGAAATAGCGCTTGAAGAATTTATCCGCCGCCGCGAAAATCAACAACTGTTAGAAAAAATTAATGCTGCTTGCGAAGCACCTCTTTCTGAAGAAGAACAAGTTTTGCTTCGCAAGATGAGTCGATCTCATCGCAGGCTGGTGGAAGGGGAATGGTAATAAATCAAGGTGATATTTTTTGGATTGAACTTGATGAGCCTTCAGGTTCAGAACCCGGTTATGTCCATCCCCATGTAATCATTCAAAACAATTTATTCAATCGTTCCCGCATTAATACAGTTGTTGTTTGTGTGCTTACTTCAAATCTCAGACGGGCGAATTCACCAGGAAATGTCCTGTTAGAAGCAGGAGAAGCTGATTTACCAGAACAGAGTGTTGTTAACGTCTCGCAGATTTTGACTATCAGTAAATCTCAGTTAGGTGAGAAAATTGGCACACTCTCTACCGAGCGAATTCGTCAAATTCTTGATGGAATTAGACTGGTATTTGAACCTCATGAACCTGAGTAACACTTTTCTTAGCCTTTGAAAATTCATGGGGTTCAACCTCTCCTCAGCTAGCGATCGGGTGCGAACAGCGCACCCTACAATACAGTTAGACTCTCCTTTTAAGTTCCTTCGCTCAGCCGCCGCAAATTCAAAATATCGCTCATTTTTTTAATTTGCATACAAGTCCGCTCGAACTGTTCTTTATCCTGGATGTCCATGCACAAGTCAATTAATGCGGGGAATCCGGGATAGGTTTTGACTTGGGCGCTGCGGACGTTGACTTTGTTGTCTTTTAAATGCGATAAAACATCGTTGAGAACTCCGACTCGATCTAGGGCTTCAACTTGAATATTTACCGGATAAGTATTGGGGCGAGATTCGTTGCGGTTGCTGGAATTCCAACTCACGGGAACTAATTTATCTCCCGGTACGTTTTCAACATTGGAACAACCTTGGCGGTGAATGGAAATGCCGCGAGTGCGAGTCACTACTCCAATAATTGATTCGCCGGGAATGGGACAACAACAGCCTGCTATATGGTAAAGCAATCCTTCTACACCTGCGATCGGCGATTTGCTCGGAGACGAACTCGGTACGGGTTTTGGTGCTGTCGATACAGGTATTAGCAGGGGGATTTCCTGGGTTCCTCCGGGAGCAGATTCTATTTTTTGCTGCACTTTGACTAAATCTCGCAGGCGATTTACTACGAGATTTAGGGTGACTTCGCCGTAGCCCAAACCGGCGATTAAGTCTTCGACGCTGTGGTAGTTGCAGCGCTGAGCTACTGATTGCATTGGTTCGGATTTCAGCAAGGATTCTAAGCCGTTTTTGCCTAATTCTTTTTCTAGCAATTCCCGCCCGCGAGCGAGGTTTTCATCTCGGTGCGATCGCTTCAACCACTGGCGAATGCGGTTTTTTGCTCCGTTTGTCTTGACAAAATTCAGCCAGTCGGAGCTGGGATGGCCGTTTTTTTGGTTCAAGATTTCTACAATATCGCCGTTCTTTAAAACCTTGTCTAGTGTCACCATCCGCCCGTTGACTCTCGCACCGGTGCAGCGATTGCCAATTTCTGTGTGAATGCGGTAAGCAAAATCTACGGGTGTTGAGCCGGTGTTGAGTGAAATCACGTCTCCGTTGGGAGTAAAAACGTAGATATCTTCGTCGAATAAGTTGTCTTTAATACTTTGTAAATATTCGCGATCGTCTTTGAGGTCGCTTTGCCATTCTAGGAGTTGTCGCAGCCAAGTAAATTTTTCGTCGTCGCCGGTGACTGCGGTGCTAGAACCGCCGGTTTCTTTGTATTTCCAGTGGGCGGCAATGCCGTATTCTGCAATGTGGTGCATTGCTACTGTGCGAATTTGTACTTCGATGGGGCGGCCACTGGTGCCGATGACTCCGGTGTGCAAGGATTGATAGCGGTTGGCTTTTGGTAAACCGATATAATCTTTAAATCGACCGGGGATCGGGCGGAATGAATCGTGGACGATCGCCAATGCGCGATAACAGTCATCGTTGCTTTCTACTATGATCCGCACCGCAGCAATATCGTACACTTGCTTAAACCCTTTTTGGCGGCGCTGCATCTTCCCGTAAATCCCGTACAAATGTTTGGGACGGCCGCTAACCTCATAGCATTTAATGCCTAAATTGTCAAGCCTTTCACGCAAACTATCTGTCACTTCTGCGAGTTGAGTTTCTCGATCGCCCCGCTTCTCGGCCACCAATTCCTGAATTTCGCGATAAGCATCCGGTTCCAGGTATTTAAACGCTAAATCTTCCAATTCCCACTTAAAGCGCCCGATACCCAAACGGTTCGCCAAGGGAGCAAAAATATCTCGGGTTTCTAGGGCAATACTGCGCTGCTTTTCTTCGGACAAATGCTCCAAAGTCCTCATGTTGTGCAGTCTGTCTGCTAGTTTGACGACAATCACGCGAATATCTTTAGCCATTGCTAGAAACATTCGGCGGAAATTTTCAGCAAGGCGCTCTGTTTTGCTGGAAAAATTAAATTTAGAAAGTTTGGTGACACCTTCGACTAATTGTCGCACTTCTGCGCCGAACCGCTGTTCTATTTCTTCGAGAGTAATATCTGTATCTTCAACAATATCGTGGAGAAAACCGGCGGCAATCATGACGTTGTTGCCGCCCATATATCGGAGTATCCCAGCTACAGCTACGGGATGGCAAATGTAAGGTTCTCCCGATTTGCGGTATTGTCCTTCGTGCAAGTCGCGGGCAAATTCAAAGGCCCGACAAATTAAACTGTTGTCAGTCGAGCAATTGGCGTTAGGGGCCGCATCAGTCTGCGATTGACCATTCAGGCATTCTTGCAGCCAATCGGGAACGACGGCAGGATCTATCGAAGGAGAGGCAGTGAGAGTGTTTGCGTTCATCGGGTACACCTTTAAAAATTAGAAATACAAATGGTTAAAAGTCAGCGTTCGGTTGAATTTCCGAAATTATGTGTGTAGCAATACTAAACTAATTGAATGCCACAATTGGCAATTCTCAAAAATCATCGATTTTTGTCTTAACTATATCGATTTAATTTTGAGTTTTCCCCCCCCCTCGCAGGTAGGAAAATATATTGACTCCACTGTCGCGGATGCGATCGGTCGATCGGGTAAAATAAGCATATTTTGGCGGCAGCAGTTGAGGTCAGTCTATTGGGGCATTCAAGATTTGAGATTTGAGATTGACTTTACAGATGCAATCTGGGATCTCGAACAAAAGTCTACAATTTGAGGATTGACCATGACGCGGGAGTCGGGGGCGCGGTACCTGTTGTTGGAGGTAGCGGGCGATCGGCATTCACAGGCAACGCTAAACTAAAAGCACGAGCTAGACCGATCGAGTCACGCTGACAGCGTGATGAAATTTTCTCAACAAACAGGGAATTGCTGCAAAAATGCACGGCTTCCCTTAATATGAGCAAAGCTTAAGCAACAATCTACTTTGATTATAAAGAAAAATTTGTTTACAAAATCATGATATTGTCCGAAGACCGCCGCCAGTGCTACCAAGAATTACAGCAAGCACTCGAACAGCTACAAAGAACTGCTGCACAGGAAAATCTCGATCGGGCTGCGCTGGCTGCAGAATACACAAAAGTGCAACAATTTTTCGGAAACCAGATTATGAAAGCTAACAGCGGTGAGTTATACGCCTCAGAAACGCCTCCAGAGCAGTCCTATTTGACGGAAATTCACAAGCAACTGCGGTTATTGAGGACAGATGTCACGTTTTTGCAGGCTGCGAAGCAGCCAGCGACAGCACAGGCGAGGCAAACTGCGGCTGCTGAGCGACTAAACACGCTAATTGGCTACTGCGGTGCGCTGCTGCAAAAAAATTCTGGTTCTGAGCGGGCCCGCCCGGATGCAGAATTAATAACTGAATAAACAGGGAATTGAGAAGGCAAGGAGAAATCAAGTGGTGGAATGTCCAAAATGTAAACATCCCAACTTAGAAGGCGGCACCCTAGCCGGCCGAATGTCGGTGCAGTGGTGTCCCAACTGTTACGGTATCTGGATTCCAGGCAGAGAATACGAAGCTTGGCAGAAAGAGCAGAGCCAGTGGTACAACAAATCCCAGAAGCCAGAGGCGACAGGCACTCTCGGCATAGAATTCACGCCGTCTCCCTACGACAGCAAAGCAGCCCTGTGTCCCGAAGACGGTCATTATTTGTCGCGGGCAAAAGTTCCCTTCAGCAGAGTGCCCTTTTACATAGAGCGCTGTATGCTGTGCGGGGGAATTTGGTGCGATAACGGCGAGTGGGATATTCTCGAAAGTCTGGGATTCCACACCGAGATTGACAAGATGTTTTCTCCCAATTGGCAAGCCAAGGCCCGCGTCCAAGAACTCGCATCTCGGGAACGTCAAGTGCTCACAGATAAGCTAGGCCCGGATATTGCCGGATATGTGTTGGAACTGGCGGAAGTTTTAGCAGACCATCCGCACGTTGATTGTGCGGCTACTTATATACTGCGGAGAGCTGAGTTGAAGCGAAGGGAAATTTAGTCTGTTGACGGTTGGCAGTTGGCAGTTGGCAGTTGGCAGTTGGCAGTTGGCCGTTGGCAGTTGGCAGTTGGCAGTTGGCAGTTGGCCGTTGGCAGTTGGCAGTTGGCAGTTGGCAGTTGGCAGTTGGCCGTTGGCAGTTGGCAGTTGGCAGTATTCATTAGTTATTAGTTATTAGTTAGATACTGACTAATGGCTAATGACTAACTACTGACTGCTGACAAATAATAACTAATATCATGTTTGCTCAATTATCATTAAAAATGTTTGTAGTAAGTATAGATTTCTCCCGTCACCCGACAGATGATTCTGTGTTTTCACTACAAAGGATTAACGATTGAAAATTATATGACTGGACATGATATACCCAGTAACCAACAGCTAATAACAACGACCAACAACTAATAACAATAGCCAACAACCAATAACCAGTAACTAACACCTAATAACGAATAACCAATAACAATAGCCAACAACCAATAACCAGTAACTAACACCTAATAACGAATAACCAATAACGAATAACCAATAACCAATAACCAATAACCAATAACCAATAACTAATAACCAATAACTAATAACTAATAACTAAGGACTAATGACTAATGACTAATGACTATTCTTTGTTTTCCATTGAAAATCTGCGAGTAGCTTATCCTCAGCGGCGGGGCCAATCCGGTTGGGCGGTTGACGGCGTTTCTCTGAGGCTGGAAGCAGGGGAAAAACTGGGATTGGTTGGGGAGTCTGGGTGCGGTAAGTCAACTTTGGGAAGGGCGGCGATGCGGTTGCTACCGGATTCGACGCAGATTGAGGGGCGGGTTGATTTTGCTGGAGAGTCGGTGTTTGAGATGGATGCTTCGCGGCTGAGACGGTTTCGGGGCGAAGCTGTGGCGTTGATTTTTCAAGATCCGATGACTCGTCTCGATCCTTTGATGACTGTCGGGGAACACTGTATCGAGACTTTGCAGGCCCACAGACCGAATTTGGATCGCAAGCAGGCTAAGCAACGGGCGATCGAGATTTTGGAAGCTGTGAAAATTCCCGCCTCTCGCTGGTCGCAATTTCCCCACGAATTTAGTGGCGGAATGCGGCAAAGAGTAGCGATTGCTTTGGCTCTTTTGCTCGATCCGAAGTTAATTGTGGCGGACGAACCGACGACGAGTTTGGATGTAACTGTCGCCGCTCAGATTATGCAGGAATTAACCAGACTTTGCGCGGAACGGGGAACGGCTATTTTGCTAATTTCTCACGATTTGGCGATGGTAGCTGAGTATTGCGATCGCATTGCGGTGATGTACGGCGGCAAAGTCGTGGAAACTGGGCCGGTGCTGGATGTTTTTGAACGCCCGCAACATGAATATACTCGATCGCTCCTGAAAGCAGCTTTGCACATTCAGAAGGAAGAAGGAAGTTCGGCAACGGATTCTGTAACGGATTTAACGGATGTAACGGATAGAGGGGAGAAGGAAAATTATCGGCTTAATAAGTCCGAGTCAAATTTACCTCTTTTGACTGTTACAAATTTGCAGCAGCACTACAGTTTAGAAAGCAATTTATTAGAGCAGTTATTTTCCCGGAAACAGCAGGTAATTAAAGCCGTAGATGGCGTTAGTTTAGAGCTAGAACGGGGAGAAATCTTGGGGCTGGTAGGGGAGTCAGGCTGCGGCAAAAGTACGTTGTCGCGCACGATTTTGCGCTTGATTCCTCCGACTGGTGGTAAGGTAGAATTTCAAGGAATAGATATCACTGCTCTGAGTAACGATGCTGTCAGGAAGCACCGCCGCCAAATGCAAATGATATTTCAAGACCCCCACGCTTGTTTGAATCCGATGATGACTGTCGGGCAAAGTATTGCTGACCCTTTGTTGATTCACAAATTAGCTAAGGGAGAGGAAGCTAAAAAACAAGTAATCCAAATGTTAGAGCGGGTGGGTTTGACTCCTGGGGAGGATTTCTTTCGCCGCTATCCGGGGGAACTCTCAGGCGGACAACAGCAGCGGGTTTCGATCGCCCGCGCTTTGATTACTCGGCCGCAACTGATTATTTGCGACGAACCAGTGAGTATGCTGGATGCTAGCGTGCAGACTCAAGTATTAGAGCTGATGTTGGAGTTGAAACAGGAATTTAATTTGACTTATCTGTTTATTACCCATGATTTGTGGGTGGCGAGATTTTTTTGCGATCGCATTGCGGTAATGAATGCCGGAAAAATTGTGGAAATCGGCAAGACTAGGGAGATTTTTACTAATCCGCAGCACCCTTATACTCAGCAGTTATTGCAAGCAGCTCCTTTATTGGCTCGGACTCAATAAACCAATCTAAAATTGGGGAAATTTGATATCAGCCACCAGCTTCTAGATGGATTTCGGAAATTTCTGATTAAATTGGTTAAAGTGAAGGGATACTTTTCAAATCATCCCACGGACACCAAGCACTATATGGCAGAATCTGACCTAGGCAGTTTTGCGGTGGCTCCCGAAGCCTCACTCGCAATCGCAGAGGATGAGGACACCGAGATCGATCGTCCGACGGTAACTCGATCGTCAGCATACAACAACTGGTCTGCCGACGATCCCGTGGGAGCTTTGTTCAAAGAAATGTCTCGCTATCCTCTACTGACTGCCACCGAAGAGGTGGAGTTAGCTCGTCGCGTTCAAGAATTGGTAGCCCTTCTGGAAGTAGAAGAGCGTTTAAAACAGGAATTGGAAAGAGAGCCAACAAAAGCTGAACTCGCTGCAGCTTTGGGGGTGAGCGAAAGTCAACTGCAACAACTTCGCCACCAGTGTCAGTCGGCGAAACGGAAAATGATCAGCTCGAATTTGCGGTTGGTGGTTTCGATTGCGAAACGCTATCTCAACCGGGGCGTGCCTTTTCTAGATTTAATTCAAGAAGGAGCTTTAGGTTTGAATCGAGCCGCCGAAAAGTTCGATCCTGAGAAGGGTTACAAATTTTCTACCTATGCCTATTGGTGGATTCGCCAAGGAATTACTCGGACAATTGCCAATCAAGGGCGGACTATTCGCTTGCCGGTTCACATTGTCGAACAGTTAAATAAACTCAAAAGAGTTTATCGGGATTTAAGGCGTTCTCTTCAACGAAATCCTACGGAAACTGAAGTTGCTAGAGAAATGGAAGTTACTGCTGAACAGCTTCGTTACCTCCAGCAAGTACGCCGGCAATCTTTGTCACTCAACCACCGCATTGGTACGGAAGAAAGTTCGGAACTTTTGGATGTTCTGGAAGATAGCGCGACGCAATCTCCAGAAGCTCAGATGAATGAGATGATGATGCGCCAAGATATTTTGGAGGTGTTGGACAGTATTTTGACTGAACGGGAAAAAGAGATTGTGGCGATGCGTTACGGTTTGATAACCGGCGAACCTTATACTTTAGAAGAAGTCAGCAGTTTGTTCAATTTGTCCCGCGAACGAGTCCGTCAAATTCAAAATAAGGCAATGCGAAAGTTGCGCCGCCCTCAAGTGACGGAACGATTGAAGGGCTGGTTGAAATGAGCTAAAAAATATTGAATTGGCCTTTTTTAAAGTCTTAAATATCGAGTGTATGGTTAACTGGTTAACCAGTTAACGGGCAGGAGCCTGGTAATATCGTTTCCGAGAGCATCGGAATTATATATTTTAATCATTGATAGTGCGAGCGGGGATGCTGATAGTGCGATCGGGGACGCTCGCACTATATAATTCCGATGCTACCGGATTTGATATAACGACTAGAAAAACAGTTAGTAGTGTGGACTTTCGTCCGCTCTTGGGTGGCAGACTAAAGTCCACACTACTAACCAATTTTAAAGCGGTCAATTGACCGGACATGATATGACCAATGACTAAGGACTACTGACTAATGACTACTGACTACTGACTACTGACTACTGACTACTGACTACTGACTACTGACTACTGCTATATTTTTAATTGTTGATTGTCGCTTACTACTTAATTGATTTATGTCTGATGAGGTGATTTTGCGTCCAGCTACCCGCGCAGATGTGCCGGTGCTGTTTGATTTGATTAAGGCTTTGGCTGAATACGAAAAATTATCTCATGCCGTTACTGGTAATGCGGTTGATTTGGAAAATCATTTGTTTGGCGCGAGACCTTTTGCAGAAGCGATTCTCGCAGAGTCGGAAAATCGTGTTGTGGGTTGGGCGCTGTTTTTTTATAATTATTCTACTTTTTTGACTCAGCCGGGGATTTATTTGGAAGATTTGTTTGTGCTTCCTGAGTTTCGAGGGCGGGGAATTGGCAAGTCTTTGATTGTTTATTTGGCGCGGTTGACAGTTGAAAGAAACTGCGGGCGTTTGGAGTGGAGTGTGTTGGATTGGAATGAATTGGCGATCGGATTTTACAAGGGTATTGGTGCTGATGTGATGCCCGAATGGCGGATTTGCCGGGTTGCGGGGGAGTCTTTGGCGAGTTTGGCCTCGAAGTAATTCGATCGGCGGGCGATCGTCCTCCGACTCTCAGAAACCGGGTTTTTTGGGGGCTTTACGGCCTGCAACCTCTGTATTTTCGCGAACAACCCGGTTTCGACACACTGCGTCAATTCTCAGAAACCGGGTTTTTGTGGGCTCTGCGGTTGAGAAGGAAATATTTTCGCGAAAAACCCGGTTTCGCGGCCCCCCTGTTTTGTAAGGTAAATCCCAGTCAATAATTGCCAAAAATATAGGAAAATTTAAATAAAAGTAGATTTAGATTGAGAGAGCAGATCGTGATTATTTGGGTAAACGAGCAAATCGATCCGTCGGGCATTCTTTATTCTTGCATTGCTTGTTGCGATGAGACTCAAGCAAAGGAATGTCACGAATCTTTTGAGCAGAATTTGACGGCAGATCAAAAGCAGCAGGGCTGGGTTGCTACCTTGCGGACTGTTAGTTCTTGGGATGAGGTGCCTGTTAATGCTTTGAAATTGAATTGATCGACGCAAGTCATCAGCAGCTTTAGTTTCGCCCTGTTTCGGTTCATCGCAACTGTAGGAAAACGTTGCACGTCTGTTCGTCTAAGGCAAGATAACTCGATCGCACATTTGTCAAGTTAACAGAAGTCTAGTTTTTTGAATTTGAAGCTAAAAGCCTGCAATCGTTGGGGGCTGGGAGTCGATCGTACCCGATGGTTGCCGGAATTGGGGCGGGAATTTGGGATCGCCGGAGTGCTGCAGGCATCCTAGGACAAAAAAGTCTGCTTCGGGCGATCCTCTTCGTTGGCGCAGCCCCCGTAGAGGCGGGTTCCGCTAACGACAAATCGCATTTTTCAAACTGATTTTAGGATTAAAATTAATAGATAAAGGCATTTCAAATTGTCAAATTAATTTTTTATGATTGAGACCTTATTTCATGCTTATACGCCTCTAGTTATCTGGACGGGCTTGGGACTGCTGCTGTTTAAGTACATCCCAGTTGATTTTCCTAAGCTGCTAAGCCGCTTTCTTTTCTGGATCGGGATACCGCTGCAAATTCTAGTTTTAGCCCGTCAGAGCGATTTTTCCGGTGCTGTGGTATTCACACCGGCGATCGCCATATTCGTGTTATTTCTGAGTACGAGTTTAGCTTGGTTGACTTGGCTGTTATTGTGGCGGCTGAGTGCTGCCCACGTCAAAAAGCCATATTTTCAAGGCAAAAATTCTCGACTCAATTTATTTTTATTAAATGTAAATTCCCGGAAGCGATCGAGCCAAGGCAGTTTTATCCTAGCTGCCATGCTAGCAAATACAGGCTTTGTCGGATTAGCAATCACCCCCGCTATCATCAGCAGCGATAACAACAACTGGGCGGTCTTGTACAGCGTCACTAACAACGTGATCGGAACCTACGGTTTCGGTGTATTTATTGCTAGCTATTTCGGAAATTCCGAGCAAAAAAAACACTGGTGGACTCAGCTCCGGGACGTGTTGACAGTTCCCGCCCTGTGGGCATTTTTAATTGGTTTTTTCACCAGAAACATCCCCCTGTCCGAAACAGTGGAATCGGGATTGCAGGTAGCAGTTTGGGTGGTAATTGCCAGTGCTTTGCTCCTGGTTGGTATCCGTTTGAGATCGATTAAAACATGGCAAAGTTTTGAACTAGCGTTAATCCCGTCGCTGTTAAAAGTGGTAATTGTGCCGGTGCTGATCGGATTGGGTGCTAGTTTTTTTGGATTGAGCGGCGATCCGAGGTTGGTGTTGGTGTTGATGTCGGGAACGCCCACAGCTCTTTCGGTGCTGATTTTAGCAGAAATATACGATCTCGATCGCGATTTGTTAGCTAGCAGCATCGCCCTCACTTCCCTCGGTTTGCTGTTGATGCTGCCGCTGTGGCTTGCTTCGTTTAGTTGAAGTTGTTGCAAGACTTTTGAGAATTGGTATAACATAGAAATAACTTCAAAGACGTTACAGGCATGACAACTATATCCAACGAACAAACAGCGATTATCCGTACAGAAAGAGGACTGACGGTCGCAGGTACGCGCATCACTATCTACGACATCATGGACTATGTGACTGCTCAATATCCGCCTAAGTTTATTAGGGGATTGTTTGACCTTACAGAAGCACAAATTAACGCCGCTTTAGCTTACATTGAGCAAAATCGCGCTGATGTTGAAGCTGAGTATCAAATGGTGCTTAAAGAAGCTGAGGAACTCCGGCTGTACTATGAAGAAAAAAATCGCGATCTGATTGCCAGAATTGCCGCCCAACCACCAAGACCAAGAACGGAAGCTGCATGGCAAAAACTTCGAGCCGCGAAGGCAAAACTTGATGCTAAAGCGTGATTTTTTTGATCGATAGTAATCTCAACGGACACGCTATAATTTTCTTTGGCTCTATTGCCAATCAAGGTTGGCTTGATATCATCCCAATTCGTTTTGTCACCTTAAAGGAGATTGCTTTAATATGTTAACTAAATACATCCAAGCTGCGATGAAGCAAGCTAAGTATGAAATCTTTCGTGATGATGGGACTTTCTACGGAGAAATTCCTATCTGTGAGGGAGTCTATGCAAATGCTGTAACTCTGGAAGTTGCCCGTGAAGAATTGCAAGAGGTATTGGAAGACTGGATTCTACTTAGTCTTACCCTGAATCTTCCTTTACCCGTCCTTGATAATTACTAAAGAGGTCGCCTGATGCCGCCTTTTTAACTTGTGTTGATGATAAACAAATTACTGAACTGCTTGATCTTTCTGGTATGACCAAGTAGCAATTAATCCGAACACGCCACAGCTCCAAATCAGCCACAAAAAGTGTAGAAGTATCTGATTATCGTAATTCAATTTTGCCGCCCAAAAAACTAACTCTCGATAATGGTAAAATGGCGATAGTACCATCAAATTTTGTACAAGTTGTGACTCAGAAAGTGGATATGCTCCGCAGGTTAGAGCAACAACAATTAACGATAAGCTGAGGATAGAATCAGCACTTCTGGGCTCGATCAAATATCCCAGTGCTAGACCAAGAATTGCGAAGGGGATAATACCCAGAATTAGGCAGATGAAGATAACTAACCAGGAACTAGGATCGCCTGTTATTTGCAGTTGCCAGCTTGCCAGCACAAAAATTAGTATGAGACTGACGGTACAAAGTAGGAGGGCTGTCCCTATCTTTGCTACTATGTATGCGACTGGGGGTAAAGGTGTCGTCCTCAACAATTTCAGCCATCCTTCAGAGCGCTCAACAGCAATTCGTTTGCCGATACGCTCAATAACAATTAGAAACAATATAATTCCAGAAATATAAATTATAGCTTGTCTTTCAAAATCTTCTGTTATATTAGGTATAAATTGCAATAGGAGGACAAAAGCTGGTAAGCTGAGAGTGGCAAGGAGAAACAGAGGAGTCCGAATAAATTGTAGTATTTCAAAAAAAAGCTGGTTTTTGATAATTGCCAAAATGTTTTGATTGACAGGATCGGATTTATTTATCACTGGTTCAGGGACGGCAACAGAATCTAACTTTTCTTCTGATTTAGCAATCCCAAACTCTTCAACTAATTGGATTTTTTGCGAAGATTCAGAGATGTTGTGCAGAGTAATGTACCGAGTAGCTAAAGTATCCAGTTTATCCGAGTCCGATTTATTGTTTGTCACCATCAAAATGGTGATTCCCTGTTGGCGACAAAGTTTTATTTGCTTCCAGAATTCTTCATAGCCTTTATCATCTAAGTTCCTCGTTGGCTCGTCAAGGATGAGAAGCCGAGGATTTCCTGCCAAAGCGAGAGCAAAGTAGAGTCGCTGCTTTTGCCCCCCAGATAAATCAGTCGCCCAAGCATCTTCCTTGTATGTGAGATTAACTTTATTCATGATCTCTTCCCTTGAAAGAGGGTTGGGGTAATAGCTTCGCAGGAGATCAACTAATTCTTTAACTTTGACTTTTCGGGGAACTTGAGTGTCTTGCAAAACTACCCCCAAGAAAATTTTAGAAAAAGAGTTATCTGGTGCAAGTCCCATCAGTTTAATCTGTCCACTACTAGGTCTTAATAGCCCGAGAATTAAATTAAGTAATGTAGATTTGCCTGCTCCATTTTCACCGCGCAAAACAATAAAATCATTTTCCTTTACCGTTAGATTGATATCCTTAATGATTTGATTGACACCAAACCCTTTGTAGAATGATTTCGAGACATTATCAACTTCAACTAGATTCATATTTGGGAAAAAAGTAATATTACTCTCAGAAATTAATGAAGTGAAATTTGCATCAAGAACCAAATTCCCATTGCCGCAGCAACAGCAGGAACGAGCGCGACACCAAACACATTAGTGAGGATTATTAGAGTTGCTGTCCCCCCTAAAAATCCCCAAAAATTATTAGCAATAGATCCCCCAGTATCGCCCATACTACAAGTGCTGAAGAAGCAAAATTCGCTTCCTTTAGTTAAGAGAAAAAATGTACACGCAGTAGCAACTACTACAATTCCCAGAACAGCCCATCTACCTGCTAAAATTTGCCATCCCAAAAAGCTTAGTGACAACGATGGGAATTCTGGGCTATTTGAATTTTGCTGAAGTTGCCCTGTAGCAGAAGGAAGAACTTGCGAATCAGTATTTAAGGGATTATGTGCTAGGTTAGAAGGTTGTTGAGATTCATTAGAAACAGGTTCCATTTTTAGTAAATCGCTCCTTAAAGAAAGTTATGGTGAACAAGTTAGATCAGGCTTTGATTTAGCTTTTTAAGGAGAAAGGGCTGTTCTGATAGCTAACCATAGAGCAATACCAATTCCTACGGTAACAACTAAAGGTGTACTAGCGAGGGCTGCACCAGTTGCAAAAGCAATTCCAATACTTGCTCCAGTAAGATCAGGATGCTGTTTGGCAGAGTCTATGATTTGTTTTAATGATTCCTGAATCGGTTTTTTGGGTTGCTCCTCTCCTCGATGAGGAGTTTTTTCGGCAATCACAGGTTTATTAACCTTAAGTTGTTTAGATTGGCATTCTGGTGGTAAATCATTAGACCAATTAATCATCGGATGACAAGAATTTTGCACCTGCAAAGTTTCCAAAACTAGGAGCGGTGTCCAGAGGAAGAAACATATTAACAGAATAGCTTGAAAGCGATGGTTGCGCCATTTTTCGAGCCAAGGTTGGTAAGATTTTGTGATAACTTCCATAATCGTTAGAGCTTTTATTTACAGAATCTACGCACGCTAGATAGATATGAGTAAAACTATAGATAGAATTATAGCATATACTCTAATTTTATTTTGCAATACTTTAGATAAAATATGACAACTCAAAACGGTCGGATTTAGCACCCAAGTTTTCTAACTATCCTTAACCAATTTAGTATAAGTTGGTATAATTCAGTTGACAAAGTAGGATTTAGTAGGATATAGTTCACTCAACCTCACTCAACCCTGACGCATGAATGTTGAAGATGTCGTAGAATGGGCGAATAATTCAATTTTTGACAAAACTGGAGAAAATCTCACACCCCTACAGGAAGCAATACTATCCGGTGTTTGGCAAAGACAAAAATATCCTCAAATAGCTAAAGAGTTTAATTGTAGTGAATCTCACGTTAAAAAAGAAGCTGCTAAGTTATGGGAAAAGTTGCGTGAGGAGTTAGGAAAAGACCTTAATAAATTAAATTTTCGTTCCAAGGTAGAGAAAAAATATAGGGTTTCTAACATTTCTCATTTACATGACTCTTTATTACAAATTGATAATGTTATTTGTGGTCAATTTATACAAAATATTAAAAATGCAGAAACACAATCGCCCAATCCCCCAGATTCTCCCCAAAATAAAAATCAATCCCCAATCATGGATTTAACAGACGCACCCGAATTAACCAGCTTTTACGATCGCACTTCAGAACTCTCCACCCTCAAACAATGGATATTACAAGCCCACACCCGCCTGATTACCGTCTGCGGCTTAAGTGGAATCGGCAAAAGTGCGATCGCCCTCAAACTCATCGAACAAACTCAAACCGAATTTGATTACATTATTTGGCGCAGCCTCAGCCACACTCCCACACTCTCAACCCTCCAAACCGAACTCAAGCAATCTTTTGGGCGATCGCCACAAACCCCATTACCCACAATCATCGATTATTTTCGATCTTCTCGCTGTTTAGTAATCCTTGATGACGTACAGAATATTTTTAAAAGCAATCAATTAGCAGGTCAATATTTAACAGACTATGAAGACTACGGCAAATTTTTCAAACAAATTGCCACATCCTCTCATCAGAGTTGTTTAATCCTCCTCAGTTGGGAAAAACCCAGAGAAATAACTGCTTTAGAAGCCGGAAACAAAGCTACACAAACCTTACACCTCAAAGGGTTAGGAGAACAAGCGGCAGAAATTCTTAGAGAAAAAGAATTGACAGATGAGGAAAAATGGCCAGACTTAATCGGCATTTATCAAGGTCATCCTTCCTGGCTAAATATCATCGCCTCAACAATTATCGAATTATTTGACGCTAGCGCTTCCCGGTTTTTAGCAGATGAAAATGATATTTACTTAGGCGATTTAGAGTCACTTTTAGAATCTCACTTAGAGCGTTTATCGGAATCCGAAAACAAGGTAAGCTACTGGTTAGCAACTCAAGATGAAGCTGTAGATATTTCACAACAACCTGCTGACAGTAAATTATCCAAATCTGAATTTTGGCAAGCCATACAATCTTTAGCCCGACGCGGCTTAGTGGAAAAAGTGTTAGTAGGAGGGCGATCCAAGTTTCAGATTAATCGTGTATTTCAACAATACATTCAATCTAAGTAACATTCCACCCCTTTATATTTCTTAGTCTGCGGAGGCAGACTTTGTTTGTGTAGACGCGGTTTCAACCGCCGGGTTTATATAGTAGCTTCTCAACTTCTACATCGATCGCATAAAAGCATTCACCGCATCATATTGATCCGCCATCCGCGAATAAAACTCGATCGATCGCAAATCCAACTCCGGCAAAACTTCACTCTTGCTCACCAACTCATACCCCGTTGGACGCAAACAATAAACCGAAATTACCCCATCCTCCCAAAACCAAACCTCCCGCACACCCACCCGACGATAGATTTCCAGCGTATCAATTCCACCACTCGTCACTGTTATCTCGATCGCCAAATCTGGAACCGACTTGCGCGTACCCAAACAGTAAGACTCATCTGGTTCCTTCCGTGCACCCAACTCCTTCATCCCGATAGTTGTACTACCACGGGCATAAAAACGAATGTCCTTCGTCCGCATATACATTTCTAAAAGCTGATCTAAAGTGTTTCTAGATTCTTCATGTTCCTCAGAAAAAGGAGCCATAATTTCTAAACACCCATCCAAATAAGTTAAATGTGCCCCAGTGTCCGCCAAATCTGCATCCAACTTTTCCAGAGTCTCCCATGTCACGTTTGACAGAAAAGCCGCACCTGTACCCAATCCTGCTTTAGAAATTGCGACAACCATTTGACTTACCTTTTACGATCGCTTTTCCATATTAGCGAATATTAGCTAAAGTTTCAAATTAGATTGCTCTAAAATTTCGCAGTACAATGAACAATAACTGCACGGAAAAGGCTATGAATGAGACAATAACTGCTACAAATCTTCCTCCTGCATTCCCCGACCATACCCAACTGCCAGACGAAGACGGTAGATTTGTAAAAAATTTTCAGGAGCATCCCCAGAGCATCATTCTGACAGATTCGATCGGGCCAGTTGTCGAGCGACTGCATCCAGAGGGACAATATGCGATCGGGCAAGATTGTGGCATTTACTGGCGAGAAACCGACCCGCCAGAGAAAGGCGCAGAAACACCGGATTGGTTTTATGCGCCCAACATACCAGCAACTCTCGACGGTTTTCGCCGCTCTTATGTACTTTGGTGGGAATACATGGCTCCACCCTGTAATAAGGGGGGAATAAGGGGAGTCAATTTGACTTTTGCAACTCGACTAAACGCCAGAGAGAGGACTCGCATTCCGAACGATCGAACGAAAGACGCCCAATTTCCCAACTCTCCTCAATCGATCAGCAAACTCGGAGAAGTCAGCACAAAGACATCCCTGGTTCCCACCGCTTCCAATTCCGGTTTAATCGGCGTAGTAAAGTGGAAAAATTGGTGGTCGTCAACCAGCAACAACTCTCCCGGCTGCAGAACTTTATTAAAAACAGGCTTCTCTTTTTTAGCCAAATACAAATGCGTTTCGCCGCCCACAACATTAGTGCGATCGACCGAGAAAATCCCGATAAAATCAGTACCGTCTTGATGAATGCCTTCCGGTGCGGGGTTGCCAAAATTGTGCGGCGAACAAGTCGTCCTGATTTGATGCACTCCGATTTCAGCTTCCGGGTGAATTTTGCAGGAGTCGAAAAAAGCAAAAATTAGTTGTTTGAAGTTATCAAAGGCAATTAGCCGATCGTCCAATTCGGCAAATTCCCGCCTGATATCGCCCACCACCGGATTGTATTCTTTACTTTGAAACAAATAGCCGTGAGGTAACTTAACTAAATCATTTCCGTTGACTGCAAACCGCGACAATCTTCTCGAACGATACTTACCTTTGACATACGGATCGACAGGCATATCGTCAAAAAACTCCTTGAAACCTTCTAGCTTAATCGAGTTTACTTTTTTGAAAGTAAACATGAAAGCATAATCCAAATGAATGGATTCTAATACCGTTTTCATATATTTTTCTCCCTGAAGCCTTGCTCCCCTCCCTATTTTTGCCTTAAGGAGGTGTATGTTTCTAGTCTAGCTTAGGTTTTTTGTAAGTGTCATCAAAAAAAATACAAAAATTGCAAAGATATCGTAAAGATGGCAAACGATATTCGAGCGACGCGCACAGGAATTCATTCCCGCAATCTAAATCTAAAATCTAAAATCTAAAATCTAAAATCGATCGACCGCTTTCACCAGCGACTGACAGGCCCGCAGGAAGACGGCCACATCCACCCCAAGTGCAACGTACTGAACGCCAGCATCAATCCACTGCTGGGCGATTTCGGGGTTTTCGGCAAAAGTACCCGCCGCTTTGCCTGCACTGCGGATGGTTTGTACCGCCTCCTGCATCATGTCGATGACTCGGGGATCGCGCACTTGGCCGGGAATGCCGATCGACTGCGACAAATCGTAAGGCCCCAGAAAAATCACATCAACCTGCGGCACAGTAACAATTTCTGCCAGATTCTCGATACCGCCTTTACCTTCGACATGAATCACAACTAACGATTCTTCGTTGAGTTTGTCCGTGATATTTGTACCTGCGGCGGTGTAAAGTCCCGCCCGCGTAGCAAAGGAAAGGCCGCGCGAACCCAGAGGACTGTATTTAGCACTTTTGACAGCCATTTCCGCATCAATTTTGCTTTCAATTTGAGGTACTTGAACGCCCGCGCTGCCGATGTCGAGAGCTCGTTGAATTTGCGGCCCGTCGTTTTTGCGGACGCGAACAATCGGTGCAATGCCGGTGCAGTCTGCCGCGCGGCACAAATCTTCAGCAGCAAGCGGGTGCAACGGGCCGTGTTCCATGTCAATGACGGCAAAATCAAATCCAGCATGACCGCAGATTTCTATGAATGCGGGATAGGCGCAGTTCATGAATAAACCGAGAACAGTTTCGCCTTGTTTGATTTTTTGTTTGAGTTGGTTGTGACGCATAAATTTGATGGTTTTTTACCGCAGATGAACGCGGATTGACGCGAATTTTTTTAGATTTTATAGATCATCAGAATAAGTAGCAATAAGTTGATTTATGTCAAAAGAATTGATAGAAGTTTTTTGGCTGCTTTTGCTTCTATTTTAAAGGGAATTAAGCACAAAAGCCAGGCCAAAAAAAACATTCCTAGAATTGGCAAAAATATTGCTCCCACCGATGGTTCGACAAACCAAGCAAATAAAGAAAACGTTCCAATACTGCCAGTAGTCCACAGCCAAAGAATCATCAATCCTAGCACGATTTTATGCAATACCATCCTGATTTTGATGGAACAACCGAACGGTTGAGAATCGATATTTCCTTTGATAATTGGCAAAAATAAATTGCGGCCGATCGCAATGCGATTGATTTGGAAGGTATTTCCCGAAATTGTGCCTTCATAAGGTTTTGCAGGTGGCTGGGCGAAGGGTAGAATGATTCTAAAAAGTTTGGGAGGAGTGACAACTTCGTCCAACCTTTGCAAAACTTCAGAAAAAGTTAAACTTGTCGTAATTGTTAAACTCTCAAAAAAAATCAACGCTCTAAAAAATTTGACTATTTTGAGCACAAGCTCGCTCCTGATTTTAGATAGTGGTAGATGGTATTAATTCGGATTATATAAAACAATTTTGCCGTGACCGCACCGCAAAATACCAGTATACTGCAAAACAAACATTTAAATGCTATGAATATTTTTCGCTGATGTCAAGATTAATGCCCCAACCAGCGATGAAACTGCGACGGTATCTATTGTCGCTTAAAGGTCGATCGCTCGTCAGCTTCACCCTCAGCCTAATTACCTCAATCTCAGCTATTACCCCAACATTTGCCGCGCCGACTCGCAATCGAGACAATCAACTAATCGGCAGTTAAAAAGGCTTGCTAGCGTGGCGCACAGCGCGCATCACGGAAATTCCGACTCGCTGGTCAAATTTCCTCTCAGGGAACTTCCGCACTGGATCGACCTGCATTGCACTCCTTCCCAAAATATCTTAAAATTATCTGCGTTGCATCTGTATTTATCTGCCTGACATCTGCGGTTTCTGCATCAATAAATGATTTAGACAATTCAAGTCAGATGAAAGAGAAACTGAGTTTCACCTTGCATAAGTTTTTGTTAGAGTTAGTTTTGATTGCTGGGTAGTGCTACAAAAAAATGTAATTTTTGCTAAAATGTAATTTTTGCTAAAATTATGTTCTCAACTACTATATTTGAATTTATGTGAAAAGAATTTGATGTCTTTTTTTGCTTCTATTTTAAAGCAAATTAGGGACAAAAACCATGTAAAAATACACATTCCAAAAAGAGGTAGAAATATTAGCCCGACAGAGCGCTCGACCAACCAAACTAATAATGCCAGCATCCCGATGCTACCTGGCAGCGACATCCAAACAATCATAAATACTATGACAGCTAGGTGTAATTTCATGCTAAGTTGTATGGAACAACCAAAGGGTTGAGGATGGATTTCCCCGGTAATTTCGGGTAAAAAAGAATTTCTGTAAGTAGACACGATACGGCTGATTTTGAAAGTGTTTCTTGAAAATGTTCCTTGATAAGGTTTATGGGATTTCTGCAACTGCCATGCCATTCTGATTTTTTGAGGAGGCTCAATAATTTTATCCAACTTTTGCAAAACTTCAGAATAAGTTAAATTAGTCGAAATTGTTAAACTATCAAAAGGTAGCAATAATCTGTACAATCTAATTAGGTTGTTCATTGGGTTAATCCTGATGTTAAAAAGGTGTTGTAGCAAGTAATGTTACGCAAAAATAAAAAAACCGCCCCGATCGCACCGGGAAATACCAGTATTATAGAAATTCATTCACTTTTTGGTCATTGGCTGTAAGTGTATTGACTTGTGTTAAAATTTAACCTAAAATTTCTGATGAAACTTCCGAAGTATATGTTTTCGCTCAAAGGTCGATCGCTCGTCACCTTCACCCTCAGCCTAATTACCTCAATCTCAGTTATTACCCCAACATTCGCCGCACCGACTCGCAATCCCGACAAAGAGGAAACTTGCGACATTCTCGTAGCAGGCGGCGGGCTTGCAGGTGCGGCTACCGCCTACGAAGGTTTGCTGGCGGGGCGCACCGTTTGCATCACGGAAATTACTGACTGGGTAGGCGGTCAAATTTCCTCCCAAGGAACTTCCGCACTCGATGAAAGAGAAACTCAGCGATCGCTCTTATTTTACCCCCGCGGCTACCTAGAATTGCGGCGGCGAATCAAAGAACATTACGGGAGACTAAATCCCGGCGGCTGTTGGGTTAGCTATTCCTGTTTCATGCCCTACGACGGCCACAAAATTTTATTTGGCATCTTACAAGATGCTGCCAAAAAAGGCAATGGTAAGCTGAAATGGTTTCCTAATACCGTAATTAAAGAACTAGCAATTACTCCGGCTGTGGCGGAGAATGCCGTTGGCGGACAACAAATTAAAAGTGCGATCGCCATTCAACACAAACCCGCCCAAAACACCCCGCCAATCAACACCGAAACCCTGTCTAAAACCATCGAAGATGCCTATCGCTACGAAAATTCGGCGCGATTTAACAAAACTATTATTCGGTTTATTCCCAAACCACCTAACCAATCAAATTCAAAACCTAGAGGTGCAGATTGGTTCGTTGTAGATGCTACCGAAACAGGCGAATTAATCGGACTTGCCGATGTTCCCTACCGCCTCGGAATTGACCCGCGTTCCCCTCTCGAACCTTCCTCCGCCAGCCCCGAAGGCGACCCTTACTGCACACAAGGTTTTACCTACACCTTTGCGATGGAAGCAACGAAGGAACCGCAGCAGCATCAAATGCCGTCTTTCTATCAACAATACGCTCCTTACTACAGTTACGAACTGGCGAGATTAGCCAGCTTTCCGCTAGTTTTCAGCTACCGCCAAATTAAAACCATGAGACCGGATGAGCCGCGCCCTTCCGACCCCAAGAAATTCCCGATTTATCCTGGGGATATTTCCATGCAAAACTGGACTTGGGGGAATGACTACCGTCCCGGTTCTGCTGAGGATAATTTAATTTATTCTCGCGCGCAATTGGAGGCTAACGGTCAACTGCAACCGGGCGCATGGATGGGTGGTTTGCGAACAGAAACTTTGCGCCGTGGCGAAGAAAATGCTAAAGGTTTTTTTTACTGGTTGGTAGCAGGAACTACTGACTCGCAATTAGGTAATGGAGTGAAAAAGCCTTATCCAAACAATCGTTTTTTGAGCGGTTTGGATACGCCGATGGGGACTGTTCACGGACTTTCTAAATATCCTTATATGCGGGAAGGCAGGCGGATTGTTGGGCGGCCGACTTTGACTCAACCTCAAGGTTTTACAGTGTGGGAAGTTGATATGTCTCGGACTGACTTTAGGACTGATTTTTACCGCGAGAATTTGTCGGAAGAAGAATACCGAGATTTGTGGTTGGCTGTGGGTGGTTTGAACGCGCCGGCTTTGGCGGTGGGAACTCAGTCTGTTGAGGAGACGAAATCTCGATCGCGCGCCCGGATTTATCCTGATAGTGTGGGTATCGGTCATTACGCGATCGACTTTCACCCCTGCATGACCAACAGCCCGCCGGAAGCGCCGGGAAACACCGAACGCGAAGGCACTCGCAAAGGCCAAGGACAAGCTTATCCGTTCCAAATACCGCTGCGGGCAATGATCCCTCAAAAAATTGATAATATGTTAGTTGCGGGTAAAAGTATTGCTACTAGCCACACAGCGGCGGCGGCTTATCGAGTGCATTCTTTTGAATGGTCTGCCGGCGCTGCGGCGGGCATTACCGCTGCTTTTTCCCTAGAAAATCGGATTTTACCCTATGAATTAGTAGACGAATTACCCGCCCGCGAGCCGAATTTAGAGGCTTTGCAATTGCGGTTGCAGCAAGATAAAAACCCGATCGCATTTCCGGGTACTTCTATCTTCAATAGTTCGTGGCAAAATTGGAAATAATCGCACTTGGTAAGTAGATTACTATCATAAACACCGATCGCGCGATCGGACGACCGTCCGTTCTCCGGCTGCAGACTAAACTCCGCACTACAAACCTTACTTATTGAGGTTCGTAGTGCGGACGACCCTCCGTTCTCCGGCTGCGGACTAAACTCCGCACTACAAACCTTACTTATTGCGGTAAATCAACAGGATATTATATTACCCGATCCATGCCAATTTACCATCAACCTTTTGACAGAAGCAATCAGCCACTAATTTAGTCAAACAATAACAATACCATCTCAAAAAAACTGATTAGAGCGACGCTTGCCGCCCGCAAGCCAGATATCTTCCACCACCAACGCCTTCGAGCCGCGCCAAACCCATTCCAACTCCCCAAAGGTAACAGTAATGTCAACTGCAGAACTAACAAAACCCAATCCAAATAATGTTTATGCCAAACAGCTACTCAGAACCTTAGTAGCTGTCAAAAAAGGAGACTTCTCAGCTAGGATGCCCATAGACCAAACAGGTCTAGCCGGGAAAATTGCTGACGAACTTAACGACATTATCGAACTCAATCAGAGAATGGCCGCCGAACTCGATCGCATCGGCGCAGTTGTCGGCAAAGAAGGCAAAATCGCCCAGCGGGCCACCATCGGCAACGTTGAAGGTTCCTGGGCAGCTAGCGTCAATTCTGTCAATACCCTAATTACAGATTTAGTGCAACCAACCTCAGAAACCGCCAGAGTAATTCGGGCCGTAGCAAAAGGAGATTTATCGCAAACCATCCCCCTAGAAATAGAAGAAAGACCACTCAAAGGGGAATTCCTTCAAACAGCCAAAATTGTCAACACAATGGTAGACCAATTGAGTTCCTTCGCCTCAGAAGTAACCAGAGTTGCTAGGGAAGTAGGAACCGAAGGCAAATTAGGCGTACAAGCAGAAGTGGAAGGAGTAGCAGGAACCTGGAAAGATTTAACAGATTCAGTTAACTCAATGGCCGGTAATTTAACAGCCCAAGTCCGCAACATTGCCGAAGTGACAACCGCTGTAGCCAATGGCGATTTATCTAAGAAAATTACCGTCGATGTTAAAGGAGAAATTCTCGAACTCAAAAACACGATTAACGTCATGGTGGATCAGTTGAGTTCCTTCTCATCAGAAGTAACCAGAGTTGCTAGAGAAGTAGGAACCGAAGGCAAATTAGGCGTACAAGCAGAAGTGCAGGGAGTTGCAGGAACCTGGAAAGATTTAACAGATTCAGTTAACTCAATGGCCGGGAATTTAACAGCCCAAGTCCGCAACATTGCCGAAGTAACAACCGCTGTAGCCAATGGCGATTTATCTAAGAAAATTACCGTCGATGTTAAAGGCGAAATTTTTGAACTGAAAAACACGATTAACATCATGGTGGATCAGTTAAATTCCTTCGCCTCAGAAGTAACCAGAGTTGCTAGAGAAGTTGGTTCCGAAGGTAAACTTGGCGGTCAAGCAGAAGTTAAAGGAGTTGCGGGAACTTGGAAAGATTTAACTGATAGCGTTAACTTCATGGCCGGCAGTTTGACATCACAAGTCCG
Source organism: Microcoleus sp. B4-D4 (assembly GCF_036705185.1). Taxonomy (NCBI): domain Bacteria; kingdom Bacillati; phylum Cyanobacteriota; class Cyanophyceae; order Oscillatoriales; family Microcoleaceae; genus Microcoleus; species Microcoleus sp. B4-D4. The sequence goes on along the minus strand of NZ_JAUBTX010000003.1, from coordinate 265,214 downwards.
CAACATTGCTGATGTGACAACCGCTGTGGCTAAGGGCGATTTATCTAAGAAAATTACTGTTGATGTTAAAGGTGAAATTCTGGAGTTAAAAAACACCGTCAACACGATGGTTGACCAGTTAAATTCCTTCGTCTCAGAAGTAACCAGAGTGGCGCGGGAAGTAGGAACCGAAGGCAAATTAGGCGTACAAGCCGAAGTCCAGGGAGTTGCAGGAACCTGGAAAGATTTAACTGATTCTGTTAACTCGATGGCCAACAATTTAACAGCCCAAGTCCGCAACATTGCTGATGTGACGACTGCTGTTGCTAACGGTGACTTATCTAAGAAAATTACGGTACAGGTTAAAGGCGAAATTTTAGAACTAAAAAACACCATTAACGTGATGGTGGATCAACTTAATTCCTTCGCCTCAGAAGTAACGCGGGTGGCGAGGGAAGTAGGTTCGGAAGGTAAACTCGGCGGTCAAGCGGATGTCCGAGGCGTAGCAGGAACCTGGAAGGATTTAACGGATAGTGTTAACTTTATGGCCGGTAGTTTGACGGCGCAAGTGCGGAATATTGCGGCGGTGACGACTGCTGTAGCAAATGGCGATTTATCTAAGAAAATTACTGTTGATGTTAAAGGTGAAATCCTAGAGTTAAAGAACACTGTCAACACGATGGTTGACCAGTTAAATTCCTTCGCCTCAGAAGTAACTAGGGTTGCTAGGGAAGTGGGAACAGAAGGGAAATTAGGCGTGCAAGCAGAAGTTAGAGGAGTAGCAGGAACCTGGAAAGATTTAACAGATTCAGTTAACTCGATGGCCGGGAATTTAACAGCACAAGTTCGGAACATTGCTGAAGTGACAACCGCTGTAGCCAATGGCGATTTATCCAAGAAAATTACCGTCGATGTCAAAGGGGAAATTCTCGAACTGAAAAACACGATTAACGTCATGGTGGATCAGTTGAGTTCCTTCTCTTCAGAAGTAACCAGAGTTGCTAGGGAAGTAGGAACCGAAGGCAAATTAGGCGTGCAAGCTTACGTGCGCGGGGTAGGGGGAACTTGGAAAGATTTAACTGATTCAGTGAATTTGATGGCCGGGAATCTGACGGCGCAGGTGCGGAATATTGCGGAAGTGACGAAGGCGGTAGCAAATGGAGATTTGTCTAAGAAAATTACCGTTGATGTTAAAGGCGAAATTCTGGAGTTGAAAGATACTATTAACGTGATGGTGGATCAGCTTAATTCCTTCGCTTCTGAGGTGACGCGGGTGGCGCGGGAGGTGGGAACTGAGGGTAAATTGGGCGGTCAAGCTGAAGTAAAAGGAGTTGCGGGGACTTGGAAAGATTTAACCGACAATGTAAACTCGATGGCGGAGAATTTGACGGCGCAAGTGCGGGGTATTGCTAAAGTTGTGACGGCGGTGGCGAATGGCGATTTGAAGCGTAAATTAATCCTGGAAGCTAAGGGAGAAATTGCGACTCTGGCTGATACGATTAACGAGATGATCGATACGCTGGCGACGTTTTCCGATCAAGTTACTACAGTGGCGCGGGAAGTGGGAATTGAAGGAAAATTGGGGGGTCAGGCGAAGGTTCCCGGTGCGGCTGGGACGTGGCGAGATTTGACGGACAATGTGAATGAATTGGCGGCGAATTTGACTACTCAGTTGCGGGCGATCGCCGAAGTCGCAATTGCTGTTACCAGAGGCGATTTAACGAGGTCAATTTCCGTCGCTACTGAAGGAGAAGTTGCCGTTGTCAAAGATAATCTCAACCAGATGATCGCCAATCTCCGGGAGACAACGCATAAAAATACTGAGCAAGATTGGCTGAAAACAAATCTGGCTAAGTTCACTCGAATGCTGCAAGGTCAGCGGGATTTAGAAACTGTTTCTAAACTAATTTTATCTGAACTGACACCGCTGGTTTCTGCTCAGCATGGTGTATTCTTTTTGATGGAATCTGTAGAACACGATCCGTTCCTAAAACTGTTAAGTACCTACGCCTACCGGGAACGCAAGCATCTAGGAAATAGATTCAATTTAGGCGAAGGTTTGGTGGGACAGTGCGCCCTGGAAAAAGAACGAATCCTGTTGACGGAAGTACCGGACAATTACGTTAAAATTAGCTCGGGACTGGGAGAAGCTGCGCCGCTGAATGTGGTGGTTTTACCCGTTTTGTTTGAGGGACAAGTGACGGCCGTAATCGAGTTGGCTTCGTTCCGGCGTTTCAGCGAAATACATTTGACATTTCTCGACCAACTTACAGAAAGTATCGCGATTGTTTTAAATACAATTGCGGCGAGTATGCGGACGGAAGAGTTATTAAAACAGTCGCAGTCTTTGACAGAAGAGTTGCAAACTCAGCAAAAGGAACTAACGGAAACTAACAAGCGTCTCGAACAACAGGCGCAGTCGCTCCGCGCATCTGAGGAATTATTAAAAAATCAGCAGGAAGAGTTGCAACAAACGAATGAAGAATTAGAAGAACAAGCTGAATTGTTGGCGCTGCAAAATAAGGAAGTTGAGCGGAAAAACCGAGATATCGAACAGGCGAGGGCGTTGCTGGAAGAAAGAGCCGAACAGTTGGCTCTAACTTCTAAGTATAAGTCGGAGTTTCTGGCAAATATGTCTCACGAGTTGCGAACTCCGCTGAATTCGCTGTTAATTTTGGCTCGATTGCTTTCTGATAATCCTGACGGCAATTTGACTTCTAAGCAAGTTGAATACACGCGCACTATTTATTCGGCGGGAACTGATTTGTTAGAGCTGATTAATGACATTTTGGATCTTGCTAAGATTGAATCGGGCACGATGTCGGTGGATATTGAGCAAGTTTTGTTTGGGGATTTGCGAGAGCATTTGGATCGAACTTTCCGCCAAATCGCTCTGGATAAGAAGTTGAGTTATCAAATAGAGCTTGAGGCTGGGTTGCCAAAAGGTATCTATACTGATGCTAAACGGCTGCAACAAGTTTTGAAGAATCTTCTCTCTAATGCTTTTAAGTTTACTGAACGGGGTGAGGTGAAGTTGCGTGTCGAAGTAGTGCGGGAAGGGTGGAGTTTAGAGATTGAAGCTTTAACGAGTTCGGCTACTGTTTTGGCTTTCTCGGTTAGCGATACGGGGATTGGGATTTCTGCTGACAAACACAGGGTTATTTTTGAGGCTTTCCAACAAGCTGATGGTAGCACTAGCCGGAAATACGGGGGCACTGGTTTGGGTTTGTCTATTAGTAGAGAAATTGCTAATCTGTTAGGGGGAGAAATTAAGTTGACGAGTCGCGCTGGTGAGGGTAGTAAATTCACGCTTTATCTGCCGCAAACTTATCAAGAATCTGGCATAATGAACGATCGCGATTCTGGAACCGACAACCCAACGCCCCAGTTGCCGCCTGGTGTTTCTGTGACTGTTCCTTCGCCGAATTTCCATTTGCCCATCGCGCCTTATCCGTCGGTTACAATATCTGATGACCGAGAAAATATTGAGAGTGGCGATCGCATCCTTTTGATTATCGAGGATGATGTCAATTTTGCTCGGATTCTGGTGGATATGGCGCAGGAACAGGGTTTTAAAGCTTTGGTTGCTTTGCGGAGCGATATCGGTTTGGCTATGGCGCGAGAGTTTAAGCCAACTGCGATTATGCTGGATCTAAATTTACCTGTGATGGATGGCTGGACTGTGCTCGATCGCCTGAAGCACGACGCAACTACGCGCCACATTCCGGTTCACATTGTATCAGTTGAAGAAGGGCGGCAGCGCAGTTTGCAGTTAGGGGCGATCGCGTATTTACAAAAGCCTGTCAGTCATGAGGCTTTGAGCAAAGCTTTGACTGATATTAAGGGTTTTGTGGAGCGCCCCGTGAAAAATTTGCTAGTTGTGGAAGACAACGAAACGCAACGTCTTAGCATTGTGGATTTAATCGGCAATCACGATGTTTCAACGACGGCTGTGGGTAGCGGTGCAGAGGCGCTAGAAACTTTGAAGGCGGGGCATTTTGACTGCATTGTGCTCGATTTGGGACTGCCAGATATGACTGGTTTTGAACTGATCGAGCAGATCAAGCAAGAGCCGAGTTTGAAAAGTTTGCCGATTATTATTTATACGGGCAAAGAGTTGACGAGAACCGAAGAAACTCAACTCAAGCGCATGGCGGAAACAATAATTATTAAAGATGTGCGATCGCCCGAACGCCTGTTGGATGAAACTGCTTTGTTCTTGCACCGAGTCCAAGCAAATTTGCCGGAACCGAAGCGCCAAATGCTAGAACAGTTGTATCAAACAGATTCGACACTCGCTGGCAAAAAAGTCTTGATTGTTGACGACGACGTGCGGAATATCTTCGCCCTCACGAGTATGCTGGAGCGCCATCTAATGCAAATTGTGTTTGCTGAAAACGGCCGAGAGGGTATTGCTCAGTTGCAAAATACGCCTGATATAAATATTGTGTTGATGGACGTGATGATGCCGGAGATGGACGGTTACGAGACAATGGAAGCAATTCGCAAGATGCCTCAATTCGGTTCGCTGCCAATGATTGCTCTTACTGCGAAAGCTATGAAGGGCGATCGGGAAAAATGTATCGAAGCTGGAGCGTCTGACTACATCACGAAGCCTGTTGATACGGAACAATTGCTCTCGCTGCTGCGCGTTTGGCTTTATAGATGAAATAAGTTGGCAGTTGGCAGTTGGCAGTTGGCAGTTGGCAGTTGGCAGTTGGCAGTTGGTAGTTGTTAGTTGGCAGTTGTTAGTTGGCAGTTGACAGGAAAGCAGTTGACAGTTGTTAGTTGTTAACAGTCAACAGTCAACGGTCAACAGTCAACAATCAACAGTCAACGGTCAACAGTCAACAGTCAACAGTTAACAATCAACAGTTAACAATCAACAGTTAACAATCAACAGTTAACAGTCAACAGTCAACAATCAACAGTTAACAATCAACAGTTAACAGTCAACAGTCAACGGTCAACAATCAACAGTCAACAATCAACAGTCAACAGTTAACAGTCAACAGTCAACAAACAATTACTAATGTCCGAAACCCATGAACTTGAAACAATCGAAATTCAACTCCTACTAGAGGGAATATTTCGCTATTACGGATTTGATTTTCGTAATTATGCTCTTGCGTCTATCAAGCGTCGAATTTGGAACACTATTCGCTCGGAACGGCTCACCACGGTCTCTGGACTTCAGGAAAAGATACTCCACAATCCTGCCTGTTTAGAGCGTTTTTTGGTGGATGTTTCTGTTAATGTAACTACGATGTTTCGCGACCCTAAATTTTACATTAGTTTCCGAAAAAAAGTAGTACCGATGCTGCGTACTTATCCTTTTATTCGCATTTGGCACGCTGGATGTTCAACGGGAGAAGAAGTCTATTCTATGGCAATTTTGCTGCAAGAAGAAGGGCTGTACGATCGCTGTCGAATTTATGCTACCGACATGAACGAATTAGTGTTAAAAACAGCCAAGGCTGGTATATTTCCTTTGAAACAAATGCAAGAATATACGCAGCTCTACCACCAAGCAGGGGGCAAGAAAGCGTTTTCTGAGTATTATACTGCTGCCTATGAAAATGCTATTTTTGGGTCTTCACTTAAAGATAACATGGTCTTTGCTCACCACAACTTAGCAACAGATACTTCTTTTAATGAATTTAATGTAATTGTGTGCCGCAATGTGCTGATTTATTTCAATTCACAGCTTCAAGAGCGGGTACACAAGCTTTTTTATGAGAGTTTGGGAATGTTTGGAGTTTTAGGATTAGGACATCAGGAGTCTCTCACTTTTACACCTTATGAAAAAAACTATGAAGCAGTTGAAAGAAGTGACAAAATCTACCGCAAAATTAAATAAAAATATTTTTGAGATAGTGGTTGTTGGCACGTCTTTGGGAGGGCTAGATGCTCTGACTGTCCTGCTGGGAGATTTGCCACAAAGTTTTCCTTTACCTGTGGTTATTGTCCAACACCGCCATAAGACTTCTCCCAACAGGCTTACTGATTTTTTACAACAGAAAAGCTCTCTCCAAATCACGGAGGCCGAGGACAAAGAGCCGATCGCACCTGGCCGGGTTTACTTGGCTCCCGCTGACTATCACTTGCTCATAGAATTGCCTTGGGTGGAGAAGTTGAGCATTGATGAAAACGACGGTACAGCATGGAAGAGCGCGGCGGTGGAGCCGATCGACAATTCAAAATCCCCAATCCTCAGTCGGGTTTCTCCTACATTTGCACTATCAACTGATGCTCCTGTCTGCCACGCGCGGCCCTCTATCGATGTGCTGTTTGAGTCTGCTGCTGATGCCTTTGGGGAGCGCGCTATTGGCATAATTTTAACGGGAGCTAGTTCTGATGGTACTGCTGGGCTGGCAAAAATTAAAGCTGAAGGAGGATTGACATTTGTGGAGGAACCGGCTTCTGCTTTTTGCCGGACAATGCCTGCATCTGCGATCGCAAATGTTGAAGTAGACTGGATTTTACCCCTTTCTCAAATCGCTCCCTGTTTGGTCAACTTGCTAACAATTAAAAATTAAAAAATTTATGAATGTGCAGCCCGAAGATCGAGTAAATGTCCTGATAGTTGACGATCGCTCAGAAAATTTGGTGGCTCTGGAAGCTATTTTGAAGAACCAGTCTTATAATTTAGTCAAGGCAAATTCAGGCGCAGAAGCTCTGAGATGTCTGCTTCATCAAGATTTTGCGGTAATTTTGCTTGACGTGCAGATGCCGGGAATGGATGGATTTGAGACAGCAACAATGATTCGCTCTAGAGATCGATCGCGATCGACTCCGATTATTTTTATCACAGCATTCAGCAGTAATGACACCCACGTATTTAAAGGTTATTCTCTGGGCGCGGTGGATTACCTCTTCAAACCGTTGGAACCGGAAATATTGACATCGAAGGTGCAGGTATTTGTGGAATTGTTCCAAAAAACTGCTGAGGTGAAGCGACAAGCAACAGAGTTAGCTGCTGTTAATAATGAACTAAGTAAAAGTGAAGAGCGATTTCGTACTTTGTGTGCTTGTTCGCCCCTGGGAATTTACTTAGCTGACGTTGAAGGTCGCTGTACTTACCTGAATCCCCGCTGTGAAGAGATTTCCGGGTTAATTTTGGATGAAAGTTTGGTGTCAGTTTGGCAGCGTTCGGTTCATCCTGAAGACCGCGATCGCGTAGTAGCAGATTGGTCTGGTTGGATTAAAGAAGGTCAGGAATATTCGACTGAGTTTCGATTAGCTGATAACGAAGATGTGCGTTGGATTAACGTACAATCGTCGCCAATGTTTTCGGATTTGGGAAAACTGATCGGTCACGTTGGTACGGTTAGAGATGTCACAGACCGCAAGCAAGCAGAGGAAGAGCGCGGCCGACTAATCCGTGAACAGGTGGCGCGGCAAGAAGCTGAGAGAGCTAACCAGATGAAGGATGAATTTTTGGCTATTCTCTCCCACGAACTCCGTACTCCTTTAAATGCGATTCTCGGCTGGTCTAGGCTGCTTAGGGCAAAAAAGTTTGACCAAGCAACGGTTGATAAAGCTCTAGAGACTATTGAGCGCAATGCTAAATCTCAAGCGCAACTCGTTGAAGATATTTTAGATGTTTCGCGAATTCTGCGCGGAAAATTAAATTTTAATTTGTATCCGATTCAGTTAAAAAATGTGATTGAAATGGCAATTGATTCTCTGAAACCGTTGGCAGAGACAAAATCAATTGTGATAGTATTTCAAGCTGACTCAAAGGTTGGTAAAGTTATAGGCGATAGCGATCGCTTGCAGCAAGTAGTCTGGAATTTGCTTTCTAATGCGATTAAGTTTACTCCTGAAGGGGGTAAAGTAGATGTGCGGTTGGAGTTAGTGGGCGATGAGGCGCAAATTCAGGTAATTGATAGCGGAATTGGTATTAATCCTGATTTTCTGCCTTATGTTTTCGATCGCTTCCGCCAAGCTGATAGCAGCACAACGAGGTCTTACGGGGGTTTGGGGCTGGGATTGGCGATCGTCAGTCACTTGGTGGAACAGCACGGCGGTAACGTTAGGGCAGAGAATAATGCGGGCGAGGGTGCGAAATTCACGGTTTTTCTGCCAGTTGTTGAGGGAAACGGGGAAGGTGCTGTTGATGATTGCTTTGAACTCGATGAGGTGTCAGAGGCTCTGCCAACTTTGGCTAATTTGCAATTGCTGGTGGTGGATGATGACGATGACACGCGGGACTTTTTGATTGCTGTACTCGAAGAGGAAGGAGCTGTGGTGCGATCGGCGGCATCGGTGGCCGAGGCTCTAGCTGCACTGGAGAGTTTTTGGCCGGATGTGCTGCTGAGCGACATTGGAATGCCGCAAGCAGACGGCTATGAGTTAATCGCGCGGGTGAAAGAAATGGAAGTGCTGCGCGAGCGAAAAATGCCTGCGATCGCCCTGACTGCTTACGTGAGAGAGTCCGATCGCCGACAAGCGCTGGAAGCTGGTTTCCAGATGCACTTATCTAAACCTGTTGAGGTAACTAAGTTAATTGCAGGAATTGCCAACCTCGCAGGAATCCTCAGAAATCCGGTGGGCCTCAAAGCTGTTGCATCATTCAATTTAAAAGGCCACAGATCCGAGGCTCAAAGGGACTCGGCGGTTGAAACCGCCTGAGAGTAAAACTATCGCCGATCGACAGCGACGGGGTATCTAAGCCGGATTTGGTAAGTTGTACTGCATTTAAATTGTATTGGGCGATCGGGCGGCACATCAAAAATCCTCAAATCCTCAAATCCTCTCCCCCTCTCCCCCTTTCTCCCGATCCCTCTCCCCATATCCCCCTTTCCCGTGCCGATGACCAAGAAAAATATTAAACTAGCTGAAAGGACGAGCGATCGACAGTTCGGAACAAGACACCGGTGTTTCCCCAAAAAACCGGACATTTACCGTTTTTTGCTTTAACCTGCCTTTCAACTACAAAATTACCTGACATTCAATACATGAATATTTTTAGCAGTCTGCTTTCCGCGCCAACGAAACAACCCCAAGTCACAAAACAGCGTCGAGGCATTGAAATTAAGTCGGAACGCGAAATCGAAATAATGCGGCAGGCGGCGAAAATTGTCGCAACCGTACTGAAAGAAATTTCGCAAATTGTGAAACCGGGAATGACTACTGCTGATTTGGATGTTTATGCCGAAAAACGCATCCGAGAAATGGGTGCAACTCCCAGTTTTAAAGGCTATCACGGTTTCACCGGCTCGATTTGCTCTAGCATTAATAACGAAGTTGTTCACGGCATCCCCAGCCGCAAAAAAGTAATTCGTGCCGGAGATGTTCTGAAAGTAGATACGGGAGCATATTACCAAGGTTTTCACGGCGATTCTTGCATCACGATCGCAGTTGTGGAGGTGACACCAGAATCTGCAAAATTAATTAGAGTCGCAGAAGAAGCTCTCTATAAAGGTATCGAACAAGTGAAGGCTGGAGCTTATTTGCTCGATCTCGCCGGTGCGATCGAAGATCATGTCAAAAGCAACGGTTTTAGTATCGTTGAGGAGTTTACCGGCCACGGTGTCGGGCGCAATTTGCACGAGGAACCGTCGGTTTTCAATTTCCGCACTCGCGAAATGCCGAATGTGAAATTGCGATCGGGTATGACATTGGCGATCGAGCCGATTCTGAATGCGGGTTCTAAGTACACTCGGACGCTGGCTGACAAGTGGACTGCTGTAACGGTGGATAATGCTATGTCGGCTCAGTTTGAGCATACTGTGTTGGTGACGGACACCGGTTATGAAATTTTGACCGATCGTTCAAAAGTTTAAGTCGGAATAGTTCAAGAATAGACAAGATTGTAAAAGTCCTTTTCATCAACTTTTAGGGCGGATCTTAGTCCCACAAGAAAAAAAGATTTTTGTGGGATGAGTTTTTAGCTGATCTGGGATCGATTAACCGCAATACTAATATTAGTTCGTAGTGCAGACTTAAGTTCGCACTACAAACCAAGCGTTTTTGCGGTTAATTGAGCGGATATGATATCATAGCCACTCCTAACTATTTTGGTAATCTTGTCTGTTGCAGCAAAACAAAACTCAAAACTCTTGAGTTTAACCACAATTTTTTGAATTGCTTCTATAGATGGAGTGACAAGAATAGTTAAATTCAGCTAAGTTCAAAGATAATAGCGATCAAACGTAAGGGTAACGGATATGTCAGCACGATTATTATTGGTAGATGATGAACCGGGCTTGCGGGAAGCGGTACAAGCTTATTTGGAAGATAGCAATTTTTCGGTTGAGGTTGCCAGTAATGCTCGGGATGGCTGGGAACTCTTGCAGCAACACAATCCTGATTTGGTGATTTCAGACATCATGATGCCGCAGGTGGACGGCTATCAGTTTCTCAAGCAAGTGCGAGAAGATCCTCGTTATAAGGCTTTGCCGGTGGTGTTTTTGACGGCTAAGGGGATGACGGGCGATCGCATTCAAGGCTATCAAGCCGGCTGCGATGCTTATCTTTCTAAACCCTTCGATCCCGACGAATTAGTAGCAATTGTCACCAATTTGTTGGCGCGCCGCGCGGCTGCTAAGGAGACAGGCGAAAATGCTGAAAGTCCTGATATTGCTGCTTTGGCTAGCCAAATGGCGAGAATTGAGTCTTTGTTGAGCGGGCGAAGTTCGATCGTCCAAAGTGCTTCGCCGATTAAAATTGATTTGACTCCGCGAGAGCAAAGTGTTTTGGATTTGGTTGCTCAAGGTTTGATGAATAAGGAAATTGCTCGCCGTTTGGAAACTAGCGTGCGGAATGTGGAAAAGTACGTCAGCCGCTTGTTTAGCAAGACTGGTACTAACAGCCGTACTGAGTTGGTTCGCTACGCGCTCGAACACGGCTTGACTAAGTAGGATTCCTCTCGACTTTGCTTAGGGCTCTTCCTCCCCGATCTGCGTTACCAGGCTCTTCCTGGTAACGAGAATGCTGCAAAAAATTAAAAATGTTAAGATATAATTGTTGACACATCTGCGGTGCGTATGGTATGGCAAATCAGCTAGCAGGCGGCAGCGCGGGGCTGCGATCGAACTTCTCACCGTTTTGACTCTAGGATTGACACTGGCGATCGAGCTCGGGAATTACTTAATTGGCAAACCTGACTGTTTAAGAGTTTTTACGTAGTAAACAGAAGTAGGAACCCTTGACAAAATACCCTCAGCCTCCGCCCGTGCAAACTTCGCGCGAAGTTTCAAAGCTCGAATTATATTTTATCTGACAACAAACTACTATTCATTAATAACAGGGATCTAAAGTAGTGGCGGATGTTCAATTTAGAGGAGAAAAATTTAGTTGATACCAGGAGGATCTCATGCGGAAAATTACGGCGCGACAAAGGATAAGTGCAATGATAGCACTGCCGATCGCACTAATGGCTAATACAAATCAAGCTTTGGCCGCCGATACTGTTCAGAAAATCGATCCAATTAAAGAAGTTTCAACTTTTGGCGACGAGCTAGATTTTGAGATGGCGCTACCAACAACAATCGCCATTGAAGAAAGCGAGGATTGGGATCAACCTGATTTTTCAGCTACTAACTTAGATATGGAGATTACTAAATTTATGACAGAAAATCTGCCACCTATAACTATTGAGGAGCCGCCAGCCGTAGTTTATCTCAGTGCGGCCAGGGGTCAGTCCACCAGACAATGCCGAATTTCCGGGATATGTGAATGATTGAGTCAGATTTGTGCGGTTTGTGCGATCGGCTTTTTCAATAGGTATAATTCTCGCTGTGCGAGGGTAAAACAATCAGTAAAATCCAGCAGATTTTCCTGAACTTATGCGAATAACAGAGTATGTATTTTTTCGGGTATGCTTTAACTATATCTAGTAAAACAATCGGACAGTTTCAAGGCTTGGGCGTGGGGAGCTAGAAACTCGGTTTTTACGAGTTTTGGAAAAACGAGAAATATAAGAAGAAACCGGGTTTCTGAGTTTAGCACATTTGGTTCGTAGTGCGGACTTAATTCCGCACTACGAACGGTTTTGGATTTCTGAGGTTAGTATGCGTGCACGATGACATAGATCGGGCTAGTTTTGTGGCAACAAACTCGCTTGTATCAAAGTGGTATTCATGCTTAAAAACCCGACAATCCGTAAGGTGCTAAAATCCGTTCCCGAACTTTCTTCTTTCTACAGCATCTATTCCATCATAATTTTCAAAGACTATGATTAACTCGCACTGCAGCCAAGACACCGCAGCACAGCAAAACAAAAGTTCGCTGCAAACTCTCTCTCGCACTCTCTCGATGTCTCAGGGACAATTTTCGCTGATTTTAGTGCGGTGCAATTATAGTGCCATGAAAGAAGAAACTCTACGGCTATTGCGAGAGGAGTCTGGGATTGAGATTCGAGAAATTGTCCTCCCGACATCTGTTAAAACTCTTTACACGACGATAGAAACCGAACTTGACGGTAGCAGACCGCCAGCTTTAATGGTGTTTGGATTGGAGTCGGTAAGTGCGATCGATCGCGTGCTGACTTCTACCAACTACGTCAGGGAAGAATTTCGCAATAACTTTCCCTTCCCCATAGTGCTGTGGGTGACAGACAAAATACTCAAAAAAATGATTCGGTTAGTAACAGATATCGAGACTTGGACGACAACAGTAGAATTTGTGCAGGGCCCAGACGAATTGGTAGATTTTCTAGCCAAAAGTGCCGATCGCATTTTTGCCAGCATTTTAGAAACTGGCAATTGGCGCTTAAGTAATTGTGCCATTCTCGGAGCCAATTCTTTGACAGAACTAGAGTCAGCCAGCCAAGACTTGCAAACTTGCAACATCAGATTAGAACCGGCCATCGAAGCAAATTTACAATTTATTCGCGGCAGAGAAGAATATGCTTTTCACCGCATCGATGCAGCCATTAAATTGTATCAAAAAAGTCTCGATTTTTGGAAATATCAAGTAGCATTCTTGGGTACAGAAACAGAATTTAGCGAATTATTATTTACCGCTCACCCCGCACCGGTCTTAGAAGGAATTCTGCTATTCCACATCGGTCTTTGCTACCGCTTCCAAGCAGAAAAGAACCGCAGCGATAACCGTCCTTACTGGACAGAAGCTAAGAATTATTTTCAGGAATGTATTAATGTTTTAGAACGCGCGGGACAGTGGGATGCTGTTGGTACATTCATCAATCAACTCGGGGAAGTATTGCAACATTTAGAAGATTGGGATGCACTCTGGAATTTAGCTATCAAAGCTCGGAGGTTACATCAAAATATGAAAAATTCAGCAGTTAATTTAGCTCAAGATTATGGCTTTTTGGCTAGAGTAGCCTTAGAGCAAAAAAACTGGGAAGGGGCGAAAGAATGGGCTTTAATCGCTCTAGAGGTTCTAAACTCCAAATTAAAAGCGACGGGACAGGGAATGCCTGTAAAATCGCAGCATAAAGGCTTGTATCTATTAATTTTAGCAGAGGCTCAGAGCGAGTTGGGCGAGATAGAAGAGGCGATCGCCCATTTAGAGTTTGCTCGCTCGGAAACCCAACCTTGCTACAACCCGCAACTGTATTTGCGGGTTTTAGAAATGCTGCGAGTAGTTTATTTTCAGCGGGGAGAATATCTCAAAGCATTTCAAATCAAGCAAGACTATCGAGGAGTAGAACATACCTATCGGTTTCGAGCTTTTATTGGAGCCGGAAAATTGCAGCCGCACAGAGAAGCGATAGATCCCGCCGAAACAGTTACCGTCCCTGCTACCATTGCTGACGAAATAACTGCTTCCGGTAGAGAACAAGACCTCAACCGATTGATATATAGAATGAACAATACACCCGACAAACTGACAGTAATTTACGGTCAGTCTGGAGTCGGAAAAAGTTCAATTATCACAGGGGGATTAGTCCCCGCTCTTAGACAAAAAAAGATAGAAATGCGGACTGTTTTGCCGATCGTGCTGCAGGTTTACAACAACTGGCCCCAGGAATTGACCAGACAGTTATCTGCTGCGAAAGCTGAAATATTCAATCTCGAAAGTTCTGAAGCAGTACCGAGTTCCGCAGAGGTTGATTTGACCCCAGCAGCAGGCGCAGTCAGTACAAATCTTGTTTCGACTGCGGAAAATCTGGAGATAATTAAGGATTTACAGCCTGTAGAAATCATCGTCAAAAAACAGGCGATCGAATACGAAAAAATTATCAAAGAACTGCAAATCAATTCCGAACATCTAGTGACAGTTCTGATATTTGACCAATTTGAAGAATTCTTTTTCGTGTGGAAAGAGCCAACAGAAAGGCAGATATTTTTTGATTTCTTGCGGGAATGTTTGAAAATCAAGTATTTAAAAGTCGTCCTGTCTTTGCGGGAAGATTACCTGCACTATTTGCTGGAATTTTCCCGACCGAAAAACCAAACAAAATTCATCAATAATGATATTTTGGCGGACGTTCTTAGCAAAGATATTCTATTTTATTTGGGAAATTTTTCCCTAGCAGATGCGCGCTCGGTAATTTACACTTTAACTGAGCGATCGCAATTTAACTTAGAACCGGAGCTAATCGAAGAATTAGTCAAAGATTTAGCTGGAGAATTGGGAGAAGTCCGCCCGATCGAACTACAACTTGTCGGCGCTCAACTGCAACAAGAAAACATTAGAACTTTAAGCCAATATCAGGAACTAGGTAACAATCCCAAACAAAAATTAGTCGAAAATTTCCTCGAAGAAGTAATCAAAGATTGCGGCCCCGAAAATGAAGGGGCGGTGCGCCGAGTTTTGTATTTCCTTACAGATGAAAATGAGATTCGCCCCCTGAAAACTCGTGCCGAATTAGCCTCCGATTTAGCGACAGTTGCCGAATCTGAAAAGTTAGATTTAGTTTTAGAACTGTTAGTAAAATCCGGCTTAGTTTTTCAGTGGATGGAACTGCCGGCAGAGCTTTATCAACTGGTTCACGACTATTTAGTTAGCTTCATTCGCCAGCAACAGGAATTAGATAACAAGGCTGAATTTGAGGAACTGCGAAAGCAAAACAAAATTAACCGAGACGAAATTGACCAAATTCGCAAAGATAGAGAGCGAGATGCTTTGCTGTCGGAAGCTAGAGATAAACAGCGCCAAGCCCGAGACAAACAGCACGAAGCGGAAGCTCAACTTTACAAAAGTCGGAGATGGCAATTGCGGGTGGCGGTGTTGGGAGTGCTGGTACTCGGAGGAGTTTCGGGGATGGCATTCTATCAAGCAAAATTAGCAGAAAGCGCGCGACAAGAGGCGGAAACAAGTCGGACAGATGCCTTGAATTCGGCATCGGAAGCTTTGGTGGTTTCTAACGATCAAAATCAATTAGCAGTGTTGAAAAATAGTATCAAAATCGGTCGCGGTTCTCAGAAAAGTACAGCGCTACCTGTGGATACTAAAAATCAAATTACTGAGAGGCTCAGACAAGCTGTTTCAGGAGTGCAAGAACGCAATCGTTTCGAGCAGCACGATAAGTCTGTTTTGGATGTAAGTGTCAGTCCAGATGGCAATTTTGTTGCTTCGGCAAGTGCTGACAAAACTGTTAAATTGTTGAGCAAAGAAGGTAAGTTATTAAAGACTTTTAAGCACGGCGATATTGTGACGAGTGTGAGTTTTAGCCCGGATGGGAAAACGATCGCGACTGGTAGTGCCGATCGCACAATTAAAATTTGGCAAGTAGATAATGACCAAAGTGCGATCGCTACTTTATCCGGCCACCGCGATATCGTCACCAGCGTCAGCTTCAGCCCCGACGGCAAAACCCTAGCTTCTGCGAGTCACGACAACACCGTAAAAATCTGGAATCTGGGAAACAAAAAATTGCTGCAAACCTTAACCGGACACAAAGATTGGGTCCTCGGCGTGAGTTTCAGCCCCGACGGCAAAACAATTGCCTCAGCAAGTGCTGACAAAACTATCAAACTTTGGAACCGACAAGGTAAAACCCAGAAATTTCAAATTAATCCCAAAACATTAACCAAACATTCTGACATTGTATACAGCGTTAAGTTCAGCCCAAACAATCGAGAACTCGTCTCAGCCAGTGCCGACACCACAGCCAAAATTTGGAACCGAAAGGGTGAGGAAATCACAACTCTCAAAGGACACAACGATGAAGTTCTGAGTGCGAGTTTCAGTAGCGACAGCGAAAAAGTTGTCACCGGCAGCGCCGACGATACGGTAAAAGTTTGGAGTCGCAGCGGCACATTGCTAAGCACTTTTCGAGGAAATAAAGATGATG
Organism: Microcoleus sp. B4-D4; assembly: GCF_036705185.1. Taxonomy (NCBI): domain Bacteria; kingdom Bacillati; phylum Cyanobacteriota; class Cyanophyceae; order Oscillatoriales; family Microcoleaceae; genus Microcoleus; species Microcoleus sp. B4-D4. Next base: position 249,019 of record NZ_JAUBTX010000003.1, on the reverse strand, counting down.
TAAGGGCAGTAAGTTTCAGTCGCGACGGCACGATTGCCTCCGCAAGTAAGGACAAAATGGTAAAAATTTGGCAACCGGACAGAACTCCGTTGAATCAGATTTTATATGGACATGAAGACTGGGTTTACAAAGTCAGTTTTAGTGCAGATGGCAAAACAATTGCTTCTGCTAGCGGAGACAAGACAGTGAGACTTTGGAACACTGATGGCAGTTTATTAAAAATCTTAAAAGGTCATCAGGATTCTGTAACTTGGACGAGCTTTTCACCCGACAATAAAACTGTTGCTTCTGCCAGCAATGACAAAACGGTGAAAGTTTGGAGTTTAGACGGGAAACTGTTAGATACTTTGAAGCATAACGGCCTTGTTAGAAGCGTGAGTTTTAGTCCAGATGGCAAGATAATTGCCACCGCCAGCGGTGCCGATCGCAAATTGTACCTCTGGCGCTGGAACGGTTCTAAAGCAACTTTGCTGACAAAACTCGATCATACCAATCCAGTAATTAGTGTTAGTTTCAGTCCCGACGGCAAAACTATTGCTACTGCTACGGCTGCTGACAACAAGGAAAGCGGGAAAAACAATGTGGGTGAAATTGCTGCAGAAAAAAAAGTTTACCTCTGGCAATTTAACGGTTCGTCGGCGAAGCGTTTGACAACTCTCAACCACGAAGATACGGTTAGAAATGTGACTTTTAGTCCCGACGGTAAGACGATTGCTGCTGCTTGTGCTGACAAAAAAGTTTATTTGTGGGCGTTTGATGGAACGGCGGCAAATTTAACTGAAAAACTAGACCACAGCGATACTGTGGAAAGTGTTAGTTTCAGTCCAGACGGCAAGTTGATTGCGGCGGCGAGTGCGGGAAATACTGTTAAGCTGTGGAATTTTAACGGTAGGAAGGCGCTGCTATCTAAAACTTTGGAATTGGGCGATCGGGTGTTGAGCGTTACTTTTAGTTCTGATAGCAAAACTCTGGCTTTTGCTAATAGGGATAAGACTATAATTCTCTTGCCTTTGCAAAATTTGGAACTGAATAATATTATTGCTCGTAGTTGCGAATGGGTGGGAGATTATTTGCAGAATGACCCGAATGTTACTGAGGGCGATCGAATGCTTTGTCTTGGGTTTGGGAAGCAAGCCTTCAATAAAAAGAAGTAAACCCTCAAGGATTATCCCTCTCGATCTCGCTTTTATGTGGATGAAGAAGGACTTGCTTTCCGATGCTGCAAACCTAGCTTTAAATAGAGATTGAAACATCTATCTGTTGACAGGTTTTTTAAGCTGTAAAATTGCGGTAAAATTTTAGTCATAAATTTAACTTCTTTGGCGGTTCGCCCGTCGCATCAACCCGCAATTCAAACAAAAGGTAAACCGCATGGACACCAACTCCCAAAATATCCAACCCGTTCCGCCCTTCAACGAAAAAAATGAGGAAACACCAGACATTGGTGGCGGTTTACCCGTAATTGAATATTGGGCAGAACATACTTTGTCCCCGGAAGGCCCGAAACTTTGGAAAACTTTGCTTCACAATAGTGCTTGTTTGTCCTGTTCTTGGGGCACTGGCGGGCAGAAAGGAGGCTTTACTAATGAAGAGGGCGAAAAACTTCAGCGCTGCATGAAAAGCGTTGAAGCAATCTCCGCTGAAATTAAACCTGCTGTTAAGACGAGCTATTTTGAACAGCACAATATTGCAGAACTCCAGCAATTAACTTCAATGGAATGTGACAGGCTGGGAAGGCTGAGTTTCCCGATGATTTTGCGCGCTGGTTCGTCTCATTACGATCGCATTTCTTGGGAAGAAGTTTATCAAATTGCCGAGGCTGCGTTTCGTAAAACCCCCGAAAGAGTCGCATCTTACAGTTCCGGTCGCTCTTCCAACGAGGCGGCTTTTTTACTGCAATTGATGATGCGGGCGATGGGTTCCAATAACTTAGCAGATTGTTCGGATTTGTGCCACGCTCCCTCAACCACCGGGTTAAGCGAAATGTTTGCTACCCGCACCTCGGTAGTGAGTCTAGAAAACTTGAAGCAAGCAGATTGCGTCGTGCTCGCGGGCGCGAATTCTGCCTACAATCATCCCCGCTTCATGAACGAGTTGATTAAAATCCGCGACAAAGGCGGTAAAATAATTATTATCAACCCCGTGATGGAAATCGGGTTAGTCAAATTTGGTTCTCCAGCATTTCCCGTCAAATCGCTCATCCCCGGTTCCGATATTTCCTCGCTCTACTTGCAACCAATTCCCGGCAGCGACACTGCCCTATTTGTTGGGATTCAAAAATCTGTAATCGAACAAGGATTGCTGGATGAAAAATATTTGCAAGCCCACACCGAAGGCTGGGAAGCAGTAGTGCAGCACGCCCGCGAAACCGACTGGGAAACTATTACTACAACTTGCGGAGTTTCGCAAGCAGAAATTGAGGAAGCCGCCAAAATTATCGGCAATTCAAAGCGAGTTGTCTTCGGTTGGGCGATGGGAATTACTCAACAACAAAACGGCGTAGATAATGTTTTTAGCATTGCTAATACTGCCTTGATGACGGGAAATGTCGGCACAACAGGGGCGGGATTGATGCCGGTGAGGGGACACTCAAACGTCCAAGGATTCGGCTCTATGGGCGTGACTGTGAATCTTAAAAAAGAAATCCAAGCCGCTTTAGAAAAGTTGTTAGATCGTCCCCTCAGTCGCGTTAAGGGCTACGATACTCGATCGCTCATTGAAGCAGCAGATGCAGGCAAAGTCGATACACTACTCTGTCTGGGCGGCAACCTGTACGGGGCAAATCCAGATTCAACTCAAGCAAAACGCGCTTTAGGTAAGATTGAAACTATTATCTACCTCGCAACCAAACCGAACTTAGGGCATTTTAACGGATTGGCAAAGCACAATACAATTGTGATTCCCGTGCTGAATCGCTTTGAAAATCCCCACAAAACAACAGTAGAATCTGGTAATAACTTTGTACGTTTCAATGATGAAGGCGAAACTCACCTCAAAGATTCTGACTTAATTCCAGAAGTGCATTTTTTGACCGAATTGGCGAGCAGAATTCACGGCAGTTATCCGGTAGACTGGCGCAAACTGCAAGATACGCGATACATTCGACAATTGATTGCTAAAACAATTCCCGGCTATGAAAAAATGGCAACAATTGATGATACAAAAGAGGAATTTACCATCAGCGGGCGGATTTTTATGGAACCTAAATTCCCCACTGATTCCGGCAAAGCCAAGATGTTTGTCGCGCCTTTACCAGAGCTAAAATTACCGGAAATTAAAGATTTTGGTGTATCGGAATCGGTGCGCGGTTTAGTGGTAGCCTTGATGACGGGACGCAGTTATTCTCAGCACAATACTGTGGTTTACAAAATTGATGACAAGTACCGGGGAATGCCGCACCGCAACTGCATTTTAATGAATCGCGAGGATGCAGAAAGCGCGGGTTTGCAAGAACATCAGCGGGTTACGGTGCAGGGAAATGCGGGAAAAATGGAAAATGTTGAGGTGATTTACGGGGCGGTTCGTGCGGGTGCTGCTTTGATGTTTTATCCTGAAGTTAATGTGATTTTTCACCCGGAGATTGAAAAGCGATCGGGCACGCCTGCTTACAAGCGAGTACCTGCTTTGGTATACGCATAAATTTGGGATTAGTAGTAAATGTAGGGTGCGTCAGCTATGATTATTTTCGGAACAAACAATCTCCGACTGATATCAAATCCGGTAGCATCAGAATGATTCAGATATATATTCTCTCCCTCTGTGTACTCTGTTTACTCTGTGGTTAAATCATTCCGATGCAAGCGGAAACGATATGACGCACGCCCGGAATTAATGGTGCGTCATAATTAGAGTTTTCCCGCACGATCGCAAATCTCAAATTTGACGCACCCTACTAATTTTTGTTAGCCCAAAAATCGGGGATTAATTGTTGATTTGCAAAGCTCTCCCGCGCCAAGTCCATCCCCAACCGGTTTCTGTTTTGATGGCGGAACCGATCGCAATTGCGGCAATTAACGTACCTCCCAAACCTCCCAACCACCAGTATTTCGTCGAACACTCGGAAATTTTGGCACCCAAGCAGCGCAAAGTGTAATGATGCCAAATTACGATTGCCGATAAACAAATAGTTAACAAGGTAATTGGTAATTGGTAATTGGTAATTGGTAATTGGCGATCGGTAATGATGTTAGCAATTTCGCCGTTAACCAGCAAAATACCTAATGCCAACCAGGGCATCGGATAAAGAAAAAACATTATGGCGGCCATGTAAACCATCATGCCCAAATTGCGGTTAGCGCCGAGATACAAATTCTTTGTCCAGCCTTCCCACAAGGCGCTCCAAGACCGATACATCCGCACGGATGCCAAATTTGCCCCGGAATAAAGTCCGAGCTTTAAATTCGCACGTTTGATGCGTCTGGCTAATTCCACATCTTCGACAATTTCGCCGGCAACTGCTTCGTGTCCGCCGATTTTTTCGTAGGCCGATCGCCTAAATAGCATAAATGGGCCGCCTGCAAAAGCACTATCTGTTTTTGAGCTATCATTAACAGCGGTAAAATCGAAGCAAACTGCTAAATGATTGAACATTAACGGCTGCACCAACCATTCGGCAAAACACTCGCAAACCAGGGCTGGCATACAGGTAAACAAGTCTATTTTCTCTGTTTCGGCTGTGGCAATTGCGGTTTCGATCGCCCCCGGTTTGAGCCGCACGTCAGCATCGATAAATAATAGGAAGTCTCCGGTTGCTTCGCGCACGGCTTGGGCGCAGGCCCAGTTTTTGCCGGCCCAATATTGGTTGGTAGGTCGCGGCTGACCTGCTAATATTTTAAGGCGGGGGTCATTGAGCTGCTGTTGTAGGGTTTGGGCGATCGACTTAGTGTCGTCTGTCGATCGATCGTCTGCAATCAAAACCTCTAGGTTGTCCTCCGTCAGCGCTGTACTCTCCAAAATGGCGATCGCGCAATCCCGAATATTCTCAGCTTCGTTGTATGCTGGTACGATTACCGAAACTTTGGGGAAGAACCCGGTAGAGGGCTGTAACTGCTGAGCCGAACTGCTGTCAGTGCGAGGCGCATTTTGCACCGATCGGCGCAAATTCTTAGTGTAAGCTCTACTTACAATCAGAGAAAAAATTAACAGGGTTAACAATATCAAAGCGAACTGACCTCAAAATTTCGGTGCACAGTTTGTCTCCTTAAATATTAAAAAATATTAAAACAAAAAGCTAGTCGATCGCCCGGAAAGTTATTTTAGCGACCTCCTTTGCTATAATTTGTGAGCATCTTTGGCTTCGCCCGCAGCAAGGGGTCTTACCCCTCACCCGGTCAGCGACCTAAAAGCCGAGGATAAATATCAGTCAAGAGAGGATATGGCAATGGGCGAATTTCTGACAGTCGATGTGTTGGCGGACACGATAGCGATACTCGGTGCATTGGGTTTTTTCTTTTTAGGATATCAAGCTTTGCAGATGTTAAAAAGATAAACTATAGCCTTTCAAGCTCTCATATGAGGTACTATCGGGGATCGGGCATAGGCCAAACAGGGCATAGGGCATAGGGAATAGGGCATACCTCACTTTTTTGAGAACCGCTATATTAGGCAATTTACCATTCGGCGAGCAGTTGCGGTGGAATACAGTTAAATGCTGGTCGGGTGGGCATCGGGCTCGCCAAAAATCTGCAATTTAAATGTAAAATAACTGACGGGTCAAAAAACCGAAGCCCCCGACGCTATGAGTTTGGAAAGCCAACAATTTTAGACTTTTGTTCGAGTTTCCAGATGAATCTGTGAAGTAAATCTCAAATCTCAAATCTCAAATCGACGGACTTACTTACAACTCAAAACTACCGACTGTGAAACTGTTTCTTGCGAAAATCAACCAAAAAAAGGCTGCGTTATAATCATGGTGAGCCAACTTTTAGATGGACGCTATCAAATCATTGAAGTCATAGAAACAGGAGAATTTGGACAAACCTATCTAGCCAAAGATATTCGCCGTCCCGGTGAACCGCAGTGCTTTGTCAAACACCTGCGTCCGGGTACCAAAGAACCGAAATTAATTAATACTACGCGCCGTCTTTTCCAAAAAGAAGCAGAAGTTCTAGAAAAGCTCGGTCAACACGATCAAATTCCTCAGCTATTCGCTTATTTTGAAGAAAATGAAGAATTTTTCTTAGTTGAATCTTTTATTCCTGGTCACTCGCTATCAACGGAGATTGTACCGGGGAAGCCTTTAGCAGAAGAAAAGCTAATTCCTTTGCTGAAAGAACTGTTAGAAATTTTAGTGTTTGTACACGGACAGGGAGTAATTCACCGAGATATTAAACCGGCTAATTTAATCCGCCGCTATTCTGACAATAAGTTAGTGCTGATCGACTTTGGCTCGGTGAAAGAAATTCACATTGCTCAAAGACAAGCGCCGGTAACTGTGCGGATTGGGACGCTGGAATATATGCCGATCGAGCAATTTCAATACAACCCGCAACTCAACAGCGATATCTACGCCTTGGGAATGATTGGTATCCAAGCAATGACGGGTTTGCCGGCTTACGATTTGCCGAAACTGCGGGATTTGAAAAATTCTAATAAAGGCGAAATTGTTTGGCGGCATTTAGCAGTGTGTTCCCAAGCGCTGGCCGATGTTTTGGACAATATGGTGCGCTACGATTATCGGGAACGCTACCAGTCGGCGGCGGAAGCTTTAGCCGATTTGAGGAAAATTGGCGATCGATCGCGCGCGCGGATTCCCAAGCTGACAATATATCGCGAAGAAGTCGATCGGCGCAGCAGCAGCCGGGGTGACATTACAGTTGTCGGGCGGAGAATATTAGAAGAATTGCGCGTCAGTTTGGAATTGCTACCAGAAGAAGCAGAGGCGATCGAAGATGAGGTATTGAACCCTTACCGCAAATACAGGCAAAAAGGCGAACGCTACGAACAATCGCTGCATGAAGCAATGCAGCAAGAATATCCCTTTTCTCTGGAAACTCGCGACGAGTTAAAGCGCTTGCAGCAAGTGTTAGGGCTGACGGACGAAGATGCCACGAGAATCGAAGAATTAGTCGTTCCTAAATCTTTATTCGCTAAATTGTACAAGGCGATCGCCACAGTGTTGGACGGACACCGCAACCCCAACCCGAAAACAGAATTGCAGCCAACTCTGGCGGTATCCCCGGAGGTGGATCTGAACGGAAAAACCGATTTGTCGTTAGCGCAGCCCGCCCCTACGGGGGCTACGCCAACGGAGAGGATCGCGACTCCACCAGCAATTGTCCCCAAAGAACCTCGCAAATTCAATCCTTATCTCGCCGGAGCAACCATTGCAGCACTCTTAGCGGCGATCGGCGGAATTTACGGATATCTCAAATGGCAAGAAGGCGAGCAAGGATTGCAACAAGAAGCCCAACAACTCAATCAAATTGAATCTCTCTATAAAGCCAGCAATTATGAAGGCTGCATCAACCAAATCCCCACAATTCCCAACACCAACAGCAACTATGATTCCGCCCAAAAGTTACAGCAACAGTGCCAAGCAGGCCTACGCTGGAAAAACGCCAAAGTAAAAAACTTTGCCCAGCATTCAGATGCCGTCGGGGCAGTTGCTTTCAGTCCAGACGGGTTAATGTTAGCCAGCGGTTCAAAAGACAAAACCGTCCAAATTTGGGATTTAGCTACAGGCAAATCGATCCGCACTTTCGCCGGAGATTCATCCACCATTTGGTCGGTTGCTTTCAACTCAAGCGGTACAAAACTTGCGACAGGAACAGGTTTTTGGAGAGTCATGCTCTGGGATTTGAAAACAGGAGAAGGGACGCGCCTTCTCGACCACACAGCTTCTGTTTGGTCAGTCGCTTTCAGCCCCGACGACAAGCTGATTGCTAGCGGCAGCGGAGACAAAACCACGAAAATTTCGGATGCAGCAACTGGTAGTTTGATCTATAATTTGCCAGACCATACAGATTTTGTTTATTCTGTTGCTTTCACTCCCGATGGCAAAAGTTTAGTTAGCGGTTCTAAGGACAAAAAAATTACAATTGTTGATGTAGCAACGGGCAGCTTGATCAAAACTCTTGAGGGACACGGCGACCAAGTGAGGTCGGTCGCGGTCAGCCCGGACGGCAAAACCATTGTGAGTGGTTCCTACGATGAAACTATTAAAATTTGGGATATCGAAACAGGAGATTTAATTCGGTCGATAAAAGGACATTCTGACGATGTTGTCTCGGTTGCTATCAGCCCGGACGGAAAGTTTATTGCCAGCGGGAGCAAGGATAAAACTATTAAAATTTGGGACTTTGCTACCGGAGAATTGCTGAATACTTTGACCGGACATACTGATGAGGTTTATGTTGTGGCTTTTAGTCCCGACGGCAAAACTATTGCTAGCGGTTCTAAAGACAATACTATTAAGTTGTGGCTCAGGTAATTTGAAGGAAGAGGGAAGAAGGAAGAAGGAAGAAGGAAGAGGGAAGAAGGAAGAGGGGATCATCTCATTCTACTCGTTACCAGGCTCTGGCCTGGTAATGCAGATCTGGAGGCTCTGCCTCTATTTTTTCAAGGGAAGCAGAGCCTCTATATCTCAGTTCCCAGGCTGGAGTCTGGGAACCAGTTAAACAGATAATTGCGCTGGCGCTGCTACGACGGATAGCCTCTGATTTAATTGCAGTAATTAAGCTCGTTTTCTAATGATTTGGGAAAGTGCCAAGCAGGTGTTTCTACTTCCTCATCACTTGGATGATTTTCAGTTGAACCCTCTCTGATTTGAAAAAAGTAGTAGAGGTTCGCCACAGTTAAATCAGATATTTCTTGCAAGTTCGAGCCAGCTAAAGCTTGATAGCCAGTGGCGATCGCCCGCTGGCTGACATACAATTCGTATCCCCGGCGGATTTCTGGCTTCACAGCGAAGGCTAATTGGTCGCGCAAGGATAGGAAGTGAGACTTTTGCTTTAAATTATCATAAACTGCGGGTTCCGCAGCTAATGCCGCGAATGCAGTGTGTACGTAGGTTTTTAAATCATCACCGCTGAGTCGATCTAAACTAGCTAACTGGTGCTGCTCTTTGGGAGACAAAGTTTGCATCCAATCAACCTCATTTTGCCAAAATTCTATTACACTTAAATCGTGACCCAAAATCCTAGTAACTTCGGGAAATAAAAAATTTAGTTCTGATTCCGATTGACATCCTTTAACAACAGTTAGAAGGTCTAGACGAATTTTTGATTGCAGTCCTAGGAGGCGATCGCTCGCCCTATCGTAGGCCCGCTGCAACTCAAACGTGAGCCCGATCGCCTGCTCGATCGCCCAAACACATTCCATTTGCCGGATCTGTCCGGCAGAAGACAGCCCCTCCAACAAACTGGGACGCTCATAAATATTTAAAGCCTCAAACAGCATATCCCGCCCGCCACTAATTTCGGAATTCCGAAGTTTAATATCGGGCAATGTCAAAGCAGACTGACAGCGTTTGACAGCCTTAGAAAAAATATCATAACCGTTAACCAGTTTCTGACGGTGCATTGCAAAATTAGAGTCGTGAGCCACCTTAAAAATCTGCTGGATCACCTCAACTCCCCGCTCCTTGAGGATGTGTCTGAGATCGATAAATCCGTCTTTAATTTTTAACTTTTGGTGCTTTGCCTCTTCTCTAATTTTTAATACTTGGTCGAAGTTTACTGCTGACAAAACCGTATTTGAGACAGCCCCAAGACCAATCACAGCAACAGTTGCTTGCATCACCGCCAAATTAATTTTTAGACAGTTAAGCATTCTGTATATTTTTTGAAACCCCTGATGAGTTTGAGCAAGCTGCAACGGTGCCACAGTCACGTACACGGGAGCTACCAGCGGCTGCACGCGCCCGCCTCCGGCTAACTGTGCGAGCAATCCTAAAACTCCGCGATCGGATAGAGTTGCAGTTGTTGATGGATAAAAAACTTTGGCAATCTCGACAAACTCCCCCGTCACCGGATCTCTAGCTGCGGGGAGCAATTTTCCTGTTTTGGCAGCAGGCTGTATCAGGCCGCCAGTATTGAGTCGATCCTGAGTTTCAGGGGTGAACAGATAATCCATATTGTGACACCAGTTTAAAAAAAGAATACAACTGATGAAGCCCGTGTTCCAAACCGTTAGGTCATCTGTCATTCCCCATTCCCAATTCTAAAATATAAAATATAAAATCTAAAATGGTGTGACTCAGTTTGTATTCAAAAAAGCAGATGTTCTGTATTGTATGCTATTTAGGGAAATGAGGAAAAAAAGGAAATGAATGAATATCTCAAGGTATTTCAGGCTATTACTCAGTTTAGCGATCGATTGTTGGCCGACGAATATAAATCCGTGGAGATTAAACAGTCAGCTACCCACCTCAGCTTAGATGTGGAACACTGCGTTGACGAAATGAAGCAGTCTGCCCTCAGACTCAAGAAGTTACTTGAAGTATGTTTCAAAGATATATCTCAGGCGGAAGATGTCTGGAATAGCAAGCCGAGAATTGCTGAAGCATCTCCTGTTGAGGTGTGGGAGCAAATTGGCGAACTAAGCGGATGCGATGTGAGAATTCGCAGTTTAGGAAAACAGGGCAAATATGATGCTGTTGTTAAAGCTCGTAAAGCGTGGAGCGACAAAACTACTAAGTTAAAAAATCAGTGGTTTTTGTGGGACAAAAATTATCAAGTGTTTCAAAGAGATACTATCGGTTTTTTTGAACAAGATAATTTGCACAAAGAGTTGCGGAGTGAAGTCAATTACCAGGCAGAACGAGTGGTTTTGATTGTCGAAAATGAACTTAATTTAATTTTTAAAGAATTACAATCGATTGATATCGAAAACATTGAATCTTGTATAGAATGCTTCGACCTCCACAGTCAATTGAGATTTAGAGAGCGACTGCAATCAATAGGCGGCGAGATTGTGTCGAAGTTTACAGAACCTCTAAAATATTTACCGGAGTCTTATGCGAAAACTTTTAAAGAAACGCTGAAAGAGCCTGTAGAAACTCTGGTTCATAAAAGTAAATTGGGAATCAGTTTGAGCGATTTTGAAGAGTCTTGTAAGGTAATTGGATCGCTCGTAGATGATTTGATCTTAGAAATTTTTGAGGAGCGCGTGAAACTGGCAATTCACACAGTTGAAAAAACGATAATGTTCTACAATAATTTTTTAGAAAAGCAGGCTCGGTACCAGCAAGAAACTGTCCAAGAGCGAGTGGCGGAAAAAGATTGGATGGAATACCAGCGGCAGCAACTCAAGAAAATTGAGCAGTATATTGAAGCAGTTATTGGTTAGTGGTTATTGGTTATTGGTTATTGGTTAGTGGTTAGTGGTTATTGGTTAGTGGTTAGTGGTTATTGGTTAGTGGTTATTGGTTATTGGTTATTGGTTAGTAGTTATTGGTTATTGGTTATTGGTTAGTAGTTATTGGTTATTGGTTATTGGTTAGTAGTTATTGGTTATTAGAACGAACAACTAATAATTAACAAATAACCACTAACAACAGTGAACAGTGAACAGTCAACAGTTAACAGTTAACAGTTAACAGTCAACAGTCAACAGTCAACAGTCAACAAATTATTGATATTGACCGCCGATTTCGTAAACGATCGCGCCCAAAGATGCCAAACTAGCTAAAATCAGCATTCCAGCGGGCATGAACTTGCGAGTTTTGACCAGCCGTAAAATAAAGACTACTACTAAAACAGCAGAGATGGCTGCTGCTAATGTTAAACCCCAACTTTGTCCCATGAGTTGGGCGGTGCCGGCAAAAATTAGCAGCGAACCGCTAATCAGGCCGGAAATGAGGGAGGCTTGGCTTTTGGCCTTGATGTAACCTATGATGCCGCCAATCAGTGTCAAAACGCCGTAGCCGATCGCCGCTGTTGTACCTAAATTCATTTTTAATCCTCACAATTTTACTCTTTGCATCTAAGTTTATACAGCGAGACCTGCTATTTCGGTCACAAATTGTTAGAAAATTTATTAAACCCAGTCAAGATATCTAACTGTTATACAATTGCCCTTATGTCAGCCCTAACCTCTGGTGCGATCGCCCAAATCCGTTACCTCCAACGCCAAGCAGCATCCCTGCTGCTGTATCAATCAGTCCTCACAAGCCCCACAGCTCAAGCCTTTCTCGACTTGCTGCAAGCTCTCCACCACAGCGAAGTCAGCGGTTTAGACTGTCAGGTGGCTTACGGCAACTGGTTCAAAGTTCAGGCAGCTCAAAATCTGAGTTGGAAAGATGCTCTGATTTGGGAAATTCTCAAAGACGAAAATCCCTTTTCACGCAAGGCTCAACAAACAGATTTTGCGAGTTTGCCGCCCGCTTTGGTAGAAGCCACCCGACACGATTTACAAGTGCTGCAAAATATTTACGAATGCAGCAGCGAACAGTTGAGCAAGTGGGTGCGGGTAGCGGGTCAACTTGACGTAGTGCCTCCAATTTGGCATTCCGAAACTGTAGCAGAACTGGGCGATAAACCCCTGCACGGACAACTGGAAAAATGGTCTGGTGCTGCGGAATCTTTGGCAGAATATTACCGAAAATTTGGTACTGGTTTGTTTGCCGAATATCGCGCTTTTAGCTGGCGCTCCGGGCAGTTGGCGAGTATTTCGCATCCCGATCGCATAAATTTGAAAGAGTTGGTTTGCTGCGATTGGCAGCGCGATGCTCTGGTGAAAAATACGGAGTTTTTGCTGGCGGGTTATCCGGCTTTGCACGTCTTGCTCTACGGGAGTCGCGGTTCTGGTAAGTCTTCTTTGGTGAAGTCGCTGCTAAATGAATTTGGCGATCGCAATTTGCGGTTGATTGAAGTATCTAAATCGGATTTGCAAGATTTGCCGCTAATTGTTGACAAGTTGCGGGGAGTTCCTCAAAAGTTTATTATTTTTGTCGATGACCTTTCTTTTGAGGAAGATGATGATGCTTTTAAATCCTTGAAAGTGGTTTTAGAAGGAAATGTCACCGCGCGCTCTCAAAATGTGGTCGTTTATGCCACATCTAACCGCAGGCATTTAATTCGAGAGTTTTTTGATGACAGGCCTCGCCCCCGCGACGGAGATGAAGTTCACGCTTGGGATACGGTGCAGGAAAAACTCTCATTTAGCGATCGCTTTGGCTTGACTTTAACTTTTGAACCGGCGGATCAAAACACTTATTTAAGCATTGTCCGACATCTGGCAAAACTTGCTGGAATTCAGCTCGCTGCTGAAGATTTGGAGCACCGGGCTAAGGAATGGGCAACTCGTCGCAACGGGCGATCGGGCAGGAGTGCGCGACAGTTTGTTGATTTCCTGAAAGCAGATTTAGCGCTTTTTGACAAGTAGATCGTCTGTACTCGAAGGGCGGGTTGTTGCTGAGATATGCGAGGCAATTCAGGCTCTGAATCAACCCGCCCGACGAGCGCCGCCTGGTGAAATTAAAAATCTTAATTTTTTCATAATTTTCTTGATAATAAATAACTGACAAAATTTGATATGATTGGCTAAACTTCCGCAAAAAGCTCCAGAGTCCGAACCCGTCGGGACTCCATGAATCCACCACTAAATAATGAGGAAAATCTCATGGGTTTATTTGACAAAATATCGCAGACTCGCCAACAAACGGACGTAACGTTAGGGCCTGCCGAAGCATTTGCGGCGATCGCGCTAATTGCCGTAGCAGCCGACGGTTACATCAATGACAGCGAAAGTAAAGCGATTAGCATGACGCTATCTCGGATGCAACTGTTCCGCAGCTATCCCGATGACGTGATGAGAAAAATGCTCGAACGGCTACTGATGATTCTGCAACGACAAGGAGTCGAGGTACTGTTTAATGCGGCTTTGGTAACACTTCCCGACGAACTTAAAGAAACAGTTTTTGCTGTAACAACTGACATCGCTTTAGCAGATGGCGAAGTGTCGGAAGAAGAAGAACAACTGTTAAACGCTCTTTACAGTTCCTTGGGGCTTTCCGAAGAAATTGCACTCAAGATTATAGACGTGATGTTGATTAAGAACAAAGGTTAAGAAAGAAGAAAAAGATCAAAAACTTAGGAGTTTTGACTTAAACAATCCGGGACGCATCCTGACTTGAAAAACTCGGTTTCTTCGTATATTTTTCGTAGAAACCGGGTTTCGACCAGCCCTGGTTAAGTTTTGTTCAAAAAAGACAAGATTTTTTCATCAAAACTCACAACTCAAAACAGCTTGAAATGCCTTTCACTTACAACCGCACTGTTCGCTTCCAAGATACGGATGCTGCTGGAGTCGTTTACTTTACCAACGTTTTGGCGATGTGCCACGAAGCTTACGAGGAATCTCTAGCAGCATCGGGAATCAATCTCAAAGCGTTTTTTAGCAATCGGGAGGCAGCTTTGCCCGTAATTCATGCTACTGTAGATTTTTATCGTCCTATGTTTGCGGGCGATCGGCTGATAATTCAACTAACGCCCAAACAAATAGCTGGCGATGAATTTGAAATTGCCTATCAAGTATTTTCTGGGGAACTTGCAGGAAAAAGCGCGGCTAAAGCTCTTACTAAGCACGTCTGCATCGATGCAGTAACGCGAACTAGACAACAGCTATCTGAAGACTTAATCCAGTGGTTGAGGCAATTTGAGAGTTAAGATTTTAGTTGACTTCAATATTTAAATAATAGCAGGAAATGGCAGTCAAATTTCTGTTTAGTTAAAAAGTTCTTCTGACTTGTTTATATTAAGTATAGCCTTTTTCAGAAAGATGAGGTACTATGCGGCATAGGGCATAGGGCATAGGGCATAGGGCATACCTCACCACGCTTGATAACCGCTATAGTTCCACTTAATTAAACGTGAAATACAGACGAATCAAAAACGAGAAGCTCTAAGCATTCTTCCTGATGACTGATGACTAGCCTTCGGCTTCGCGAGCGGCTAAAATGACTAATGACTAATGACTAATGACCAATGACTAATGACTTCTTCTTATGACAAATCGCAATTATGCCATCATCGGTACGGGAGCTTTAGGCGGATTCTACGGTGCTAAACTGCAAAAAGCAGGTTTAGAAGTGAATTTTTTGCTCCGTAGCGATTACCAGACCGTCAAAAAACAGGGTTTGATAATCGAGTCTCCCGAAGGCGACTTCACCCTCCCGCAAGTCCGCGCCTACAACGACGCGCGCCAAATGCCTCAGTGCGACGTAGTAATTGTAGCGCTGAAAACAACTCAAAATCACTTGTTGTCTAAAATATTGCCTGTTTTATTAAAGGATAACGGCGTTGTTTTAGTATTACAAAACGGACTAAATGCGGAACCACAAATTGCTCAAATTGTCGGTGCAGAAAGAGTGATTGGCGGGCTGTGTTTTCTGTGTTCTTATAAAATTGGGGCCGGTCACGTCTCCCACCTCGATTACGGTACTATTACCTTGGGTGAATATGCCCAAGACTACAAAGCTATCGGTATTACTGACAGATTGCACCAAATTGCTGAGGATTTTCAACGGGCTGAGATTCCCATAGAAATGAGCGAAGATTTACTATTATCGAGGTGGAAAAAGCTGGTTTGGAATATTCCTTATAACGGGCTTTCTGTGATTTTAAATGCGAGGACGGACGAACTGATGGGTAATCCCGATACTTTGATTTTGGTTGAGGAAATCATGGCGGAAGTGATAGCGGCGGCTAAAAGTTGCGATCGTATTATTCCCGATAATTTTATCCCAAATATGCTGGAATATACTCACAAAATGAAGCCTTACCGCACCAGCATGAAAATCGATTACGATGAATCGCGGCCGCTGGAAGTAGAGGCGATTTTTGGCAATCCGATACGGGTAGCTGAAAAAGCAGGTGTTAAGTTGCCACAAATAGAGGTACTTTACCGAATGTTGAAGTTTGTGGATGTTCAAAGGCAGGAAGCTGAGAGGAAGAGAAGGCTGTTAGATTTGTCGTAATTAGTCAGTTGACTGTTGACTGTTGACTGTTGACTGTTGACTGTTAACTGTTGACTGTTAACTGTTGACTGTTAACTGTTGACTGTTGACTTTTGACTGTTGTTAGGAGTCAGGAGTCAGAAATAAGCATGGAAAATTCTGCCTTCTGCATTGATTGCGCCTAATAATTATTGATATTTTAGCCCAATTTCTTGCAATTGTTCTCGATTGATTTTGCCTTGAGAATTGCGCGGCAATTGTTCGACGATTACCCAATATTTCGGTCGCTTAAACTTGCTCAACTTATCTTCTATTGCCGCTTGCAGATTTTTGACAGTAACTTCGGAATTAGCGGGAACATAAATCGCTGTCACGACTTGACCCCAATCTTTGTCAGGCAAGCCAATTACGGCTACATCGGCAACTAAATTAGTATTCTTAATTGCGGCTTCGACTTGTGCCGGAAATACGTTTTCTCCGCCGCTGATAATCTTGTCGCTGCTGCGTCCGACAATATTTAAACAGTTATTGCGATCGATAAATCCCAAATCGTCTAATTGAAAATATTCGCTATCGCCAAACTTTTCAGGATAATAACCCAAGGCTAAGGATTTAGCATTAACTGCAATATTTCCAATTTGATTGGAGCACAAAATCTCACCTTGGGGACTGCGAATTGTTATTTTGGCGTGGGGTAAAACTTGACCGGAACTGTTATTGCCCGCGAGAAAATCTTCGGGTTTGAGTGTAGCAATTTGTGAAGCGGTTTCTGTCATGCCGTAACAGGGTGCTAGTTTGATTTGATGGTTTCTAGCTGTTGCTAAAAGTTCCGGCCAAGCGGGAGCACCGCCCAAAAGTACGGCACGAAACCGAGACAACCAATTAGCTGTATCTGGGTTTTGCAGCAGCCGTTGCAGTTGAGTTGGAACTAAGGAAATGAAAAATTCTTCGGGTTCGATATCGGCTTTTTCGCCGGATTCTAGTGTTTTGAACGGCTGGATTACCAGTTGGCCGCCTGTGGTGAACGATCGCACAAACTGCATGAAACCGCTGACGTGGTATAATGGCAAAACGCAGAACGAGTTAATTTTTTCAAGTTGAAAATATTCTTGAAAACCTTGGACTGATGCGGTTAGTGTTTCCCAAGTGTGGATGGCAAAACGGATTTTTCCCGATGAACCGCCGGTGGGAATCATGATGTTATCAAAACCGTTTTTAGTCGGCGAATTGAATCCCGGCGAATGGAATTCGCGGCTATACAAACGAAGAGAGGGAAATATTTTTTTTAACTCAGCATTTTGTCCTAAAATTAGGTCGGGTTCGACTAAATCAAAGACTTGTTCCCATTCTTGTTTTACCCAGTTGGGATTGCAGAGAAAAATTGGGCATTTGGCGGCGCGGGCGCTGATGAAACTGGCAAGAAATTGCAGGGGTTCTGATTCTGCGATGCAAATTTTTGGGGGTGTTTTTGGGGCGGGATTTTTGGTGATTTGTTGAAATTGCCGATCGACAATTCGGGCAAATTCGCCGCTGTCACCACCGACAAGCCAATTATCGGGAAAGCCAGACGCGATATCTAGAATATTTGTTGTTAAATTTGCTGTCATAAATGCTTTTACCAGGTTGCTTAATTCAAAACAATTACAGGAGTTACGCACTCCGACAAAGAAACCGGGTTTTTTACCGAATTTGCCCATCAACCCGGTTTTTGAACCTCCACAATCTAAAATCTAAAATCTAAAATCTAAAATCGAATGATTGTCGTCGAACCAGCTATCGGTATCAAAGCCTAGGGCTCTATTATTTATAGACAATTCTGCTGCTAAATTTAAGGCGGCTTGTCTCCCGATTTTGGTTTCAAATACTGATGAGAAAACTGCGTCTATATTGTGAGTTTGACAAAAGTTTCGCAGTTGGGATGGAGAACCGCAAATCGCAGGCTTAATGACGAAAATTCCCCGCCAACCTTGGCTGTAGCATTCTTGGATGCGATCGAGGTTGGCTGCGGATTCGTCTAGGGCGAGATCCGTGGCATAAATAGCATTCAATTCTACCATTTCCTGAAACTGGGCGATCGGCAGCGGCTGTTCCAAAAATTCAATATCTGCCGCCAAGTCGGGAGTTGCTTTTACTTTGTCGCAAGCTTCCAGCCATTTTTGGGCCTCGGAGTAGGTGAGTCCGCCATTAGCATCTAAGCGCAAAAGTGCCGATTTGCGATCGCCCAAATCGTGCATTGATTCAATTAGCTGCTGAAAAATCTTTAATTCTTGTTCAATTGCAGCAACGCCAATTTTCCATTTAAACGTGCGATGTCCCTCCAACCAAAGCATTGGTAAAACCTGCAAAGCTGTTTCACCAGCAGGCAATAAACCGCTGTACTGACTTAAATTTTCGCTTTTCTCCCCCCCTTGCCAAGGGGGGGTCTCCTCGTTCTCCTCGTTCCCAGGCTCTGCCTGGGAATGCTTTTCTGGCGGCTCTGCCGCGTGTAAAATGGAGGCAGAGCCTCCGAATATGTGTTCCCAGGCAGAGCCTAGGAACGAGTTTAAAAAGTTTGATAGTGCTGACTCAAAGCCAAATTGACAAGCTGGTAATTCAGCAGAAATCGCCAAAATCATCTCTGATGAAATCTTAGCAGGTAACTGGTGACAAAAATCTAAAGCTTGCTCAAAAGTTTCGGAACCAAACCAACTTAAAGGGGCAATTTCTCCCCAACCAATGCGGTTGTTTTCACCAATAAGTCGCAGAATAATTCCTTCTCGAATATCCCAAATGCCGTGACTTGTTCGCAGCGGGCGCTTAAATTTTCGCTGATAGGCGCGAAACTCGAATTTATATAGCATTTGTTTTGTAGTTAATCATAAAATTGTCTCACAACAGATCCAAATTGATCAATGTTTTCAAAATGGATATTGTGACCTGCTTTTGCTATAACTGCTAGACTCGCGGCCGGACACAAGCTAGCAATTTCTGCATTGATAGCTTGAAATTTTTCATCATCTTCTCCCGCTAGCAAGAGGAGAGGGATTTGATTTTGTGTTAGTTTTTCCCAAAGAGATGGTTGGTTGCCGGTTCCCAGGTTGCGGAGAGATTTCGCTAATTCTAAGCGATTGTTTGCTAAGCGGCTTTCGATGAGTTGGTCGAATTTGGGAGATTTTTTTAAGGATTTGAATAAAGGGCGATCGTACCAGTTTAAAATAAAATCTTTAATGTTGCTATTTTCCAGATTTTGTGCTAGTTGTAAATCGGATTGCAGTCTGTGCGATCGCTCTTTTTCACTTTTCAATCCCGGAGAAGCTGACTCTAACACGACTTTCTCGAATCTTTCAGGAAAATGTAATGTCATGTACAGCGCCAATCGCCCG
This sequence comes from Microcoleus sp. B4-D4, assembly GCF_036705185.1. NCBI lineage: Bacteria > Bacillati > Cyanobacteriota > Cyanophyceae > Oscillatoriales > Microcoleaceae > Microcoleus > Microcoleus sp. B4-D4. The sequence goes on along the minus strand of NZ_JAUBTX010000003.1, from coordinate 229,759 downwards.
CCCATTGAATAGCCCAACAACAAACATTTGTCTATTTGTAAATCATCTAATAAGTCTATCAAAGCTTGGGCTGTATTTGACATATTGTAGCAACTTTCGTCGCCGTTGACTCTAGTTTTTCCGTGACCGGGAAGGTCAACGGCAAGACAGCAGTATTTGTGAGATAGTAAGGAAATAACGCTGCTAAAATCTTGATTTTTGCCTGTAAATCCGTGCAATAATAAAATTGTTGACTGATTTTTATTGCCAGTTAAGGAATAGTAAAATTGATATTTTTTAAATCTTTCCATATACAATTTTTACTATAATTACCGGATTTACTGACATCTAATTTCCGCAGTGCCAACAGAGATGACTGCCTGAAAACGAGTGAGAAACTCCATACCAAGAAGACCGTCTATGCGGATATTTGGCGGTATATCGTGGGCAACTACGTCAAGATTTTCTATTACTTGACCCACGCAATTAAACCAAGATACGTTAATTACAGGAACATAGATTATTCCTTATTACTGCTATGTTATCAGGTATCGAGCCAGTATACTCTATTGCGACAGATTTTCCATTCCTTAATGAAAGCTTGCTGTAAATTTCATCGCGTTCTGCTGCATGGGCTAAAACTTCCCCTCGAATCACGTTTAATTCTTCATCTAATTCAGGATTGACAATGAGCACCCACTCATCAGGATACAGGCGAAAAATTTCTTCTAAGCTCAATATTTTGCTAATTTCTGTTTGCGTACTCATGATTTAATTCTCTTTTTTTACGATGTAATGTGAGGTAAGGATTGCTAAACTAAAGAAGATTTTGAGAATTCGCCGAAAAAGATTAACTCCGCCAACTCCCTCAACTTAGCAAACCATACCTCCATTTTACCGGAATTCTTGATCGCCCGAACTACAAGACAAACCCCAGCGCCAGCAGCAATCCGCTCGAAAAATGCAGCGCGACTGCGATAAACTTACAGTTGCTGACCTTTGCCGGTTGGTCGTGATATTCTGCGACATGGCGAGAAAGGTCGATCGCAAAAAACAAACTCCCAAAAATCAACAGCGTCCAAATTGGAAACATTCGCAACGCCACAAACAGCACAGTCAAAGCATAAATGCTGCCGCACGACCACTGCAACAACAGTGCACCTTTTTTCGTACCCAACCGGACAATCGGTGATTTTTTGCCCGCCGCCAAATCGTCATCAACTTGATGAAAATGCGAACAAAATAAGATGATACTCGTAGTAATTCCCACGATTGTCGAAGCAGCAAAATTAGTCGCAGACCAAGTTTGAGTTTGACTGTAATAAGCAGCAGCTAAAGCTAGCGGCCCGAAGGTAAAAAAGCAAATTATTTCGCCTAAACCCTGATAGCCCAAACGAAACGGAGGCCCTTGATAGGTATAGCCGAGGGCGCAAGACAAAACAATTAGCAAAATTACTGTTGGGTCTTTTTGCCACCAGGAAATAGCGCAGATTCCCGACACTCCGACGGCTAAAAATAAATTGGCAATCCAGAAAACTAAAGCTTTATTTCCGGTTAAGTTAACTACGGAATGCGCTTTGTTTTTATCGATGCCTGTTTCCGAGTCAAATACATCATTGCTGAGATTCAGCCATGCTATAATTAAAATGGCTGACATTAAAAATGTCGAAAAAATTGACGAATTAATCGTTTTAGTTTCGGCAAAAGCTATTGCAGTTCCTACTGAAATAGGAATCACCGCAACACTGTACATAGGCGGCTTGATAGCGGCCAGCCACAATTTACTATTTGGACGTTCAATTATCTTTGTTGTCATTACACAAACTGGATGCAATTGATAGCAGCTTGGTAATTTTACAATTTTATTGGTGAACAATGTCTGCTCTGTATCCGCTTGAGTGCGCCTCCGGCATCCGTCGATCGCCTTTGTGGGTTCTGGCGCGCCCGAGAATGCCCGCCAGTCAACCTCTGCGGGGTCGATCGCAGGCGAAGCCCAGACTTAGCGGCTCAATCTTAAGTTTTATGTCTAAATGTTTCGGTCGATCGCGCGTTGGCGCAGCCCTAGAACAGGATCGTCTGTTTTTTGCCCGCAGCGCGCCCAAACTGTCGGGAAACTCGAAAGGTCATGTTTTGCGATCGACCCAGACCGTGGTTAGATCGAAATAGGGTTTCTAGCGCCCTACGCTTGGGCTCAGAAGACCGGGCGCTTGAAACCGCGTCTATACAAACAAAACCCCAGCTCAGAGGGGTTGAAGAGTGGGCGGTTAAAATTACGCTATCTTCTTCAGTTCGCGGAGGCGGACTTCGTTTGATTTGACAAGAAGCGGTTTCAACCGCCGACTTATCAATCGCGCATTGGGTTCTAGCGGGACAAAACCGCACTCTTTCTGACAAATCTGCTATTCTCGATTTCATGACAGTAATACCGCACCGCCCTAATATTTTGCAAGACCGCAATCAACTGCATAAGTTTCTGTTAGATTGTCAGCAGTCTTTAACAGAAAAAGATCGAACAAAAATAGTTAGTATTTCTCAGGAGATTTCCCCCGTCGATCCGCTAGCGGTACTGCAAGAAATTGCCGCACCCGACGGCAGACATTTTTATTTTGAAAAAAGAGACCCTCTTGGAGACAATAGTTTTGCCATCGCCGCCCTAGATTCCACCATCCATTTCACAGCAGCGGGAAGCGATCGATTTACCCTCACTCAAAATTTTATTCAATCTTGTCTTGCTCGAACAATTACCATCGGTACAGAACGCTTGCCCTTCAGCGGGCCTCACTTTTTTTGTAGCTTTGCTTTTTTCGATGAAAATTTCGCCACCAATTCTTATTTTCCACCGGCCACCATATTTTTACCAAAATGGCAAATTACTAGCCTAAAAGATAGCTGTACGCTAGTCGCGAATACCATCATCAGCCGAGATATAAATATTAAAGATATTGCCAAAAATATTTGGTTAGAAATTGACAAAATTGCCTCTCTAAAATTTATTAAAAAACCTAGCAATAGCAACCTTCCAATATCTTTAAAACAAATTCCTGTAAATGATGCGGCTCAATTCAAAACATCTGTAAAATCTGCCTTAGAATCGATCGACTCTAAATATTTCAGTAAACTTGTGTTGTCTCAAGCCATAAATGTCATTTCTCCAACACCTTTTAATTTAATAGATTCCTTAAACAACTTGCGCCTTTCCTATCCAGGTTGCTACGTATTTTCCACCAGTAACGGCAAAGGTCAGCAATTTATCGGTGCCAGTCCCGAACGGTTAATCAGCATTTACAACAATCAGTTAGTAACATATGCCTTAGCAGGTTCTGCGCCAAGGGGAAAAACAGAGGTGGAAGATGCGGATTTAGGCAAAGGTTTACTGAACAGCGAAAAGGATATTAGAGAACATCAAGTTGTGATTGATTTTATAGTCGATCGCTTTTTGACTCTGGGTATAAATCCCGACTTTTCCCCGCTGCCGAAACTGCTGAAACTGTCAAATATTCAGCATTTGTGGACACCAATCACTGCTCGAATTCCCGTAGATATTCACTTGTTAAAAATTTTAGCACAACTGCATCCAACACCAGCGGTGGCAGGCCTGCCGAGGGATATTTCCCTACAGCAAATTCGCGCTTGCGAAAGCTACGATCGCTCTTTGTATGCAGCAGCCCTGGGCTGGATCGATCGCAGCGGTAACGGCGAATTTGCCGTGGGCATCCGATCGGCATTAATCGACGGATCTCGCGCTATACTCTATGCTGGCGCTGGTATTGTAGCAGGTTCGGAGCCCGAAAAAGAACTTGCAGAAATTCAACTGAAATTACAAGCACTTTTAAACGCTTTAGTTTAGGAATATAGCCTTTCAAGCTCTCATATGAGGTACTATCCGGCATAGGGCATAGGGCATAGGGCATAGGGCATAGGGCATAGGGCATAGGGCATAGGGCATAGGGCATAGGGCATAGGGCATACCTCACCGCGCTTGAGAACCGCTATATCTCATAAAAATACCATCGATCGCCAAAACAACAAAATGCTTGACTTTCGGAACACAAACACCCTCTGGGCTTCCATAATAGCCGAGACTTTGCAGCGACTGAAACTAACAACAGCCGTAATTTGTCCAGGTTCGCGATCGGCACCGCTAACAATAGCCTTCGCCCAAAATAATCAAATAGAAACTATCCCCATACTCGACGAGCGATCGGCAAGTTTTTTTGCATTAGGAATAGCCAAAAAATCCGGTGTACCAACTGCACTAATTTGTACCTCTGGAACCGCTGCAGCCAACTTTTTCCCTGCGATAATAGAAGCAAGAGAAAGCCGAATTCCGCTGCTAATTTTCACAGCAGACAGACCTCCCGAACTCCGCGACTGTCACGCCGGACAAGCCATAGATCAAGTGAAAATCTACGGCAATTATCCCAACTGGCAAGCCGAATTAGCAATCCCTTCAGCAGAATTAGGAATGCTAGGCTATCTGCGACAGACAGTAATGTATGCGATCGAGCGATCGACCTTTCCCACACCAGGCCCCGTCCACCTCAACATCCCCCTGCGCGATCCGCTGGTACCCGTTCCAGATCCTGCGGTACAATCCTTAGAAACACAATTTGATATCGAATATTTTTTTGCAGGATTAGAACCCATTATTGCAGGAGAAACCTCTACCCCCCCCAGCCCCCCCTTGTTAAGGGGGGGGGCAGGAATTACAGTAGAACAATGGCAGAAGTGTAGCAGAGGGATAATTATTGCTGGAGTTGCACAGCCTCAGAATCCAGAAAAGTATTGTAGCGCGATCGGCCGAATTTCCCAACTATTAAACTGGCCAGTTTTAGCAGAAGGATTATCGCCCTTAAGAAACCGCGCCCAACTCAACCCTCATCTAATTTCCACCTACGATATAATCCTGCGAAACCGCGAACTAGCAGAAAAATTAAGACCAGAAATCGCCATTCAAATCGGAGACTTACCCACAAGTAAAGAACTGCGAAACTGGCTAGACAAAACCCAACCCAAACGCTACATAATCGACCCAGCCCACCACAACTTCGATCCCCTACACGGCCAAACAATTCACCTGCGAACCTCCGTAGAAAACCTAGCAACTAATCTCGCAACTAAATTAACTCCAGTCCCCCCCCTTACCAAGGGGGGGTTAGGGGGGGATCGAACAGGCAAAAACTCCCCTCCAGACTCTCCAGTCCCCCCCCTTACCAAGGGGGGGTTAGGGGGGGATCGAACAGGCAAAAACTCCCCTCCAGACTGTCCAGTCCCCCCCCTTACCAAGGGGGGGTTAGGGGGGGTTCAAACCTCGCCATCAAACCAATACCTCCAACTTTGGCGCAACACCGAAATCCAAGTCAGACAAACAATAGACCAAAAAATATCAGAAATTAACAACATAATCGAACCCAAAGTTTCCTGGCTGCTTTCCCAAATTTTGCCGCTTGGAACACCGATATTTATTGCTAACAGTATGCCGGTGCGAGATGTCGAATTTTTCTGGAAGCCGAACAACTTAGAAATAAAACCATTTGTCAATCGCGGCGCTAACGGCATCGACGGCACACTGTCAACAGCTTTAGGAGTAGCCCACCGCAATCAAAGCAGTATATTGCTAACAGGCGATTTAGCACTTTTGCACGATACAAACGGTTTTTTAATTAAAAATAAATTTGTCGGTCATCTGACAATTGTTTTAATTAATAATAACGGCGGCGGAATTTTTGAAATGTTGCCCGTTGCCAAATTTGACCCGCCCTTTGAAGAGTTTTTTGCCACGCCGCAGGATATCAATTTTGCTCAGTTGTGTGCAACTTACGGCGTGGAACACGAGATAATCGACGACTGGGAGCAGTTAAAAGAAAAATTGTTGGCGCTGCCAAATAACGGGATTCGGGTCTTAGAATTGCTCACAAACAGGCGTACAGATGCTAAATGGCGGCAAGACAATCTCGGTAAATTTGCTAAAGGTTCGTAGTGAGGACTTTAGTCCTTTATTTAAGCATTTAAGGACTAAAGTTCTCACTACGAACCTATTATGAACACTATTTAAACTGCTGGTTGAGCTAGCAGCGGATCTAATTCTCCATCTCTATCAAGTTTGTGAATGTCATCGCAGCCGCCGAGGTGTTGGTTGTTAACAAAGATTTGGGGGACGCTGCGCTTTCCGTTGGCGCGTAGGGCCATTGCATTTCTGGCTGCTTCATCGCCGTCTATTTTGTATTCGGTGTAATTTACGCCTTTCCACCACAGCAAGGTTTTTGCCCGGATGCAGTAGGGACAGGTTTGCCAAGTGTAAATTTCTACATTGGCTTTGATGCGATCGGGCGATCGGCCCAAAATGGGATTGAGAAAATCAAGCATTTTCGGTACTGGGGTAAAAATTAAACTGATTGACAGATTAAATCATTTTAGCGAAACGCCATCGATCCCGCGTCCTACCAAAGGTTAGCCTGCTATGGAATTGCCCGCACCACCTTTGGCGCTGTGATTCGCGTCACACATTGACTAAACTCGGATCACTTACGTACACCCCAAATAATCACCTTCGGAACCTCATTAATATCACTGATCTTTTGAGGAAACCAGAGCATGATTAATATATCGAATTCAACCGCACTGCCATGAACTGCTTACAACTCCTCCCCGGCGCTATCTCTGAAATCATCGCTTCTGTCAGCGACACGGGCGTTTTAACTTTAGCCGATCGCTACGGTTTGATGGCCGCTACTTTGGACGAGTCCCTCAATGACGAAGATAGAGGCTGTGTCAACCGCCTGCTGCGGGCAGTGCTCAGAGGCAGGGTAAGAATCGTGAACGAACTTTCAGCAGCAATGTAAGGTGAGTCAGCGGTAGATAAAGATGGCGAAATTGGTTGGCAGCCGATCGCCCGCCGGAGTCCCTGAGACTTGATATAACGGCGACTTGAATTCGATTTAAAGTTTTCTCCTCTAACAAAACAACGGTTTTTTCGATGTGCAGCCTGTAACGGGCTGCTTTTTTTTGGACTGGTGGGCGGGTTATCAGAAACCGGGTTTTTTACGAAAAACCCGGTTTCTTAAGTCCCTGTGCGTTTTTCGGTACTTCCAAGTCCTCTAATCGCCGATTTTGATGTCGTACTGGCGGCAGAGGGCGACCAGTTTTTGTTGGAAGCGATCGCGCACACTGTCGGGAGAGACAATGACGCAATCTTCCCAATAAGGAGAGATTTCGCGAAAAAACCAGAAAGTATTTGAGATATTCCGAATCACTCGCCTGATAGGCGGATCGCCTTCTGCTTCGCCGACTTCCTCATCTTCCTGCTTGCGTCTGTAATTAAAGGCTAGTCTGCCGGATAGATGAAATTCTACGGGAATCCTGGCTAAATCTGGCAGCCAAGGTCGATCGACCGAAATCACCGCAGCATCTTCAATGCGATCGAGCAGCAGCGTCCAGTTGTGTTCGAGTCCCGCTACGTCTTGATTTCCCTCAGATTCTTCGCAGCGACACATTAAATATTGTCGCTTTTCAATGGGGACAATGCGAGCGTGCAAGATGGTGTAATGCCAAAGGCGATCGCTTGCATCCCGGTAAGACAGGCGAAAAGGTTGCTGTCTGTGAATAAAATGGTCGATTTTTTGCCGCCAAACAGGTAAGGGGTTGCTCAAAAATTGATCGATTTCAGCCCGGAAAGGGAGAGTGAGTTCGCTGCGATCGCTCAACAATTCGGCAATTGCCAGCGCTTCATCAATTTTGCCCAAGTCAAGCAATTGCTGTCGGGCGATGTCTAGGGCTTGGATGCGGGTTTGCGGCCAGTCGTGGTTCGGGGCGATCGTCAGTTGGCGGCGGGCGATCGCTTCTATCAGTTTGGAAATGTTCGGGCGATCGCCCCACGTCTTCCCGAATTCTTGGGCCAAGGCTTCCAACTCAGTTTTATCTCGTTCAGAAACCGATAGGGTGATCGATTGACCTTTGCGACTCATAAATGTACGGACACTTTATCTTGGTACAGGGTTGATTATCTCTATTGTCGGTGTCAATATGGGGAATATCCACTTTCTACGGACACAGTTTCAGCATATGTCCGACTACCAAATTACCCTCAAATCCGTTTATTCCTGTCCCGCTGCGGAGATTCCCCAGGGAGTCAAATTACCGGAAGGTTGGACACTTTCTTGGCATCAACTCGAAACTTTAAAGGCAATTCGTGATCCAAATATTGATGTCATTATTAATACCGCGATGACTGGCGACGGTAAAAGTTTAGCCGCTGCTTTAGAAACATTGCAGATATTTTGTTGTGCAATCTGGCTGTATCCTACAAATGAACTGGCGCGAGATCAGGAGACTCAATTTAAGCACTATATCGAACAATTCCAGCCCAAACATCAACCTCGCGTGGTGCGACTCAGTGGCTCGGAATTAGAAATCTATGCAGAAAATGAAGGATTGAGAAAAGCAGCCGCGATCGCATCCCGGACAGGTCAATCAGAGATTTTATTAACGAACCCTGATATCTTGCACCATCTGCACCGAGGAGCGTATTTAAGCTCTGAAGATAGCCCCGATAAACTGTGGGGTCGCATCGACAAAGATTTTGACCTATCCATTTTTGATGAATTTCATGTTTTTGCGGCTCCCCAGATTTCCAGCGTCTTCAATACCATGTTATTAATTCGCAATACAAACCGCCGGAAAAAGTTTGTATTTCTGTCAGCAACTCCTGACGAGCAATTAATTAAGAGACTAGAAACAGCAGGTTTTCGCTGTCAAACTATCGATCCTTTAAAAGAAGGCAAATATCGGTTTCCCGATCGCCCTGCTGAAATCGAACAGTTGAAAGCAGACTCCTGGCGGCAGATCTTAAGGGAAAGTACGCTGACTTTTATTTCCCTAGAACCAACTTCAAAAGCTTCTGAAACTTGGCTGAAGGACAGCGCCAATCTCATCCTGACTCACTTTAAACACAATCCGGGAAGTAAAGGAGCTATTATCCTGAATTCGATTGCTGCCGTCAAGCGACTGACACCATTTTTTCGGGAATTGTTCGCGCCTCACGGTTTAGTTGTTGGCGAAAATACCGGGTTGTCGGGAAAAATGGAAAAAGAGCGATCGCTCTCGTCAGACTTAGTTCTCGGTACCAGCACCATTGATGTCGGGGTAGACTTCAAAATCAATTTGCTAATTTTTGAATCCGCCGATGCCGGCAACTTCATCCAAAGATTGGGAAGGTTGGGGCGACACGATGGCTGCGATCGCAATGGAGAGTTTATTCAGTTTAAAAATTTCACAGCCATCGCACTCACCCCTAATTTCTTAGTCGAACGCTTGTTTTCGGGTGAGACTGCCACTCTAGAGTCTAACGGAATTTACGATCGTCCTTTTTTCTATCAACTAATTCGCGAAAAGTACCGCCAAATCAACAATTTTGAGGGATATTATTCGCGGTGGGGTGCGGTGCAGTCAGTTCAAATTTGTTGGGAATTAGGGCACAAGACAATTAAACAGCAGTACGCATCAAGTCAGAAAGCTTTTCAGGAATCGGCTCAAAAAGTATTTAAAACTAGCTTGGGGAAAGTGGCAGGTGATATTAAAGAGTGGGGTAAAGAGTGGAAAGAGCGATCGGGAAATAAGACAGGAAATCCAATAGTTGAAGATGCTAGCAGTTTTCGAGGTTCTAGTCCCCTGCAATGCGGCATTTGCGATTTAACCGATTCCCATGAGGCAGACAAATTTAAAACCTACGATTTACCAGGAATTTTGAGCAACTTGGAAATCGAACCGATGACGGAATCTGCATTTATGCGAATGTTGAACGAGACATCGGAACGCCTTGGGCAACCAATTGCCAAAGGTCGATTTAAACATTGTCTTGCTTTTTTGAAGTTGCGTAGTTATCGGGAGGAAAGACTGAATTGGAAATTTACTTATTCGGGAAAATTAGAGGAAAATGCTGCTGCTTGGAAAGTTCAGGTTTTGACGGGGATTGAGGTTGTGCAACCTGAGAATTATTGGATCGGGGAAATTAACAAGCGTTTGAAGAAGCAAGCATTGGTTTGTTATGTGCTGCGTTATCCGGTGGCTGAAGTGCGATCGCGCCTGCGACTGCCGATGCACTTTCAGATTTATCCGATTTGCGATCGGTACAGTATCCACGATGCGACTGCACCTTATTCTATAGCTTTTGGGCAGTCGGCCCTGTTGGTGGACACGCTGGCCCACTGGCTCAAGAGCAGGGGGGATGAAATATGGATTGCGTAGAAGTTCAAGCCCTAATAGGGGGGGTTAAGTCAGGTAGAAAGATAGAGGAACGAACGCCATTAGGAGCGCAGCGAATTTTTTCAATCCCTAATAGGGTGTTAAGCTATCAATAAAAATTAATAAGCTTTTTCTACCTGTCCACACCATAGTACATAAATATAGCAAGGATGACAACTATGTTTAGATCGCTTACACTTAGACAATGGAAAGCTTCGCGGCTCTGTGAGCAACGATCGCGAGTAGGAACACAGATATGTAATCGCAGCCCTTCTTGTTCTCTAGACAGAACGGTTTTTAGCGTCACTTTATTTGGGTGGGGGTATAACGCCCCCCTTCTGCTGCTGTTAGCAGTCAGCAGCCGTGAGTCTTTCCAGTCTGTAAAAACTAAACAGGAGACATTCACAATGCCAAAGTCAAAACGCTCTGGTGAGGGAGACCCTTTGCTATTTATTCCCTATTGCCAGAAACCTTTTTTGGAAAACAAAAAGAAAGTTCGGGGGAAAAATCGCCAAATCTTTGAGCGACTAGAACAAGTTGTCAGCGAATTGCAGACTGCACTTGACAGGAATGATTTTGGCTCCAAGGAAGTCATAGAACGATCCCGTGAGTTTTTAGTTTTTGTTCAAGGCTCTAAAAAAGTATCTCAAAGGCGCTAGATAGTAGCACTTTGCGAATTTTCAATAGTTAGGCTCTACAGGATTAGTGTAACTACATCAGAGCCTGTAGAGCTTTTTTGTCCAAAATCTCTATCAAAGATAAGTGAATTCTTTCATAGACTCCCTAGAGGCATAAAATGGCTAAAAAACGTCAAAAACCAGATGAAGAGTATCAACAACTCTCATTATTTGATATTCCAGTTAATTTGATCTCAGAGCGATCGGATGATGCAGATGATAACTGGTTGCAAGATGAAGAATTAGGGTCAAACTTTCAAACGTCCGATCGCACAATCCAACCTCAAACTCGCGACTTACTAACCCTCAAGCTCTTACGAGAAGCCATTCAGAGCCAAAATCCAGGCGATCGCGTCATGGCAGATTTTGCCGAGTACGTACTGCCAAATCTGCTGCGAGTGGCCATTGGTGTCACAGCCAAAGGTGGCAAATTTTTCGACGAACTCGATCGGCAAAAAGGCAAAGAGAATGTTAGACGAGACAATGCAGGCGATCAGTCCCTAAATACTCACCTGCTAAATGGATTATTTCCTGCTAATTTAATTGAACAGCGGTTAGAAAAACTCGACACCACCGTGCGGCGATCCGTGGGAGAAAAAGAACGGCGGTTAGTAATTGCTGGATTTATTCTCCACGACTTTGAAAAATTCCCCGATGTCCCCAACGATTGTCGCAAGTTACCACTAGAACAGCACCGTCAAATTATTGATGAAAAAGTGCGACAGTTAGGACTAGATAGTTTCATCAATCCCGACGATCCAGATGCTTATCGAGAATATATTGACGATTTGCTCTGCCTTGCTTACAACGCTCAGCGGCGTTGGGATACTAACTGGAATTTTTCCGAATTTGGGTTAAATCCAGTGTTGCGCGATCGCACACTCCGCAGTCTCTCAGACTTAACCTGTTTAGCAGATTCCCTAGCATCTATTATCAAACATCCCCAAGATGCAGAAAATACCAGACTAAACGAGTTAATCCACAGCCTCAGCGGCGGGCAATTAAAATTCACTTATCACAGCATCGCTGAAAACAGAGGCGTACTTACCAACGTCGTCAATAACGCTTTAATGGAAGTGCATACGGCGCTGAATACCGACGATCGCACTTACTACGAACCATTGCTTTACCTACCAACAGGTGTAATTTACCTAGCACGATCGGATGCTCCTGCTATTTCAATTGCAGACTTACCAAAACAGGTAGTTAGCAAGATTAAACAACTCTGCGCCGGACAACTGCAACGGCGACAAACTGGATTTGGCAGAGATGGTAAAGGTATGAAATATGCCGAGTATTATAACCTGTTTTTTGATACATCCGAGTTGATGTTAGTTGCAATTAAGGCTACTTTACGCATTCTCAAAACAGGAAAAAACTCTGTTGCCAAAAGTCGCAGCGATAATCTGATAAAATTTCAAAAGCAGGATGTTTTGTCGGCCGATTACAACTTCAAGTTTGACGACGATCTGAGGATTGACCAACTTGCTGAACTAGGCGACTTAGTGAGCCGTAAAATTTGGGGAGAACAGGTTAATACCATCGAAGCTGCACGCAAGAAAGACAAAAAACTACCCGCACTACCTGATCTAGATATTGTCGATGAAATTGCGAAGTTTTGGAACCTATCCGAGTATCTGCCAGCCCTGAGAGAAATTCAACGGATTAATGAACGCCTGAAAGAACTTAAATTAAAAGGCAATACAGGTGGCGTTCCTTACGAATGGTACTATTTAGCAGCAAAGTACCTAGAACATCACCCAGGAATTGAGGATGTGCGGCAAGTTTGCGAACAGGCGATCGCCCACATTTCCCAAATGATTAAACCCATTCTTTCACAGTACAAATTGCCCGACGGTTGGGACGATTTGCGGCTGTGGGTAACGCGGGTTGTCATGTTACCCGGAAATACACCATTGGACACAGCATCCAGTGACGTATTTTTAGATGAATTGGAACGCTACCAACTCGCTAAAAAACAGGGTAGAGGAAGACAGTTAATCTGTTCGATTTCCCATTCAGCTTACACGGTGACAGAACAAATGGAATCAGCCGTTTTGTTCACTCCTCAAGTTTACACTAACAAACAAATGTTGGGAGGTTCTAACGCCAAACGCAATATTTCTAGTATTGCAGGTTTGGAAATGATGCTGAGACAAATTTTAATGAATCAAACTCAAGCTGTGGGCAAAAAATTTGAAGATGGCAAATATCGCTATCTCTATTTTTATCCTACATATTACTTCACCCCAGAGACAAATAAATTTCTGCAGAAAGCCTACACTAGCATTTTTCAAACCCGCTTTGATACCAGCATTCGCAATCATTTTATCAGCAAGGATTTGCAAGCCGATTTTGGACGCGATCGCTACCAAAGCATCGATAGTTTCCTCATAGATGAAAACATCGAACCAGGAAAAGACCGCACCTTCAAACTTTCCTATCCCGAAGACCAACCCCTAACATTTTACTTCATGGCGCTTCCCCCCGGTAGAGATGCAACTGATACCGAATCCTGGGTAATGCCAACTTGGTTAGCTTTTGCCTTCCCGATGATTCTAGATGTCAAAACTGTGGTTTCAGAGTCGCCTATTCCGCCATTTAATGACGGTGCGGAATTTGAAGAGAGCGTATTTCTTGACAGTGTACCCCAAGCTTTTCGGGTTTTGACGAAGCGAGATCGCTTTCGCCTCGACTATATCCTAGAAGGTTGGGAAGAAAACGGCAAATCTTATCCTGCACCTTTGAATGTTTTAACTGCTGCTTATGCCATTCATCTTGATGTTAATGCAAAACAAGGGAAGTCCGGTTATGACTCCAACTGGGGAAAATTAACTGAACTTGCCACTGATTTTGAAACCAGCCCGCTTTATGTGTTTAGCTACCTAAATAAGTGGGTTCGGAAACAGAAAAATGAAACGGCATCAATTCAAAAGATTAAGCTTTATGCTTATCATTTTTACCCTTGTTTTGACTCCTATGCCAACTATAATCATGAAGAGGATAGATTGACTGTGACAACCGCATCAAGCTTAAACCACCCCCAAAAACTCACGGATTTGTATCGCAGATTCTACCGTGCAAATAAGCGATACAATCCCAAGGCAAATGCTGTACTGAAACCGATTGATATTACCTCTAAAACTATCCTGGAAGCCGATCGCAGTTTTCAAAATGAATCTTTAGTGTTGGCTGTTGCTGCGGAAGTTTCAAAACTCATGGATCGCGTTCACTCTTCTACTGCTGAAGGACGCTGGATTTTCAGCAAGCGGGAGGAAGAACGAGAGGCAATTTTAGAGTTTGCTCGCTACTTTGTTGAGGAGGTATTTGAGAAATCGTTTGCAGGCGATCGGGCCCGTTTAGCTGGTCGCCAAATCAACCTAATCCGAGATACCTGCGAATTTCTTTACCGTTTAGAGAATGATAAGGAAAATCGCGCGCGAGATGACAAATCTCCTGACGTATCTCAGGAAGAAGGTGAGGATTAAAGCTGAAGTTATTGTTCGATCCGCTACACGCAAACAACAAAACTAACATTTTTACACAGGACACAAATCATGACTTTCTTGAAAACAGTTGACTCTAAATTTTTCCACACTAACATCCCTTACAAACCAATGGGAAAATATGTACATTTTCTGACTGTGCGAGTCACAGAATCTTATCCCCTATTTCAAACAGATGGAGAACTGAATAAAGCGCGGGTGAGGTCAGGAATTCAAGACCAAAAACCAATCAGCCGCCTGACTATGTTTAAGCGCAAGCAATCTACACCAGAACGTTTAGTCGGTCGCGAGTTGCTGCGTAACTACGGTTTGATGACCGCTGAAGATTGCGAATATAATGTCAAGTTTGCCATGAATAACCCTGATTGCATTATCTACGGATTTGCGATCGGTGACTCTGGTTCAGAGAAATCAAAAGTCGTAGTTGACACAGCATTTTCAATTACAGCTTTTGACGAATCTCACGAGACTTTTACCCTCAACGCTCCCTTTGAGAATGGCACAATGGCATCCAAAGGTGAATCTGGTTCAAAAGTCGGAGAAGTAACCAGTCGCATCAATCAGCAAGACCACATCAAACCGCAGATTTTCTTTCCTAGCATTGTCACCCTAAAAGACCCTACAGAAGCTAGTTTTTTGTATGTTTTTAACAACATTCTCAGAACAAGGCACTATGGCGCTCAAACCACCCGCACAGGTAGAGTCAGAAATCAGTTAATTGGTGTTGTATTTGCCGACGGCGAAATTACCAGTAACCTCCGCTGGACGCAAGCAATTTACGACAAATTGCAGGTTGAAGATAAACTTAATTCCAACAACCCTCTCAATGAAGATGATGTAATTGCCGCTGCTAGCGCTGCTATCGAAACATTAATGTCTGAGGAATTTATCGTGCATCAAGACTTTATTGGGGATAATTTTACGCCATTAATTACAGAAGTTAAAGCTATTATTGGCAATGAAGATGAACTCAAAAAGATGTTGAAAAAAGCTGATGATGAAGCTAAAGCTTACGCGAAGAAGCATATCAAGGGTAAGGCAGGATCTATAGCAGCAGCGGAATAAAAACAATGGCTATTATATATCGCTGTCAAATCGAGTTGCACGACAGCCTTTATTTTGCAACTCGCGAGATCGGGAGACTTTACGAAACAGAGCCAGTAATTCACAATTACGCGCTTTGTTACGCCCTCGGTTTGGTGGATAGCGCCATCTATTCTACCACCGTGGCTGAAGAAGATTCCTATCGCTATTTTTGTCCCGAACAAATTCCTAAATACGAGCAGCATTTAACGGCGCTCAACCAACAGGGGATTTATGTAACTCCGGCGCGATCGATCTCTCACGCATCCACTCTCAATACATGGAAATACGCCAACAACAACTATCACGTTGAGATGGAGAAAACCCAGAAAAATATCCCCAGTTTTGGCAGAACTAAAGAAATTGCACCGGAAAGCAAATTTGAGTTTTTCATAATCTCAGAAAAGTCTCTGAAACTGGCGAAATGGATTCGTCTGGGAAAGTGGATGAGCAAAGCTGAGTTAACGACTGAAGAAATGGGCAATGGCGATAATCGCAAAAATGGCGACTTTATTTTCCCTTATTTGCTCAATCCCTTAGATGTGATGTTTTCCCATCAAGTCCTCAGCTACGACGTGGTGAATATGCCGCCAGTAAGTTTGATTCAAAATATCAAAATTCGCGGTCAACATTACCAGTTTGAAAACCTCAGAATTCCAGCCTGTATGGAATATCGCTTTCGGGCTAATTAAATTTCAAAAACGTTCGTAGTGAGGACTGAAGCCTTCACTACAAACTTACTGAATTAGGACTTACGCACGGGGCAGAAACCGGGTTTTTACGAAAATCCTTCGCTGTTACCTGCAGATTAGGTAAAAAACCCGGTTTCTTTAGCCTTGCACAAATCCTGTAAATTTTCTTTTTTCCATACCAACAAATGAGCTAGCAAACTATGCCGCACAGCCTGATCCTCAACCTCCTCCCCCTCTCCCCAATATCCCCTGGATACCTAACGGGAAGACACCTGCACGCCCTCTTTCTCACCCTCGTGAGCTCGGTTGACAAAGAACTTGGCAACTACCTGCACGAAGCTGCAGCAGATAAGGCTTTCACCCTCAGCCCTTTACAAACTAAAAAATGCCCTTTCAAAAAACACCATTCCTTGCAATGGGAACACTCGCAACCCATTCCCGAACATACCCTTTGTTGGTGGCGAATTACTCTTCTCGATGACTCTCTATTTGGTAAATTAACTCAGCTTTGGCTGAATCTTAATCCCTCGAAACCGTGGCATCTGGGCCCTACTGATTTGTTGATTACTAAGATTTTGGGAACGCCACAAGTAGATATGCCTTGGGCTAATGCTTGCGATTACTCTCAATTGTACGATCGAGCTTCTGACACTAATCGAGCGATCGCCTTCAGCCTCGCTACTCCGACATCTTTTCGTCAAGGGAAATTCGATTCAGTTTTGCCGACGAGAGAATGCGTTTTTAACAGGCTTCTCACTCGCTGGAACAAGTACAGCGGTATTGAGATTTCTCCGCTGTCGCTCGATGCACTTTTTCCGAGTTTTGTCAATATCAAAACAGAAGTTACGAGTAATTATCACAGCAATTTTATCGGAGTTGTTGGGGAAGTTACTTATCGAATCTTGGGAGATGTGGAGCCGTTGGCTGTTAAACAAATTAATGCTTTGGCTGATTTTTCTTTGTACTGCGGGTTGGGGAGAAAAACACCGATGGGCATGGGTATGACGCGCCGGATTTTTGTTAAGAATTCTCAAGATTGAAGCAGAAACCAATAGGGTGAAGTCAACGTTTTAGTTAGGTTTGTCATTGCTTTGCGAGGACGATCGCAATGACAAATAAGAATTTTAAGCACAAATTATTGAGATTATGAATGATACTGATGATTACATTTCGATCGCATCTTTGAACCAATACTCCTACTGCGCCCACCGCTGCTGGCGGATGTTTTGCGCGGGGGAATTTGCGGAAAATCAGTATACCATAGAAGGGACAAGTTTGCACGAGCGCGTTCACACTATGGGAGAACTTAATCGCGATGAAACTTGGCAAGTTCGGGCGATTTGGCTGAAGTCGGAACGCTACAGGCTGATTGGTAAGTCGGATTTGATTGAATCGGAGAATGGCGAGATTTATCCGGTTGAATACAAGCGCGGTAAGAAGGGGGAATGGGATAACGATGAGTTGCAAGTGTGCGCGCAAGCTTTGTGTTTGGAAGAGATGACGGGGAAAACAATTCAAACGGGATACGTATATTACGCGCAGTCGCACCAGCGGCAAAAAGTCGAGATTTCTGAGGATTTGAGACAGGAGGCTGTGGTGACTATTTCGGCTATTCAAATTTTGTTGGGAACTGGAAAAATGCCGCCTGCAAATTACAGTAAACGCTGTCAGGGATGCAGTTTGTACGCTCAATGTTTGCCGCAGGTGAGTAACAAAATTCTTCGCTATCAAGAAGCTAGCTAAGTTGATAAGTTTCAGTTTGTTTTAACTGAAAATTAGGCTCGATTTTAATTGGGTATTTCTGGTGGGTAAGGGCGGGTTTATTTCAATTGTTGGCGAGTGTTAGAGATGGTTGGCGAACTCGCCACTACAGGTTTATTGAGAATTCTGCAATACAATTTTCACTTTGTTTCAACCGACTTGATACCATTTTTCTAAAATCGTGCAACACTCTTCGACCCCCCCTAGCCCCCCCTTGCAAAGGGGGGGGACAAGAATACTGTTGCATTCTTTTTTAAAATTGGTATGAGCTATGAGACAGGGGTTTCAACCTCTGGCGGACTGGCGGACTAGCCCATCCCCTGGCGGACGGGTTAACAAATCAAAAGACAACTAATATATAATTTGAGGACTCTAAGATGGGAACACTTTACATCAATCAAGACGACGCTTTTATCGGCAAAATTGACGAACGCATTGTGGTAAAATGC
This sequence comes from Microcoleus sp. B4-D4, assembly GCF_036705185.1. NCBI lineage: Bacteria > Bacillati > Cyanobacteriota > Cyanophyceae > Oscillatoriales > Microcoleaceae > Microcoleus > Microcoleus sp. B4-D4. Next base: position 211,373 of record NZ_JAUBTX010000003.1, on the reverse strand, counting down.
AATAATAAGATATTGCAAGAAGTACCTTTAATTCATTTAGAAGCAATTGTGATCTTGGGACGGGCTACTGTTTCCCCAGCGGCGATTGCAGAACTTCTCAAACACAAAGTCTCCTTAACTTTTATCTCGGAGATGGGCGAATATCTCGGCACGCTAGAACCGGAATTAACCAAAAACATTTTCGTCCGCGATGCTCAATGGAAAGCTGCGGGAGAAACCCCTCAAGCTATTCACGCTGTTCGCGGATTTATTCGAGGTAAGTTGAAAAATTACCGCTACAGTTTGTACAAAACTCAAGGTCATTATTCGGAACTAAATTTGCAGCCAGCGATGACTATAATTCAGAATGTTATTAACAAGCTGAACAAGGTTGATAATATAAATTCTCTGCGCGGGCTCGAAGGTGCGGGAAGTGCAGCTTATTTTGGAGTTTTCAATCAACTAATTCGCGCTGAGGGATTTGTTTTTAAACCCCGACACAGGCCGGCGATAGATTCAGTAAATTCTTTGATGAATTTCGGTTACACTCTCTTGCGTCGCGATGTGCAAAGTGCGATCAATATTGTTGGTTTCGATCCTTATTTAGGATACCTCCACGTTCAGCGCTACGGCCGCGTTGGACTGGCTTTTGATTTGATGGAGGAATTTCGGGCTTTAGTTGTCGATAGCGTGATTTTAAATGCTATCAACAATCGGATATTGACTCCGAATGATTTTACTGTAGAACCTCTGAGCAATGTGGTGCGACTCTCAGAAAGTGGGCGCAAGGAATTTCTGAAGCTGTACGAAAAGAAAAAACAGTCAGAGTTCAAGCATCCTGTTGTGGGGCGCAAGTGCACTTATCGCGAAGCTTTTGAAATTCAAGCGCGACTGTTGGCGAAATATCTGATGGGCGAAATCGACCAATATCCACCTTTAGTTTTGAAATAATTATGCACATTCTGATTTCTTACGATATCCCGGAAGATAAGCGGCGGACTAAAGTTCACAAAATTCTCAAATCCTACGGGCAGTGGATGCAGTACAGTGTGTTTGAGTGTGCGGATTTGAGCGAAACGCAGTATGCTAAGTTGCGATCGCGCTTGGCTAAATTCATCAAGCCTCCAGAGGACAGTATCCTATTTTTTCCGCTGTGTGCTTGCTGTCAGGGTAAAATTGAGCGCATTGGTGGGGTAGTTCCGATCGATCGAACTATTTTCTTTGCATAAAAATTCGCCAACCTGTAGGTGTAAAATTTGGGGGGTCAAATTTTTAGGCTATAATCTATATAGAGTAAGGGTTTGATGCTCCCTCTCCGAAAATGAGGTTGGCGAAATCGCTAGGACTGTTGCTGGATAAGGATTTTAAGTTAAGGTGCGATCTATGGTATTGACAGAGCGTAAGCTGAAATGGTATTCTCTGAGGAGGTTGGCGAAACTGAACCTTGAAAACCAAATAGAGCAATGGTTTCACACACCGGCGGCCGCAATAAACTCCACTCCCTTCTAGGGATTGAAACGTCAATCCTGGACTTTACCCGCTGAAGCTTTTAAGCCGCAATAAACTCCACTCCCTTCTAGGGATTGAAACGCAAAAGTTGGTTGTTCGGTAGCCAGAACCATAGATCCAGCCGCAATAAACTCCACTCCCTTCTAGGGATTGAAACAGTATTATGTGTACGACTGCTGATGCTGCTGAAATTGCCGCTCTCTTTGCCGCAATAAACTCCACTCCCTTCTAGGGATTGAAACTCAGTTTGTTTAGAAGCAAAAAAGCAAGAATATGTTTGCCGCAATAAACTCCACTCCCTTCTAGGGATTGAAACGTATCCAAGTCTGTACAGATGACAGATTATTTTTGGCCGCAATAAACTCCACTCCCTTCTAGGGATTGAAACCTTTAACTTCATAGAGACATCTTATACCTAAAAATGAGCCGCAATAAACTCCACTCCCTTCTAGGGATTGAAACATTGTATCTGGGGGATAGTTAATATTAGGAAAAAGCCGCAATAAACTCCACTCCCTTCTAGGGATTGAAACATGTTCAACACAAGCTACATTAAATTGTCGGCTGGGCCGCAATAAACTCCACTCCCTTCTAGGGATTGAAACCTGCCAATGAATAGGTCAGGGGGCAAATCCTTTCTCGCCGCAATAAACTCCACTCCCTTCTAGGGATTGAAACCTTAAAACTTAGTGCGGGCATTGGTTCCCGACTGCCGCAATAAACTCCACTCCCTTCTAGGGATTGAAACCAAAACATCTATGTCGTTGTCGAGGCATCAGAAAGCCGCAATAAACTCCACTCCCTTCTAGGGATTGAAACAAATGGAAAGTTCTTATTGAGTTACTTCTCATTGGCCGCAATAAACTCCACTCCCTTCTAGGGATTGAAACAAACAACTAGACCCTCGCCTTGTATCACTTCCATAGCCGCAATAAACTCCACTCCCTTCTAGGGATTGAAACTTGAATTCTTAACAGTATTTATCCACAAACTGTATTGCCGCAATAAACTCCACTCCCTTCTAGGGATTGAAACTCAACCCGCCCAAGTTCTGGTTTGGCGACAAAGTGCCGCAATAAACTCCACTCCCTTCTAGGGATTGAAACGGGCCGCCATTCTCTACTCGCGGTGTCAGACTGCGACGAATAGGCCGCAATAAACTCCACTCCCTTCTAGGGATTGAAACACAGGTTGTTTTTGTATGGCTGATGATATTCCAGGCCGCAATAAACTCCACTCCCTTCTAGGGATTGAAACGCATAACTGTTGAAACTGCCATTAATCCAGAATAAAGCCGCAATAAACTCCACTCCCTTCTAGGGATTGAAACCTTCTTTGCACTGATGATTGGCATTTTGATTTAGGGCCGCAATAAACTCCACTCCCTTCTAGGGATTGAAACATAAGCCTACCGCTTGATTTTGAGGTTCTTAAGTAAGGCCGCAATAAACTCCACTCCCTTCTAGGGATTGAAACTCGCGAACAATCCCGCAATGCCCTACTCGCAGACATTAGAGCCGCAATAAACTCCACTCCCTTCTAGGGATTGAAACGATTGCAAAGTTGCGCCCCGCGTTTGACGCTGTACGCCGCAATAAACTCCACTCCCTTCTAGGGATTGAAACGAATGTGGATGAATCCTCAAAACCGTTGCAGTCGGGCTTCAAGCCGCAATAAACTCCACTCCCTTCTAGGGATTGAAACGCTCAATATGAGGAGGATTACAAGCAATGGCGGGCAGCGAAAGGGGAGGAGCCGCAATAAACTCCACTCCCTTCTAGGGATTGAAACATCTTCCTGAGTCTGCTTGTGAAAATTATCGTTTTTGCCGCAATAAACTCCACTCCCTTCTAGGGATTGAAACCAAATATCCAGAGTACGGATATTTCAACACATCGCCGCAATAAACTCCACTCCCTTCTAGGGATTGAAACTACCGCGAAACAAGATAGATTTTAACATTTCTTGCCGCAATAAACTCCACTCCCTTCTAGGGATTGAAACTGGTAAATGCCGGATCGATTTAACAGTACAAATTCGTTGCCTACGCCGCAATAAACTCCACTCCCTTCTAGGGATTGAAACGAGGAGCCTCGAAAGGTGAAGCGGATGGAATCAGATCCGCCGCAATAAACTCCACTCCCTTCTAGGGATTGAAACTGCTTGATCTACGAGAGTTTGCTCGATCGCCTGCTTGCCGCAATAAACTCCACTCCCTTCTAGGGATTGAAACAACAAATTCAATCCGATTATCGGTGAATTTGCTGGCGCCGCAATAAACTCCACTCCCTTCTAGGGATTGAAACTTGATGCTGTTTGTCGGGGTTAATAGATGGAAACAACGCCGCAATAAACTCCACTCCCTTCTAGGGATTGAAACATGGGAAAGCCGATATATTCTTTAGCCGATTCCGCCGCAATAAACTCCACTCCCTTCTAGGGATTGAAACTAAAAATTATTCCCCGTGGTTCGAGAATCAAAATTGAGCCGCAATAAACTCCACTCCCTTCTAGGGATTGAAACAACAAAATCATCAGCAATTGTAAATTTCTTAGAAAGCCGCAATAAACTCCACTCCCTTCTAGGGATTGAAACAACTTACCAGTTAGTATGTGTACAACTGCTGACGCGCCGCAATAAACTCCACTCCCTTCTAGGGATTGAAACCGTGATTTTTTGGATGCTCAATATCCTGGCCGAGATAGCCGCAATAAACTCCACTCCCTTCTAGGGATTGAAACCCTTATTTCGACTTCAGTAAGGCTGTCAGCTTTGGCCGCAATAAACTCCACTCCCTTCTAGGGATTGAAACGAGCAAAACCCAGCTAAGAAAACTACCACTGATGAGCCGCAATAAACTCCACTCCCTTCTAGGGATTGAAACGGCATCTGCGCCAGCATAAAATTGAGTCGAGCTTGGCCGCAATAAACTCCACTCCCTTCTAGGGATTGAAACGCGCCTTACATCGGGACTGCAACAGCGCGTGTAGAAGAGCCGCAATAAACTCCACTCCCTTCTAGGGATTGAAACAATAACGGAAACACTCATCTCGAACCACTGATTTGCCGCGAGCCGCAATAAACTCCACTCCCTTCTAGGGATTGAAACGACACCGATAATGAGACTTGAACCCGCGACCGACCGCCGCAATAAACTCCACTCCCTTCTAGGGATTGAAACAACTTGCGTTTGTTTTCATCCAAAGCAAAGGGTCGAGCCGCAATAAACTCCACTCCCTTCTAGGGATTGAAACGTCAATAATCGTCGTCAACGATATCGGCATTACGGGAGCCGCAATAAACTCCACTCCCTTCTAGGGATTGAAACGTGAGAAAGCGCGACAGGAAAAACAACCGCACGCATTAGCCGCAATAAACTCCACTCCCTTCTAGGGATTGAAACAGCAGACAGGCAGTTTGGGATTTACTTAGGAAAGCCGCAATAAACTCCACTCCCTTCTAGGGATTGAAACTGATAAAAAGTTCGATCGCTTTCACTACTGCGCCGCAATAAACTCCACTCCCTTCTAGGGATTGAAACGGAAGCTTTGGCAGAGATTGCTGAGGGTCATGCGCCGCAATAAACTCCACTCCCTTCTAGGGATTGAAACTATACTTAAGATGGACTTTTTGTAGGTTTGTTTGCCGCAATAAACTCCACTCCCTTCTAGGGATTGAAACCTGACGTTATACTTTCTTTCATTTGGAGTGACCACGCCGCAATAAACTCCACTCCCTTCTAGGGATTGAAACCAAATTCAATGAAATCATCTTCTGGCTTTTTAGCCGCAATAAACTCCACTCCCTTCTAGGGATTGAAACCGACATTTTCCAGATTGCTTCGATCAGTGCGACGGTATTGGGGGCCGCAATAAACTCCACTCCCTTCTAGGGATTGAAACAGAGCGTGCTTGACCACGGATACTGACTCATCAAGGCCGCAATAAACTCCACTCCCTTCTAGGGATTGAAACACGGCAATAAAATCGGGATTCGGAACGGGGAAAACTGAGCCGCAATAAACTCCACTCCCTTCTAGGGATTGAAACAAGCTTAACTTGCACTAATGCAGGTTTGATATCGCCGCAATAAACTCCACTCCCTTCTAGGGATTGAAACCGGATGCCGACTGCACACATTGCGTCATAAAAGCGCCGCAATAAACTCCACTCCCTTCTAGGGATTGAAACCATCTAAAGCTTTGGCAGTCAATTCAATCGCCAGAGGGCCGCAATAAACTCCACTCCCTTCTAGGGATTGAAACAATTCTTCAGCAGATGTTTCCTCTTCAGTAACTGGAGCCGCAATAAACTCCACTCCCTTCTAGGGATTGAAACTAAATTCGTGAACATCTTTAAACAATAATCTATCATTGCGAGCCGCAATAAACTCCACTCCCTTCTAGGGATTGAAACGTCAATCGTGCTCGGCGACCAGTATTTTCTTGGCCGCAATAAACTCCACTCCCTTCTAGGGATTGAAACGGTGATTTCAGATTTTGGCTCAAACTCTAACCCGTGCCGCAATAAACTCCACTCCCTTCTAGGGATTGAAACTCTACGTCCGCATTTGCATCCCACACTTGCGCCATGAGGCCGCAATAAACTCCACTCCCTTCTAGGGATTGAAACAAATGCAGTGCTCTTTCGAGGGGCGATTAGCCCCACAGCCGCAATAAACTCCACTCCCTTCTAGGGATTGAAACCTGTTTTTCTAACAAACCAAAACTATCATACACCTTGCCGCAATAAACTCCACTCCCTTCTAGGGATTGAAACGTAATGTCCAAGACTGGCAGCTTGGGGCATACAGCCGCAATAAACTCCACTCCCTTCTAGGGATTGAAACGTAAATTCTCTCTTCTTCCGCCGAGATGGCAGGCAAAGCCGCAATAAACTCCACTCCCTTCTAGGGATTGAAACCCTATTTGAATGTTGATGCGAACTGGGGGAAACAGATTAAGCCGCAATAAACTCCACTCCCTTCTAGGGATTGAAACTCAGCTTGTATGCCCAAGTCTTTCAAACCTGCGTCAAGCCGCAATAAACTCCACTCCCTTCTAGGGATTGAAACAAGTGGGAATAGTTTAGTTCCTTTCGGAACAGCTAGCGCCGCAATAAACTCCACTCCCTTCTAGGGATTGAAACTGGTTGCGTAGCCCAGCCAAACCCAAGCTTCCGAGCCGCAATAAACTCCACTCCCTTCTAGGGATTGAAACCCGCAGAGTTATTTGAGCTCGCATTGGTGTGGATGGGGCCGCAATAAACTCCACTCCCTACTAGGGATTGAAACTGCCAAACTATAAAATTATTGGCTCAAAAATAGATCGATCCTCACCCTGTTTATCCCCTCCAATAACCTCAAACAATCGATCGACTCCACAGCGCCAAGAAAAATGTTCAGCCACAAAACCAGGCCCCGCAACCCTAGCTTTGGCAGCTATTCCAGGCTGTTCGATCGCCCGGAGCATCAAATCAGTCAAATGTTCCCACTCAGGAGCTAACATAAACAAAGTTTCCCCATCAACAACCACAGCCGTAAATTTACTCTCGATCCGCAGCGCAAAATCCGATCGCGTAAAATCATCCGTAGGGCCGCCCGCAGTACAGATTACGAGCAAACCGCAAGCTGCAGCCTCCAACACCGGCAGATTAAAACCTTCCGCCAAATAGGGAGAAACATAAACATCCGCAGCTTGGTACAACTCAGCTACTTGAGCAAAAGATAGCTGCGTCCCAGTATAAATCAACCTCGGTAAAACCCTCGCTCTTTCCGCATCGTCGAGTACCACTCGACAGGCTTCCGCAATCTCATCTCTGGAAGGATAAAGCAGTTCAGAACCTTTTAAAACCAATCTCGCATGGGGATATTTGTCAACCACCGCAGCAAAAGCTTTTAATAAAGGGCGAATGCCTTTGCGATCGGTTTGTCCGCCGATGTTTAAAAATATAAAATAGTTTGACCAGCCGAAATTGTCCCTGAGCGATTGACGCCGATCGCCCTTTGCCGGATAATAAATCTGAGGATCGACACCCAAAGGTACAACAGCAATGCGATCGGCCTCAACCCCGCTGCGAATTAAGCCCGCCTTTGACCACGCCGAAGGTGTAAGAATTTTTACTTGTGAATTAACCGGAGTTTGGACGATCGACCTTACCCCCATCGCATCTAATACATTGCGGGTAACAATCCCCCATTCTGTCGCTGCAAATACCCAAGTTTCGGCGCTGCGGGATACTGAAAAGTCCCACGGGCAGTGCATTCGCAGCGTCACGTCGGCTGACTGATTTAACGCAGGGCTCGGAATGCTGCGGAGTAATGTTTCATTTGGGCGATCGAACAAACTAATTTTTGTTTCCCAAGCTGCGTCTATGTAGGGCATATCGCGGTGGAAAAGTTCTATTTCTTTTCGCGGGCGAGCCAGCATTTCTAGCAGTTGAAATTGATTTGCTATGCAGTAGGAATGATAAATAAAACGCCAGCCTTCAACAATAATCTGCAATTTACAACTCCCGCTTTTAGAATTAAAATTTTAAATAATTATCACCAATTGGTAATTAGCAATTATCAACTATAGCAATCCTAAATGATTGTCTGTAGGGAGACGGCATTGCCGTCTCCCGGACACGGGAATGCCGTGTCCCTACAGATGGATTTTGGGAAAATCACATTTATGTTCGCGGTAAGATAATAATTTAGGATTGCTATATAAATCAAGTAAGTAGTTACAAATACACATTCGATGGGGAGGGCGAGTTTTGCATTCATCTTCTAGCTTGTATCAGATATTCTTCGCTAAAGCCGCCCCTACAATATCCTATGTTCTTTATCTTTACCTATTTACTAATTTGTGTCCGCTTGAGGCTAAAACCTTTGAAAAATCTCGCTTTTAGTTAAGTTTCGAGCCCTTGAAAAAAGGGGGTACAGGAGCCTTTTCAAAGTCCCCCTTTTTAAGGGGGATTTAGGGGGAGCGAGGCTCGGCTGTAAACGATAACTACAAAGATTTTAGGCTTAATTTGACACCAATTCCCAATTCCCAATTCCCAATTCCCTACTTCATCACCTGCCAATCCATAATCCGCCACTGTCCCTCCTGACGGATTAAGTCGTAGCGCACGCGCAGGTCTTCGTTGCGAGAACTAACTAGCCGATCGCCATCGAACACTTTAGCTTTTTCTGTTACTTGGGCTTCTACTTGCGCGCGATCGGGATTAGTTGGATTTGTCGTAACTCCTCTAACTTGCAGGCTGTGTTGGTAACTCTGGTAGGCGTTGTTTTTCTGTTGAGCATCTGCCATCAATTGCCAGCGAGACAAAGCCGGTTCTGTGAGAACTTGCTTTAATTCTTCGACAGCGTGGTTAGGGCCCAAAGCCGCCGCTTTCGCCGACAGCCAGCTTTCAACTATTTGTTTGGCTGCTGCCTCAGTCACTACTCCCGACACTGCCGCGTTCGGCTCAGGAGCCGGGGCAGCCGCCGGAATTTGGATGGGCGGTGCTTCTAGGCTGAGCAAGGGTTGCTCTTCTCGCACGGATTGTAGGGCATTCGCCAACAAACTGAGTATTAACCACAGGATTAACAGGCTCAGGACACCTCCGGCGACAAACAGAGCCAGCCTGTTTGGAGGCATGGACTTGACTTGGGCGGAAATTTGTGCTGCTTTGGTGCGCGTCCGATCGACTAAATCGCCTGCTAGACCCTGGCCAGTCGCTCCGCTGCGCCCGCTGGAACCTGTGCGCCTCCGGGTGGAGGTCGAGGCTGTGGGTCGTGGCGCTGTAGTTGTCGGGAGAGAGACGGCGGAGACCGCGCCTAGTGCTGCTGCCGTTGCGTGGTCTTTCGGGGCTGAGGCTGCGGTAGAGCTGCCTACCGGTACGGGGGTCAAGGTAACGCTACTGGCTCCCTGTTGGGCTGCTGGGGGCTGTGGGGGTGCCAGTCGGCGATCGCCCGTTGGTTGCAGTCGTCCCTGGGGTTTGCCCGATCGGGGCTGCACCACAACCCATTCGTTGGCCGTTTCTGCATCCGAAGGCAAAGCTTCTAGATAAGCTTGGACTTTCGGGTCAGCAAAGTAATCTTTCAAGGAGACTGGCTGATTTGCCAAGTCGCGGAAGTGTGGAAACACTTCTTCTTGCAGCCAGTGTTCGGCGTACAAGCACAGTCCCGGCAACAAATCGGGAGAATCTTGGGAATGTTCGCGAATAAAAGCGAGGGGTTCTTTTTCCGAACTGAGTTCTAGGGCTCTGCTGGCTTCTTCTGTTTGGCCCAGCAGCAGCGAACACACGGCTTTTTCGAGGTGAACGTCTTGGCGGCGGCCGAGCTGCATCAGCATCAGCTTAGCGCGGCGGATCATCGCAGGTGCTCTGGTGGCAAATCCTTGGGCTAACAGAGTATAAACCGACAGGTAAGTAGCGACTGCCGAAGGGCGACCGGCTTCGGCTTCAAATAGAGTCTGCTGTTCGCTGCTGGTTAGGTGTTTCCGCAGTTGCTGGACGAAGCGGAGGAAGTCTTCTATGCCTAAACCGGAGCGATCGTCCCCCGATCCGTCGATGCCCTCTCGTTCTTCGAGCATTTCCCGCAGGATTTGCAGTCCCTGACGGCGCTCGGCGACTTTTTCTTCCGGGAGCGAGAGTAATTCTAAAATGTTGTACGGACGGAGTTTGTATATATCGGCTTGCATTTCACCCCTCACGCTTGGAAATAGGCTTTCGCGCAGTAGCAGTTCTTGACCTGCTTCTAATGATTTGGCGGCATTTTGGTATTGACCTTGCTGCCACTGTTCGCGACCGAGTTCTAGACACGCAAGACTTACTGTTAAAACTATATCCGGTCGCACGAGCTGGCGATCGCCGAAGCGGCCTTCGTCGATCGCGATGCTGCCATTGTTGAGATACGGGCGACCCAGTTTCTGTACGAGTTCGTATTCTCCCAGTTCTTGCAGTACGAGCAGGGCTCCTACGAATTGGTTGTCATCGATTTCAATACTTGGAGTGTGGGGGTCGGGAGCGGCGTCTAAAGCCTTAGATTCTGCCGGAGCAGTTTCTCCTGCATCTTGCAAAACAGTGGCCGGCCCATTTGAGGTTTTTAACCTCTGCTTGGCTGCAATTGCTGCTTCCGACTCTCGATCGTATGTTTTGGCTAAAAAACTCGCATCATAAGCTTTGCGCGCGTCTGAGTCTGACAGAACGGCGCAGGCTTCATCGAGCAGTTGTTTGCGGGCGACGATCGCAACTTCGGAATACTCCCGACGCGGAAGCTGTAAAGTTCGATCGCGGTGAGCCTGCTGCAACTGTTCGGCAGTAGCTTGAATCGGTAGACCCAAAATCCGGTAGTAATCTAGTGGAATTAACACTACGTCCACTTCCCCAAAGCGCTAGCAACTAAATTAGCCTATCTTAGCTAAGGTTGGTTTTTAACAAAAGCATTAGTGACAACTTAGTCGGGTTTCTGCAAGAGTCCGTGCTGTCGGAGTGGCACGCCAGCCCCCTGCTTCCCTGATTTTAACAACTTCCCAACAGCAGGGCGAGAAAATTTTCGACCATTTTCTGCTGGGTTGTGTCCTCTGTCGGTTTACATTTAAATGTTTAAGTAGGCGATCGGGTATTAATTTTTTATGGCTGAGGAACGGATTTTACCAGTTTTTGACGCACAGAGCGTAACTATTTCTCGCGAAGAGGGCTTGATGCTCTACGAGGATATGGTTTTGGGGCGTTTGTTTGAAGACAAGTGTGCTGAGATGTACTACCGGGGCAAAATGTTTGGTTTTGTCCACTTGTACAACGGCCAGGAAGCGGTGTCTACTGGCGTGATTCGATCGATGCGCCGCGATAGTACGGATTACGTCAGCAGCACCTACCGCGATCACGTTCACGCTTTGAGCGCGGGCGTACCAGCGCGGGAAGTGATGGCGGAGTTGTTCGGGAAGGAAACCGGTTGCTCGAAGGGCCGGGGCGGTTCGATGCATATGTTTTCGGCCGAACATCGGCTGTTGGGAGGCTATGCTTTTGTGGCTGAGGGGATTCCGGTAGCTACGGGGGCGGCTTTTCAATCGAAGTACCGGCGCGAAGCTTTGGGCGATGAGAGTTCCGATGGCGTAACTGCTTGTTTTTTTGGCGATGGTGCTGCAAATAACGGGCAGTTTTTTGAATGTTTGAATATGGCTGCTTTGTGGAAATTGCCGATTCTTTATGTTGTGGAAAACAACAAATGGGCGATCGGCATGGCCCACGAGCGAGCCACTTCTGACCCCTTAATTTATAAAAAAGCTCATGCTTTTGGCATGGCTGGATTCGAGGTTGACGGGATGGATGTTTTGGCGGTGCGGGAAGTCGCCAAGGAAGCTGTAGCGCGGGCGCGGGCTGGCGAAGGCCCGACGGTGATCGAGGCTTTGACTTATCGCTTTCGGGGTCATTCCTTGGCCGATCCTGATGAGTTGCGCTCTAAGGAAGAGAAGGAATATTGGTTCCCCCGCGATCCGATTAAGAAGTTGGCTGCTGATTTGATCGATCGCACTTTGGCTACTGCTGAAGAATTAAAAGCGATCGACAAAAAGATCGAAGCTGTAATTGATGATGCGGTAGATTTTGCCGAGAAGAGTCCCGAACCCGACCCGAGCGAATTGTATCGGTATATCTATGCTGAAGATTAGTAGTTAGTTCGCGATAATTTGCGTTGAATTGCAGCCGCAGGTGTTAACCTGTGGCTGCCCGCATTTCAAGCTATAATCGAAGGTAGACTTTCTGTAGAAAAAGAGAGGCGCTATGATAAATATCGATCGCAATCTAAGTCAAACAACCAAAAATATGGGTGCAGTTCGAGTCAAAGTCAAGCTAACGAATGCCATTGATGAAGAGTTAGTCAAGAGAGGATTGCTCAATCCAAATCTTCTGCGAGTGTACGAAGCAGAAGCACTGATAGATACTGGTGCAGTACGCACAGCAATTCCTGTAGAAGTTTGCGAACACCTTGGTTTGAGAATTCGGAGTCAGGAAATAGCAAAATATGCTGATGGCAGACAAGAAACAGTGGGATTGACTGGGCCTATGATTATTGAAATGGCAGGGCGCGAGACGATCGAGGCCGCAATGGTTTTAGGCGATATCGTGCTGATAGGTCAAACTGTCTTAGAAACTTTAGACTTGCTGGTAGATTGCAAAAATCAGCGTTTAGTTCCAAATCCCGAAAATCCCGAAAGAGCTGTGTTGAGAGTATAAAAACCATATTCATGACACCTCATAAACCCGGTTTTTTCATAGATATATGACAATCTTAAGTGAACCGTATTGGTTCGTCGTGAGGACTTCACTTCTTCTGAAAAAAGGTTCGTAGTAAGGATTTTAGGATCGACAACTTAATAACTTAAATACCTCATACTGTTCTCTCTACTGTAAGTTGCCTTCCTCAAAGGAGGCAGAGCCTCCGCACCTGCATTACTAGGCAGAGCCTGGTAACGAGCAAGGTTCCCCCTGGGACTTTAGTTTTTCTTAAAAAAGTGTTTAATAAAGAAGAACTAAAGTCATCACTACAAACTAAATTGAGCGAGGTTATTAATAGAGATTGACAGATACGGCTTGCAATTCTTGAGCTTTTTCTTCCGGTAAAGCATCGTTGACAAACATTCCCGCTGCGAGTTCGGTTCCCGCTAGGTATTTGAGCCGATCGCGCGATCGATAGGGCGGATAAAACTCAGCGTGCAAATGTGCCTCTGGGTGAGGCTTTCCGTCTGTGGGCGCTTGAAACCAAGCCATCAAATAAGGAAATGGGCGGTGCCACAAACCATCATATTTAAGGGCGACTGTTTTTAAGGCCTTGGCAAGTCCTTGACGCTGTTTTTCGGTAAGATCGATAAATGTGGCAACCGGTGCGATGGGCGCAATCCACACTTCGTAAGGGTAGCGGGCGCAAGCGGGCACAAAGGCGATCGCATATTCATCTAAATACAGAATTCGCTGTTTGTCTGAAATTTCCTTTTGAATCAAATCTTGCAGCAAACCGCTGCTGTTTTTTTGATAGTAAACCGACTGACATTCTAACATCCGCGCCGGCACCGGTGGCACGAACGGATAAGCATAAATTTGACCGTGGGGGTGGTGCAAAGTTACTCCAACTTCTACGCCGCGATTTTCAAAAGGCAAGACATATTGAATTTCGGGATTGCTGCTGATAACTGAAGTGCGATCTGCCCACACTTCTAATAACAATTCTAAGTGACTTAATTCCAAAGAACCCAACGAAGCCAGCGGATCTTGAGTAAAAACGACAACTTCACAAACGCCGTTAGCTGGCACAGTTTCTACAATATTTATAGGCGCGTTATTTGCCTGGAAACTCATCGATGGAAAGCGGTTGTCAAAAACTGCTATATCGTAATTTCCTCGTGGCAATTCTGTCGGAAATCTGGGATTAATTGTAGCAGCCAGCGGGTTATATTCCGGCGGTGGCATGAAAGTTCTTTCCTGACGGTGGCTGGCATATGCTACCCATTCCCCCCGCAAGGGATGCCAGCGAAAGTGCGGGTTGGCTTTTACAGGTTCATTGCTGGGACTTACGGCGGCGATGCCTTTTGGAATTGGGTAGCGGCTGTACAGTGCGATCGGGCGGCCGTCGGGTTTTCGCAATGTTTGGCGGTACATTTTTTGTGGGCGATCGAGCATTTTTAATATATTTTATTCCTAAGTTTCCTCAAATGTGTTAAAAATGACCGGGCTTGCTCGCGATCGGCTTACAGGCCCGTTAAAAAAACTGTCCGAACTTTTGATGACTGGTAATTAATGGGATATGGCTAGTATTCAGAGGGCGGTATAGCGGTTCTCAAGCGTGGTGAGGTATGCCCTATGCCCTATGCCCTATGCCCTATCCCCTATCCCGGATAGTACCTCAGATGAGAGATCGAAAGGCTATATCTCTGCGATATGCCCTGTAAAAACTGCTTTCTTTGTACTTTTATTTCGCCGATTTCTGCGCCTTGTTTTCGGGTTCTACTGATTGCAAAGCTCCGTCGAGAATTGTCCGCGCTTCCTCAGCTTGGCTCCTAGCTTCTCGATAGCGGACGTTAGCTTGAGCGAAGGTTTTGAGAACCTTGAAACCGTCTTTGAGACGACCAATTTCTTCTGCAGTCACAGACTCATCTGTAAACAAAATGTCGATCGCCTCCCGGATTTTGAGTGCTTCTTCGCGGGATTCCATGACTTTCAATTTGAGACTTGCCAAATTGCTCAAAATCTGCACCGCTTCAGTAATTGCGTCTTCGCCATCCGACGCGGCATCTTCGATCTCCTTAACTTCAACAAACTGCTTGGGCCCAAATCCTTCTGCGAGCTCTGTAGGTAGCTGACCTTCATCCATCAGCAGCATCAGCTTATCCATCGCTTGTTCGCGGGCTTTGACTGAATCTTTCCCTCTGACAGTTAAAATAATTTCGGGGCTTTGAGGGAGTGTATAGCGAACCATATTTTGACCACAAGTGTGCGACAACAATTGAATGATATTTTATCTTTATTCGATCGCCTGTTGCAGCGATCGTTCCGCTCCTTTCCCCACCGCTGGCCCAAATTTGACGCCCTTAAAATGGATGCAAGCCCCCAATTTAAGTCATGGAGAAAGAAAATTTTTCGCTCCAGCTTCAAGATTCCAGATTCAGCGGGAGAGCAAATCTTAAATCTTCAACGCCCCAATCTAAAATCGACTGACATCGTTTCCGGTTGCATCGTAATCATAAAATCGAGTCAAAAGTCAACAGTCAACAATCAACAGTCAACAGTCAACAGCCAACAGTCAACAGTCAACAGTTGACAGTTGACACATATACACTCAAAAGGAACTATTGACCATGAAAGATAAAATTCTTAACTTTATCAACTTGATTTTAGTAGCTGATGTGTTTTTCGTCTTTGCTATTTTTGGGTGGTTTGCGATCGCCGTAGTTGGGCGATCGACCGGAGTGAATCTCGGTTTCGATTTGTGGTACAGTCTCTGGCAGCCCGTATTCAATCCCGCCCTGGGAATTCTCATGGGCGGTGCAATTCTCAGCGGTATCATTAACCAAGTTTCTAAACGCCTCAATCCCAAGTAAAATTTATATTGTATTTGAGACGGTGATTTGGGAGGCTAGAGCCGCTAAATTACGTCGCAAATAAGGATTGGACGATCGGGATCTAAAAAAATCAACCCATGTTCTGAGTAACAAAAGTCTGGCATAAATTATGGGAGAACAAAAGTGTATCGGCATTCTCACTAGCGGAGGTGACTGTGCAGGTTTAAATGCCGTGATACGAGCCGTTGTTTACCGCGCAACGGGAACTTACAATTGGAAAGTAATGGGAATTCGTCAAGCCACCAACGGATTGATGAGTCGTCCCCCGGAAGCAATTCCTTTGAATATTGAGAAAGTAGACTCTTGGCTCACCATTGGCGGTACAATGCTGGGCACGACAAATAAGGGCAACCCTTTTGCTTTCCCGATGGCTGACGGAACTGTGCGCGATCGCTCCGATGATATTATTCAAGGCTATCATCAACTCGGTCTGGATGCCTTAATTGGCATAGGTGGCGATGGTAGTCTCGCCATTCTCAGGAAGATTGCTCTCGAAGGTAATTTGAATTTAGTTGCTATTCCTAAAACTATTGATAATGATGTCGGAGTTACCGAGCGTTCGATCGGTTTTGATACTGCTGTCAATATTGCCACAGAAGCACTAGATCGCTTGCATTTTACTGCGGCAAGTCACAGCCGCGTGATAATTGTTGAAGTCATGGGACGCGACGCCGGACATATTGCAATTAGTGCCGGAATTGCTGGGGGAGCTGATATAATTCTGATTCCCGAAATTCCTTACAAAATTTCTGAAATCTGTGCCAAAATCCAAGAACGCCAACAACGCGGAAAAAACTACTGTTTAGTTGTAGTAGCGGAGGCAGTTCGCACAGAAGCAGGCGAATTAGTAATGCACACAAATCGCTTGGGTCAAAGTCGATTAGGCGGAATCGGTCAGTATTTAGCTGATACAATTTCGGAATGTAGCGGTGCAGAAACCCGCGTCACAGTTTTGGGACACACTCAACGCGGGGGAACGCCTTCTTCGTTAGAAAGATTAATTGCTTCTGCTTTTGGGGTTGCAGCAGTTGATTTAATTGCCGAAGAGAAATACGACTGCATGGTATCTTGGCAGCAGCGAGAAGTTGTCAGCGTTCCGTTGGAAGATGCGATTTCCAAATACAGACCGGTAGACTTCAACGGTACTCTGGTTAAAACGGCCCGCGGTTTGGGAATTTGTTTGGGAGATTAGACAATTATTTGTCTTAGTTCTCAAACAATAACAAGAAGCAAAGAAACCGGGTTTTTTAGCAATAGAAGGTTTTTGGCTAGTATTTAGTTAAAAAACCCGGTTTCTGGCCCCATGTTTTTCACTTTCCCATCAGAAAACCATCGGTGTGTATCTGTGTCGATCGACTTGACAACTGCGATCGATCCTGTGATTTATGCTGAAAGTAGATTTGGCACTTGTCCAAAAACTTGAGGGTGTAATCCGCACCGGTATCCCGCCTGCCAGTTTCGATATCCCAGAGGTACGATGGAATATAGGGACAAAGACCAAGCCCGTTAAGGTTAAGCTTGGCAATAATACCCACAGGAAGGTAAAAATGACACTTAACTTGCGGCGACCGATTTTGATAGGCGGAATAGGACTTTCAGCGGCGCTGTGGCTACTGGAAACTCTACAGTATTCGGGTTCAGAAATGGGCGAAACGGCACTAATCGGCTTGGCGGCCGCTGGTGCGGGTTATTGGTGGTGGAAGCAACAATCCCCCAAACTCGAACTCGCACTCCCGGAACCCCTAGTCAACCGGGAAGCAGCCGAAAAAGCGATCGCCACGGCATCCGCCGCCATTAATTTGCTAGCTCAGGAAGCTCAAAACTCGGCAAATCCGGCTAATCTAACAGCAAAGCTCGATCGGCTCAAAGCGGAATTAGACAGACAAGACTTGCGGATTACCGTAACTGGCGGCAAAGCTGTCGGCAAAACTGCCTTAATTCAAGTTTTAAATTCTAATTGGGCATCACAACAACCGTCAAAGCAGATTTTCTCAGAAACAGCACCGCTGTTTACCAATACAACAAATGTCGATGCTAAAATCAGCGGTGATTTAGTGTTGTTTGTGACAGCGGGCGACATTACGGATTCTGAATTTAAAACATTATCTCAGCTAGCTTCCGCAGGTCAGCGCGTGCTGCTAGTCTGGAACAAACTAGACCAATATTTGCCAACGCAGCAGTCGCAAGTTTTGCAGCAGTTGCACCAAAGAATGCAAGGAATATTGGGAACAGAAGATATAATTGCGATCGCAGCTTCCCCAAATTCTATTAAAGTGCGGCAGCACCAAGCAGACGGCACTGTTAAAGAACGGATCGAAAATCAAGTTTCTCAACTCGAACCGCTGACAGCAAGATTGACTAAAATCGTAACCGAAGAACGGCAACAGTTGGTCTGGGCGAGTGCGGTGCGCGAAGCTGCGACTATTAAATTAGAAGCAAAAACCTTATTAAATGCAGTCAGGCGCGATCGATCGATTCCCATCATCGAACAATATCAGTACATCGCCGCCGCCGCCGTTTTTGCTAACCCAGTTCCCGCCTTAGACTTGCTAGCAACAACCGCCATCAGCACCCAACTCGTCATCGACCTCGGCGCTATCTACCAGCAAAAATTCTCCTTAGACCAAGCTAAAACAGTAGCGGGAACTTTAGCAACCCAAATGTTCAAACTGGGATTAGTAGAACTGTCTACCCAAACTATTACTGGACTGCTGAAAAGCAATGCCGTCACCTATGCAGCAGGAGGCGCGGTGCAGGGAATTAGTGCAGCCTACTTTACCAGAATAGCCGGACTGAGTTTGATTGAATATTTCTCAACTCAAGAATTGGAAAATGCTAAAGGCATCTTCAATCTTACGGAACTGACGAAAACTTTGCAAGCAGTATTTATGCAAAATCAGCAAGTTTCCTTCTTGCAAGGTTTCATCAATCAAGTGGCGAGTCGTCTCGCGCCTCAAATGTCTCAGTCCGAGGCAGTAAATTCAGCCGCAAATTAAGTTGAAATAAAGCAACAGGCAAGATGCCTGTTCCACAAGAAAAATTTTTTTATTGTGGAACGGGCATCTTTCCCGTTACGGAACCAGCTAATATTTTCCTTTTTTGTTATTCCTAAATAAGGTTGGCACGATGATACAAACTCAACCCAAAATACTAACCTTTGAACAATTTATAGAAGACAAACCCGATAACAAATCCTACGAACTTCACGATGGGGTAATGGTTGAAATGCAGCCCACAGGAGAACACGAAGATATCACAGCATACCTTGTTCAAGAATTTACGCTGCTCTACACCCAACTGCAACTCCCATACCGCATTCCCTCGAAAGCGCTAGTTAAGCCACCAGCTAAAGATACAGGATATATCCCTGATGTTTTGCTATTAAACCGTCAGGCTTTAGCCTCCGAACCCTTATGGTTGAAGTCAGCAACAATCACCCAAGGAACATCTATCCCGCTGCTTGTTGAAGTCGTCAGTACCAACTGGCGCGACGATTATCTCAAAAAGTTGGCAGATTACGAAATGATGGGAATCCTCGAATATTGGATTGCGGATTATGCTGCATTCGGCGGAATACGTCATATTGGCGACCCCAAACAACCCACCCTCTCGGTTTGCCAGCTTGTGGACGGAGAGTATAGGATTACACAATTCAGAGGGAGCGATCGCATTATTTCACCTACATTTCCTAATATGGAGCTCAACGTCGATACAATTTTCAGAGGCGGAGCCTAGCGTTAGGGAAAAGAACAAGCTCTCCGGCCTGTGCCACATTTTTTTTGTTATTGTGGAACGGGCCGGAGAACCCGTTCAATATTTTTTGAAAAACTCCCCAATAAAAAACTAGATTTTTATCAAAAATTGTATTAAAATAAGAAATAGAATGTTATAGTTCGACGCTCAATTACATTGCTTAAAAAAGCCGATCGCCAATGGCTGACAATTCCATCCAAGAAAATCGCTTGTCCCTAGCCCGTGCCAGTTTGCGCGAAGCCCTCGCGCGGTATTCTCACTTGCGCCAAGGCAAAAAAAACTCGAACAACACAGAATTAGAAGCGGCGCTGCAAGCTCAGTTAGATATCTTAAGTTACACCTCAGAAAAGCTCGATCGCAATGTGATTCGTATTGCCACTTTCGGCATGGTCAGCCGTGGCAAATCAGCGGTATTAAACGCGCTTCTGGGTCAAAAAATTCTCCAAACAGGCCCTCTCAACGGCGTTACTCAGTGGCCGCGTTCCGTGCGCTGGAGCGTGCCTTTGCCCCTCCTTGACAGTGTAGAACCCCCCCAACTCCCCCTTGGTAAGGGGGGGCTTATGGAACCGCCCCTCAGTCAGGGCGGGCCTATGGAACCGCCCCTCAGTAAGAGCGGGCCAGGGGGGATTCAAGTAGAGTTAATTGATACTCCCGGAATTGATGAAGTTGGCGGCGAAGTGCGCGGCGATATGGCAAAACAAGTCACTCGCCAAGCTGACTTAATTCTGTTTGTCGTGGCGGGCGATATCACCCGCACTGAATATCAAGCTTTGTGCGAATTGCAAACAGCTCAAAAACCGCTGATTTTAGTTTTTAATAAAATTGACCTGTATCCAGAATTAGACAGAAAAGCTATTTACCAAAGTTTGCAATCACTGGGAAATTCTGAAGGTTTAGCAGCAGATTCGGCAACAGATGCCACAGATACGGAAATTTCGGGCGATCGACCAAACAACACTTCCGATCAATCTACACCAAAATCCGCTCCTAAAATTGCTAAATCTTTAGAAATAGTCATGGTAGCCGCCGAACCCGCACCGGTGCAAGTGCGCGTCGAATGGTCAGATGGAAGTGTCACCCACGAATGGGAGTCGCCTCCCCCCCAGATAGACCAACTCAAGCACAAAATTTTGACAATTCTTAACAGAGAAGGGCGATCGCTCCTCGCTCTCAATGCTTTAGTAGAAGCTAGAGATGCCGAAGCAAACATTGCCCGTCAAGTTCTCAAATTGCGGCAAACAGAAGCCGACGATTTAATCTGGCAATTTGCCAAATACAAAGCTTTGGCTGTGGGGATAAATCCCGTTGCTTTCCTAGATGTCATGGGAGCAACTGTCGCAGATTTAGCCTTGATTCGCTCCTTATCCAGACTTTACGGTTTACCGATGACTGGTTACGAAGCCGGGAAACTTTGGCAGACTATTTTCTCTAGCGCAGGCGGCGTACTTTTGGGAGAATTAGGTAGCAGTTTCCTCTTGGGATTTGGCAAAAGTGCCGCTGCTGCTGCTCCACAAATCGGCTTTTCTACTTTTGCCGGAGTCGCTGTCACTCAAGCTAGTTTAGCAGCTTACGGAACCTATGCTGTCGGTCGCGCGGCTCAAGTTTATTTAGAAAAAGGCTGCACTTGGGGCCCTCTGGGACAAGATACGGTAATTCAAGAAATTCTCGCCACCATCGAGCGCAATACAATTATCGATCGCTTGCAGCAAGAGTTTAAAATATGACACAAACAACAGCCATTACTGAAATCATCCCAACTTTAGCAGATGTTGAATCTCGATTCAATATTGCGCGAACAGAATCAGAGGGATTTTTCCCAGAATGGTATACAGATTTACCCGAAATTACAGAAGCGGATCGAGCCGCGCTCAATTCGATCCGGCGACGATATCTCTACCATCTAAATGATGGAAGCCTTACAGAAGGAACCGTCACGCTAATCATGGGTTCGCCTCTCTTGGAACGAGCGGGTTTTTACGATTCACCTTTTAAAATGACTGCTGAAAAATCTGTCAGAATTGTTTTAGAGGAGCAGGATGAGGAAATAGAAACTCTTAAAGGACGGATTGATGTTTTAGTGATGCAAAATCAGTTTTGGGTGACACTTTTAGAGTCGAAGCGCACCACCATCTCAGTAATGTCTGCGCTTCCCCAAACACTAGCATACATGACAGCCAATCCCCGGAAGGATAGACCGAGTTTTGCTGCGATGACAAATGGCAGTGAAATTGTATTCGTCAAGCTAGACTTTCAGAATCCACCTCAATATGACTTATCAAGAATATTTTCACCGCTTCCTCTAACCAACGAACTTTATACGGTTCTTCAAGTCTTGAGAAAAATTGGTCAACTGATATTAATTCCGGTGGCACCGGAATGATATAAACGGAGGACACGGCAGTGCCGTTTCCCTACCCGGATTAATTGTAGGGACACGGCATTGCCGTGTCCTGATTGTGGGTAATATTAATTCCGATGCTACCTGATTTGATATGATTCCCAATTCTTCAATCTAAAATCTAAAATCTAAAATCTAAAATCGTATTACCTTCCCGCGATTCTCACACCTTCCCTAAAATGGGCGATCGTTGCAATTACCGCTATAGAAAAGTAAAATAGTCTGATTAGCCAAAAACAAATCCGCATTGACCAAGTAACAATAGTCGGAGCAACACCTGTTAACTGCACAAATCTGGAATTAACTTTTTTTTCAAAGCTGTCTAAGTCTTTCATCTCCGATTGTTTTGTCGGAATTACCGGAAACTGACCAGTATATACGTAATAACCTAGAAAACCTTGCAATCCTACTTTTCTCTGCAAAAATGAGTTAGTTAATGTTGCTGTTTCTGCCGGCAATAAGTTATCCGATTCTCCGACTTTTTCTAACCAAGAATTGTATCTAATTACTGGCGTAATCATGAAAACTAAGGGAACTACAACTATTAATAATGCTGCACTAATTTTGCGGCCGTATTGAGGAATCAAAAGTTTTGTAGCAACCCCAAATCCCATGCCGATAAAAGCAAATATTAAAATATTTAACAGTTCAATAATTTCGATGCCTCTCAACAAATCACCGATAATCAGAATTGTATATAATAATTTGTCCGCCAGCAGCAGGGCTGCGAATTTGATCAGAATTGAAACGCCTACAATAGTAGCTGCAATCGCTAAATACCCGATGCCCCCTAGAATGTACAGTAAAATCGAACCGGCTTGTTTTAATGGCTGCATGGAATTATTCACTCTTGTGAAAGTTTAGGAGTCTGATTGACAAAACAATTTCAAATTTTAGATAAGTTTTGCTCTCCAAATTTGACTTTTAAAATTGATTAGCTCGATCGGTTGAAGTCAATTTCAAATCTAAAATCTAAAATCGATTGACAAGTTCCCGCGCTGCCGCTTTTGCGACTTGTGCGATGCTTTCCTTGACAACACTTTCTTCGATCGCCCCTGGCTCTGGTTCCTCTTGGCGATCGATCCCCAACCATAAAAGATACTCGATATTACCGGCCGGGCCAAGTAAAGGCGACCACGTTAAACCCCGTTGCTGCCATCCTAAAGCTGTGGCTGCTTTCCATACTTGAAAAATCGCATCGGCTTGAGTTGCTGAGTCTCGCACTACGCCTTTTTTCCCGACACGATCGCGCCCAACTTCAAACTGCGGCTTTACCAACAATACCGCTTCTCGCGGCGGTGCCAACAATTCCCACAGCGCCGGTAAAATCTTATCTAGGGAAATAAACGACACATCGACTACCGCCAAATCGGCTCGCGGTGACTCTTGCTCCCCCCCTTGACAAGGGGGGGCTGGGGGGGGTGACTCTTGCTCCCCCCCTTGACAAGGGGGGGCTGGGGGGGGTGACTCGCCGTAAAGCTCAGCAGCAGTCATGTAACGCAAATTGGTGCGTTCTTTCAAAATTACCCTCGGATCGTTACGCAAGCCCCAGTCAGCTTGACCGTAGCCAACATCTATGCCGTAGACGAGGGCTGCACCGGCTTGCAGCAGACAGTCGGTAAAGCCGCCTGTGGAAATGCCGCCGTCGAGACAAATTCTGCCCGCTACGGGAATCGCAAACACTTCTAAAGCTTTGGCTAGTTTGTCGCCGCCTCTGGAAACGTAGCGCGATCGCTCTTTAATCTTAATTTTTGCTGCAATGTCAACCTCAGTGCCCGGTTTGTCAACTACCTGTTGGTCGATCGAGACTTTCCCCGTCCGAATCAATGCCTGAGCTTGCTGTCGGGAAGCGCACAAATTTAGGTCTACTAATAAAGTGTCTATTCGTTGTTTAGCCAAGGTTTTTAATCTGTACGCCACGGTTATTGACAGTAACCAGATTACCACTTACGCAAAAACCCGACTGCGGATTTTTGGCGATTATTTTGCTTTTCCCAGCAGAAGTACCGCCACGAGCCCGCTGTCATTTTTTCCCTGCTTGAGATAGCTGCGGGGCGAGACCCCTTATCTTGCATGATGTGACTGAGATCGCTTTTTGTGGATAGTTCGATCACAAATAAACATTCTTAGAATCACACAAAAACTTTGGCTAGTAGCGGATTATGTAAATACAGGGGGGATGCGCTACACACACAATCAGGGCGATCGAGCATGAAAACAATGAACTTTCCTATCAAAAATTTGACTATTTGTCAAGAAAATCCCTTAGCCTTCGTCAGCGGTAACATCATCCACATTCTTTATCCCAACGGCGAAGTAGAAGTAACAACAACCGAGCAAATCGATCGCCGCCAAACCAAAAATCCCCTCGACAAATGCCTCGTCTGGGGATGTGTTGGCGACTTTTAACCAATAAAAAAGATCGCTTAGAGGCTGTGATGCCAAAAAAGCGATCGAGAGGGTGCTACCTACAAGCTACAAAAGCATTTTCTGTTAAAAGAAAGAGCTTGCTTGACTTAAATATCTTGTTCGCTCAATTCGCGAATCATGTAATCAAAAGGTTGCTCCAGGAAAGGCCCCACAGACAAGCCTGCAGCTTCCACCTCAGCCTTAACCATCTCCTTCATAATGCCAATCCCCGTCACCGTCGGGCCAATGGGCACGCTTAGAGAATTGTAAGTTTCCCGCAAACCTTGCAGCACGCGCTCGTCGAGCACATCCGTACTTCCAGCCACCAGGGCGTAAGTAGCATAGCGCAAGTAATAGTCCATGTCCCGCAGACAAGCCGCGTAACGGCGAGTCGTGTAGGCATTTCCACCGGGACGGATCAGTTCCGGCTGTTCGGCAAATAGCTGGATACCAGCTTGCTTGACAATTGACGCAGCATTGCTGTTGATTGCCGCTGCAGCCTGTACCCGTGCTGTGCCGGTTGCAAAATAAGATTTCAACCGATCGATACCATCCCGGTCTAAATACCTGCCAGCAACATCATAATTTTCAATCAGACTCGTCACTGCATCGCGCATTAGTTTGTCTCCCAAAAATCTTTATCAATACTTTGCTATCTGAGATAGACCGCCTATTGTAGACTACTACAAATCGGCCTTTGATTAAGATTTGAGATAGGATTTGTACGATCGGCACTAAATGCTCGACCAATAGCCGCAAAATTCAGCCGTTTGTTTTGTATAAACAGCCGAAACACAGACAAGGCAAGAATCACAAACTGCCCGATCGCGATCGGCTCAATTTTGAATTATTGTATCTTTTGCTACAAAAAATTGATAGCTGAAGGCCTACGATCGCCCAAACAGTCTGAAATCTGCCGTTAGCGAAGCTTGCAGAAGAGAATCGCCCGCAACCACACCAATATCAGGAGTAAGTGATGTTCCAGACACCCCAAGAAGCCCTAAACTACATAAAAGAAAATAAAATCCAGATCGTTGACCTAAAATTCATCGATATGCCGGGGATCTGGCAACACCTTTCCCTGTACCACGACCAAATCGACGAAACCGCCTTCACAGACGGCATACCCTTCGACGGTTCCAGCATTCGGGGCTGGAAAGCCATCAACGAATCAGACATGACGATGGTCATCGATCCGACCACCGCTTGGATCGACCCGTTCATGGCAGAACCCACCATCAGCTTCATTTGCAGCATCAAAGAGCCCCGCACCGGCGAACCGTACAATCGCTGTCCCCGCACCATAGCTCAAAAAGCCATAGACTACTTACTGACAACCGGTCTCGGCGATACAGCATTCTTCGGCCCGGAAGCAGAATTTTTTATTTTTGACGACGTTCGCTTCGACCAAACCCAAAATTCCGGCTACTATTACGTAGATTCGATCGAAGGTCGCTGGAATTCTGGCAAAGAAGAACCAGGCGGCAACCTCGGCTACAAACCGCGTTACAAAGAAGGTTATTTCCCAGTAGCACCAACCGATACCTCTCAAGACATGAGAACGGAAATGCTGCTGACAATGGCAAAATGCGGCGTACCCATCGAAAAACACCACCACGAAGTCGCCACCGGCGGACAATGCGAACTCGGTTTCCGCTTTGCCACATTAGTACAAGCCGCCGACTACTTGATGACATACAAATACGTCATCAAAAACGTCGGCAAAAAATACGGCAAAACCATCACCTTCATGCCCAAACCGCTGTTTAACGACAACGGTTCCGGGATGCACGTTCACCAGTCGATTTGGAAAGACGGCAAACCTCTATTTGCAGGCGATCAATATGCAGGTTTCAGTCAAATGGGACTGCATTACATCGGCGGCATTCTCAAGCACGCCCCGGCACTTTTGGCACTCACCAACCCGACGACTAATTCCTACAAGCGTTTAGTTCCAGGCTTTGAAGCGCCTGTAAACCTAGCTTACTCTCAAGGAAATCGATCGGCATCAGTACGGATTCCGTTATCGGGAACCAACCCTAAAGCCAAGCGGTTAGAATTCCGCTGTCCAGATGCCACATCCAACCCCTATTTAGCATTTGCAGCCATGCTGTGCGCCGGCATAGACGGCATCAAAAATCAAATCGATCCAGGTGAACCTTTGGATGTGGATATCTACGACCTTTCGCCGGAAGAATTGAGCAAGATTCCTTCGACTCCCGGTTCCTTGGAAGGTGCTTTAGAAGCTTTGGAAAAAGACCATAGTTTCTTAACTGAAACCGGCGTATTTACCGAAGAATTCATCCAAACCTGGATTTCCTACAAACTCGACAACGAAGTCAACCCGATGCGGCTGCGTCCTCACCCCTACGAGTTTGCTCTCTACTACGACTGTTAGATAAGTTAAAAATCACACCTCAAAAAAATTAAAATTATCATTTTTTGAGGTGTGATATCATGTGCAATCGAACGATCGCGATCGGATGAGTTTGTGGTGAGGAATTTAGTCTTGACAATCGAAGGACTACAGTCCTCACTACAAACCACTTTTATTTTGGGCGATCGACCGAACATGATACGATTCTAAAAAAGGTCGCCGTTGCAGGCGATTTTTTTTTATATTTAATCAATCAATGCGAACTCCAATTCCAAATTCCCAATTATATCGTTTCGGGTTGCATCGGAATAATAAAATCGAGTCAACAGTCAGTAGGGGCGGTGCCTGTGAGTGCGGGCCCTCTTAACAGTCAACAGTCAACAGTCAACAGTCAACATCATAAGGAGTGTTACCGGAAATGATATTACCCATTCCCAATTCCCAAATTTTAGAACATCTGTATTAGCGCCCAAACTTTGCCGTTACCGGAAACCATGAGGGCTACGCTGTGAGTGGTAGGCCCCATAGTAGCGTCCGAGACATCCTCTACAGCCCATTTATTTGCTTTCTCATCGACAATAAACAAATCCTCAGCGGTAGTGCCTTCTTGAACCCGATATATCTTATTCAAAATGAAACGCTGTCGCGCCTCAGCTTTTGGTATCCCCGTAACTTCATCAGGATCGACAGAGAGGGCACTGCCTTCTTTTAATGTACCTTTCGAGTTACTTAAATTGCGATCGATCTTTTCTGATATTTGTAGACTGTGAAGCTGGACGCAAGGCTTTGTCTCAGAGATATTTGAGACAGCAGCTAGTGCCCCACTTTTTTCTAAACCGAGAACCGCTGCAAAAGCTGTAAAAATTAACAAAATCTTAAAATTATTCACCGTAATTATCCTTGTTTGTGTGTTAAGTGCTGCTGTCAGTATAAAGTAGCAATTAGCCATTAGCAATTACCAAACGATGTCCGATATTTTTGTGATGGTTCGCAATCAAAATAACGTCGCCATGACTTCAGTTGATGGCATTGCCTTCATTACTTTACTGAATCGGGACGGACGGGTACTGGCCGAGGAAACGGTTGCTTTGATGGAGGCAGATGCGGGATTTGATGACTTGGCACCAGGACAATATACTGTAATAGTTAGGCATGAACAGGTTGAACCACAATCTGCAAAATGGGATGTCACGATTGGCAAAAAAGATCGAGTCATCATACTGATATTTGTTTATCTAGAACCGGAACGGGTACTCCTTCGCATTCTAGCTACTGTTGAAGATAGACTATAACCATGACAGCTAATGTTATTCCATCACAATCAATTAAAATGTTCCGCTATCGAGTGCATTTCTTGGCAAAAGACCTTTGGAAGGAGAAAAACCCAGTTGGTCGAATGAATTTGGCTTTGCAGTTGGCGGATGCGGCGAGTACGCTGGCCAGATTGGAGGTGGAGGAAGCACAAAAATTTCAACAAGAGTCGGCTTCGGTTCTGGTTTCAGACTCAACTGAGACTTGATATCAATTTTGGGAATTGGGCATTGGGAATTGGGCATGGGGCATTGACAACAAACTTCTAACTTACTTGGTGAATTAGCAAGCCCAAAACTATGTTACAGTTGTGTAGGTATCTTTACAAAACAACTCTGTAGATTATAGGCATCAAGGTTATGCTTTTATTTCTGACAATAAGTCTCGGTCAAATGCTGATTGGTCAAGCTTCCTTTTGTCCCGATCCTAATGGGATACAAATGATAGTGGTAGGGATTTTAATTGCATTACTTATCGCAGTTACTGGCGGGATGATTGTGGGAATTTATTTAATAGCATCAACCATGTTAGCAGGGTTGTCATGGGTAGGATTGATAACAGGGGGAATTTTTAGTTTTCTTCAGCTACCACTAGAGTTTCATACTGTGGGATTTTTTGGGCTAATTATGTTGTTTGTAGTAGGGGGGATCAAGTGGATGTTAGGATGTGGTTAATTAAAATTAACCTCGATCGCCAAAAAACACCACTTTCTGACCACCCGTGCGTCCACGACTAAATTTGCCCCACGGCTCAATTCTCCGATACAAAAAACTTCTGCCTTGCGAGTGAATTGGGAAGCAAAAAAATTGCGTTACACTTATATAGGTATCTTTACAAAACGACATAAAAATATGACTGTTGCCTATCCCCGCAAGCTCCGCAACGCTATGGGAGCGCGCGAAATTTTAGCTCAAGTAGTGCGCGATCGCGAAATCCACCTGATCACCCTCAACCGCTACCGCTTCAGCGAACAGCGCAGTTGCAAAGACCTCACCGACTTGATCGAGCAGCTAGACGGCGAACCGGCCGAACTTGTGCGCGATCTTTCCCGGCACATCTCCGACGAAGCGCGGCACGCCATGTGGCTGACAGATTTGCTGGTAGACTTGGGCCAGCATGTGGGCAAGCCGCCGGGAGTATCCTACATTGACGAGTTTGAAAGGTTGTTCGACAGCGAGAAACAAGACCCTACCAAAGACCGCGAAGATTTTGTAATTTCTTCCCTAGCGGCGATTAATGTCACCGAGAAGCGGGGATGCGAGTATTTCTCAGCCCACATCCACGCCCTGAAAAAGGCTCCTCAAACCGACGAAAACATCAAAATTCGCGAAACCATCGAAAAGATTTTTCCCGAAGAAGCAGGCCACGTCCGCTGGGGGAATCGCTGGTTGGGCGCAATTGCTGCCAAAAGCCCGGAACACCGCCAGAAGGTGGAACAGGCTAAGCGCAAGTATGTGGCGATCGAACAAGCTGCATTTGAATCGGGAATGGATATTATGCTGGGGGCAGAACTCCGCCGCGTCACCCGCTTGGTAGACATTGCCAACACCATGCCGATGTGGGAACGCCCGCAATATTTGATGGAGCGCTTGCCCGCAACCCTGCTCGCCCCCGACTTGCAAATGACTAGAGTCGATGTAGCTCAGCGCGCCTGGAACCGCGACCCGCAGGCATTTGTGGAGAAATTGGTGCCGATGTTCCTCAACGGGTTGAATACCATTGAGAAGAAGCCGCCGGCGACTAAGCCCAAGGCTTAAAAACGATCGCGAACCTGGTTGAAACCGCTCTGCAAGTCAAACTTGCGTCTGCCTCGGCAAACAAGCGAGATATACTGGTTCCGAGGCTATGCCTGGGAACCAGTTATTTAACCCTCTTTTGTCACTTTCGGCAGAAAATAATCTGGGATGGTTATAGCATAAGACTTTTACCAAAAACCTTGATTTGGGCCATTCTGTTAGAAAATAAATGCTCAAATCCTTGATCTATCTACAGTTGAAAATTTTGGTATCATTTTTAATTTCCCAGAGTGAGAAAAGAGGGATAAGGGCCTGTCCTGAGCCAGAGACTAGAACCGCTAAGGTCATTAAATAGTGTCAAGCGTGTGACACACGATTTTAGGCTTCCTCTACCGGACAGGCAGGTGACTATTTTTCCGACGGTCTTCTAAATCTTTTTCAGTTCGGCAAAGACTTAAGAACCCGTCGAAAAAAACCCGCCAGAGGTTTAGGCGGAGATGAGCTCATTTAAACTGGTGGGGTTCATAAGCTAAGGTGTGTCCTTAGCGGGCGCATCTTCAGCGGGCGCATCTTCAGCGGGCGCATCTTCAGCGGGCGCATCTTCAGCGGGCGCATCTTCAGCAGGCGCGTCCTTAGCGTCTCCGGCGGGCACTTCTTCTAAATTGAGACTAATCTGGGCTAACTTCCAGGCATCTGCTTCCGGTAGGTATCCTACTGTGAAGTTTATGCGGGTAGGTGTGGTGGGATAATAGCCTTTGATGACAAGCACACCATCACTATCTATTGCTGGCGCTGGCGTGAAGACTGGTTCCATCTTGTTGACAAAAGGTCCGATATTCGTGCCTTTTGTGTCTAGATCGGTAAACGACTTAAAGATTGCCGCGAATTCCTCCACCGTCACTTCCTTTTGCCAGCGCTTAGAGATGGTCGAATGGAACTCTGTAAAGTTCTTGGTTTGGACGGCCTCGTTCCATGCTAACAGGGTCTCTTTCGTCAACTTTGTTAGCTCTGCCGTTGAAGGCACCTTGTCGGGTGCGAAGCCAGTCGAAGCAACGCCGGGCGAAGCG
This sequence comes from Microcoleus sp. B4-D4, assembly GCF_036705185.1. Taxonomy (NCBI): domain Bacteria; kingdom Bacillati; phylum Cyanobacteriota; class Cyanophyceae; order Oscillatoriales; family Microcoleaceae; genus Microcoleus; species Microcoleus sp. B4-D4. The sequence continues at coordinate 180,750 of NZ_JAUBTX010000003.1, read as the reverse complement.
ATAGTGTCGGTATTGCCGGTGGTCGCCGTAATTGTGCAGCCATGTAAAATCGGAACCAGGCAAAGCGCCAGTGGCGCCCATATCAACATCAATTTGTGGCGAATTACCATTTTCTGTCCCTTTGGGTACGTTGAAAAGTCTGGTTTCTGATTCAATTAGTTTCCCCCGCGAGTGAGGAGTCTGATGCCGTTAGGCGTTGAGTAATTCTGACAATTGATTGAGAAATATTAATTTAAAAAGCAATTTAGAGTAGTTTTACTGTAGAAGGCTTTTTAAATTTTTTTTAATTTTAGAAGGTTTTTTCGCTCACAACCATCTCACCATCCTCGGTTGTTACTTGAAAAGAACTTCCCACCGAGTACAGGAATGTTGTTCCATTAACAGTGACCTCTTTTGCCCTATAAGTTCCGTCACCCATAGTGACGCCTATAAGAACATTGGAATCATCGGAACTTTTCTTATTCACATATACTAGATAGTTGACCTCGTATTCATCCTGACAAATGGATATTTCATAGGTGGCTGTTGAGAAGTGTTCATATATTTTGTCATTACCGACGCAAAGGCTGGTAGCTTGTGCGATCAACAAATTTCCCGAAGAGGTGGAACTCAAGTTCTCACCAATAGCAGAAGGCGCAGCTAACAAAGGTAATCCGGGTAACAATAACCCAAAAATGGTACCAACTATAGCAGAATACTTGCAGCCTTCAACCCAAATTTTTGAAGTCATTTTGTTTGTTTTTTACGTGGTAACTTTTTAATTGTATGTTTGTTTTTTTACTGTGTCAACCGTGGTTTCTCGTAAGTATTTATACCCCCTCTATACTGTTTTTGTGAACTTTTAAATATTTGGGAACTTAGCTATAACCAGCTTGAGGGTGAATAGCGCCTACGCAAAATGCAGGAGTGAAATATACAGTGATGCCAGTTGGTCGGAAACAACCTAAAACCCTATTAAGGATTGAAACAATTTCTTCACACTCCGATAGCCTAACCCGACATCAAATCCTAAAAAGCAATCTTTGAATTGGGATTTTAGGACAAAAAAGTCACTGTGTTCAGGGTGCAGGGTAGGGGAGCGCAGGTTGCAGGGTGAGGGTGAGTGAATATCACCCTTCTCACATCGACAGCACTCAAATGTATCAGAAGCTAGAGAGTAGAGATAAGGGTAAGACTAGACGTAAGACAAAAAGTAAGACATTAAAAAATAGGTGGTGGCTATTTTCCGACGGTCTTCTAAATCTTTTTCACTTCGACAAAGACTTAAGAACCCGTCGAAAAAATCCTGCTAGAGGTTAGGCGGGGATAAGCTCATTTAAACTGGTGAGGTTCATGAGTTAAGGTGTGTCCTTCGCAGGCGCATCTTCAGCGGGCACATCTTCAGCGGGTACATCTTCAGCGGGCGCGTCCTTAGCATCTCCCGCAAGGGGTTCATCGTTTAACATGACATTAATTCCGAGCAACTTCCAGGCATCCGCTTCGCGTAAGTATTTTAAGGTGAAGCTTGTTCGGGTAGGTGGGGTGGGGTAATAGCCTTGGAGGACAAGCACACCATTACTATCTATTGCTGGTGCTGCCGTGAAGACTGGTTCCCTCGCGTTGACAAAGGGTTCGATATTCGTACCATTTTCGTTTTCATCGGTAATCGGCTTAGAGGCTGCCGTCAATTTCTCCGCCGTGGTTTGCTGTTGCCACACCTTAGAAATGGTCGAGTAAAATTGTGTGAAGTCCTTGGCTTGGATGGCTTCGTTCCACGATAACAGGCTCTCTTTTGTCAACTTTGTTAGCTCTGCCGTTGAAGGCACCTTGTTCGGTGCGAAGCCAGTCGAAGCAACGCCGGGCGAAGCGATAGTGGCGGTCTCGCCGGTGGTTCCCGTAATTGTGCAGCCATGTAAAATCGGAACCAGGCAAAGCGCCAATGGCGCCCATATCAACATCAATTTGTGGCGAATTACCATTTTCTGTCCCTTTGGGTACGTTGAAAAGTCTGGTTTCTGATTCAATTAGTTTCCCCCCCTAGTGGGGAGGCGGTTCTGCTGTCTGTAGAAACTTTGCTGCTGGAAGCTATGTGTTTCCATTCAATTACTTTCCCCAGCGAGTGAGGAGTCTGATGCCGTTAGGCGTTGAGTAATTCCTTAACCTATGAGTTTCCACTCAATTAGTTTTCCCAGCGATTAGGGAGCTAAAGAAGTAATTGGCAAAGGGTTAGCACTAGAATTCAAGTTTCCATTCAATTGTTTCCCCACTCGCGGGGGAAACTTCTATGATACACCCGAGACAGTGCAAGATGTTTAGAGGCTCTTTGTGAGGCTCAGAGGTTTTCCCTCAAATTTAAACTTGTGACTACTCATAAAACATTCTCAAACCCTTACGCAGTAATCTTGCGAGGCTGACAACACAAAAACATTATTTGAGGTATTTTGTCACTAGCCTCGCAAGGTTAGGGGAGTTACCTAAATCAATAGGGAACTTAACCGAGCTTAGGAATTATTCTCTGAGCAGATTAATGGTTTGCGGGCAGATAGCCTATTTCTCAGCATAACCCTCTTTTGTCACTTTCGGCAGAAAATAATCTGGGATGGTTATAGCATAAGACTTTTACCAAAAACCTTGATTTGGGCCATTCTGTTAGAAAATAAATGCTCAAATCCTTGATCTATCTACAGTTGAAAATTTTGGTCTCATTTTTAATTTCCCAGAGTGACAAAAGAGGGTTAAAGTAATAATTTTAAGCTAAAGCCCAGTAAACTGATTATTGGAATAGTTTTCCATCTAAATATAATCATGACTAACAGCGAGCCGAACATACAAACAGCTTCCGCAGAAAACCAATCGAGTGAAAGCGCGATCGTCGATGCCCAGGTAGAAAAAGCTACAGCAGTCACCTATGCAGAAGAAATTGAGACTGTGATTGCCAGCATGGCTGTAGACCAAAAAGTCATGGTGGGCCAAAATGAAGCTGGCGGGCATCTTTGGAAATTCAAGTACGGCAGCGTCGAAGTATTCGTACAACTCAGCGGCGAAACCGAAGATGATACTTTGACTGTTTGGGCTTTTGTACTGCAGTTGCCGGCAAAGAATGAAGCTCAATTAATGCGGAAAATTCTAGAAATGAATTGGCTGTCTACCTTGGAATCTCATTTTGCGATTGTGGACAATCAAGTTGCAGTAATCTCGACTCGGACGATCGCCGAAATCTCTGCCGGGGAAATTTCTAGAATTATTACTATTGTCGCCACCATCGCCGATGACAACGACGACTTGCTACAAGCAGAATTCGGTCAATAGTCATTAGTCATTAGTCATTAGTCATTAGTCATTAGTTAACAGTCAACAGTCAACAGTCAACAGTTAACTGTTAACTAATATGCAGGCCCTGCAATCCAAGAAATCGCGATTCCCAGCCCCAAACCGACGACTACTTGAAAGGGAGTGTGTCCCAGCAACTCTTTCAGGCGAGCTTCATTTAGGTTGTGATCTTCCTCAAAAAACTCGTCAATTAGTTGGTTGAGAATGCGGGCTTGTTTGCCGGCGGCTTGGCGGACGCCAGCAGCATCGTACATAACGATAATTGCAAAAATCGTGGCGATCGCAAACTCGGAACTTTCCCACCCCATCGTTTGTCCCACACCAGCCGCTAAAGCGCCGACAAAGGAAGAATGAGCGCTGGGCATTCCGCCGGTGGTTACTAAATTCCGAAGATTGAATTTACGATTTTTGACTAATTCGATCGGCAACTTTAATACTTGAGCCGCCAGACAAGCGATCAAAGCCACTATCAGTACATGATTGTTTAAAATGCCGCTGCAAATTTCCTGCATACTGTTTGGTATTTCTAGTTACTGCGGCTTGTAATAAAATCAGCAATCCCCAGCAGCGGTAGAGCTTTGCTCCCAAACACTGCCAGTTGAGACTTAGCATCAGCAACAAGCTGCGAAGCTTGGCGCCGAGACTCATCAATTCCCCACAAACTCGGATAAGTCACTTTCCCTGCTATAACATCTTTCCCAGCAGTTTTGCCCAATTCTTCTTGAGTAGCCGTAATATCCAGAATATCGTCAATTATCTGGAAAGCCAGCCCAATATTCTTGGCAAAACGAGACATCCGCTGCAAATCAGCAGCCGAAGCCCCACCCAAAATTCCCCCACAAACTACGCAGGCTTCTAACAGCGCGCCGGTTTTGTGAGCGTGAATATAATTCAAAGTTTCCAGAGAAACATCTGTCTTTCCTTCCGACTCCACGTCAACCACCTGACCGCCGATGAGTCCACCAGCCCCGGCAGCTCGCGCTAAATGGGCGATCGTCTGCAACACCTGCTGGGGGGGTACGTTCTGAGTTTTACTGGCTATAAATTCAAAAGCATAGGTCAACAAACCATCCCCAGCCAAAATAGCGATATCTTCGCCATAGACTTTGTGGTTTGTCAGTTTGCCGCGCCGGTAGTCGTCATTGTCCATTGCCGGCAAATCGTCGTGAATTAGCGACATTGTATGGATCATTTCCAAAGCGCAAGCTGTCGGAATTGCCATAGAGGTAGTGCCGCCGGCGAGTTCGCAGCTAGCCAAACACAGGATCGGACGCAAGCGCTTGCCGCCCGCTAGCAGCGAGTAGCGCATGGCTTCGTAAATTTTCTCTGGGTAGATGACCGGTAGTGCATTGTCGAGAGCTACCTCGATCGCCCTTTTTTGCTCGACTAAGTAAGTAGATAAGTCGAAAGCGGATTCCGGTTTGGAAGAATCCATTTCTGTTGCCAATACCATCCCTTGCTCTCTTGTACTGAATGTGAATGGAGATACTTTGAGTTGTTCAGGTCGAATCTGGCCGACTTTTAGGGCGGTGGTTATCCGCACTCCGAGTATCAATTAATCATTCTAAGGGTGTTGTTGCACAGAAAATCTTTGAGTTTTGATAACTTTGTGAAATTACCCGTTTATCTAAAATCTACAATCTCAAATCTCAAATCCGCCACTTTGCCTGACAACTTCCAAAAACCGCTGCACCGCTGCCGTAGGATGGTTGCGCCAAATTAGGGCGATCGCCACCATGCAGGTTGATTCTGGCAAAGATTTGTAAACAACCCCGCTGCGCTGGAAATTTTGCATGGATGCCGGGACGATCGCCACGCCCATCTCGGCCGCTACCAAACTGATAATTGTCTGCATTTGAATCGCTTCTTGACCGGCGATCGGGCTAAAACCGGCTTGCTGACAAAGACTGACGATCGCATCGTACAATGCCGGAGCTTGGGAACGCGGAAATAGGATAAACGGTTCGCCTGAGAGTTCGCGCAATTCCACGTAAGGGCGATCGCTCAAAGGATGCGTTTCTGGTAGCGCCACCATCAGAGGTTCTCGAAACACGATTTCGGAATTTATGCCATCTTCCTCGACTGGAGGGCGCACGAAGCCGAGATCAATGCGCCCTTCCCGCAACCGCTGCAACTGTTCGTTAGTTGTGAGTTCGTGCAGTTCGAGTTTGACGGCCCGACACCGAGTGCGAAACGCCTGCAAAATAGGTGGAACCACATTGTGCGCGGCGGAACTCACAAAGCCTACAGTTAGTTGGCCGAGTTCGCCACGGCTGGTTTGTCTGCCGAGTTGAATTGCGCGATCGACTTGCTGCATAATTTTTTGTGATTCCTCAAAAAAAACCTGTCCCGCTTCCGTTAGCTGCACCGTCCGCTTGGTGCGGTGAAACAGTTGAAAGCCCAACTCTGCCTCCAAATGCTGAATTTGTTGGCTCAGCGGAGGTTGAGCCATGTGCAGTTTTTCGGCTGCGCGAGTGAAATTCAACTCTTCTGCAACCGCAATGAAATAACGCAAATGTCGCAGTTCCATACATTTTAAATCATTAATATTTTAAAAGTATAAGTTGTTGTTTAAACAAGTATTGGACATTTATGAGGGCATTTAATACACTGATTAATAGGTGAAATTGAGAATTCAAATAATGGCTAATTTGGCTATCAAAATTAGAGAAGCAGAGCTGGCAGATTTGGAACTCATTCTGGCTTTTATTTCGCAAAAAAGCGAGTTTGATGGAGCCAGACATCTGTTAGCAGCAACAACAGATAAATTGCAGGAAACTTTATTTGGCAATCGTCCGCTAGTGCGGGTTTTGTTGGCGGAAGTTGCAGGAAAAGCGGTAGGATTTGCGATGTTTTATCCTTCCTATTCAAGTTTGTTGGCGCAGCCGTGCCTCTGGCTTGATGATTTGTTTGTGCAAGCTCCTATGCGCGGTATGGGAGTGGGTACAGCTTTGTTGAAACATTTGGCACAAATTGCTGAGTCCACAAATTGCGGGCGGATTGAATGGACTGTTAATACTGGGAATGCGCCTGGTATTGCTTTTTATGAAAAGCAGGGTGCGCGGATTTTGGAAAATATTAGGGTTTGCAGAATTGAGGGGGATGGAATTAATCTGCTTGCTGGGAAATGATTTAATAACGAACCGCGAAGGCGCGAAGAACGCGAAGAGAAGAGAAAAGAAGAGAAGAGGAGAGATGAGATGGCACAAGCTTTTTGGAATTCAGCTCTTTATGAGGGAAATCATGCTTTTGTTTGGCAGTACGGCGAATCGCTTTTGGAGTTGCTGGTTCCGAAGGCTGGTGAACAAATTCTGGATTTGGGCTGCGGTACGGGACAGTTAACTGGAAAAATTGCTGAAAGCGGTGCTTTTGTGCAAGGTATTGATTCATCTTTGACGATGATTTCTACGGCAAAAGTTAACTATCCTCAGATTAATTTTGCGGTGGCGGATGCTAGGGATTTTCAAGTGGAACAGCCGTTAGATGCTGTGTTTTCTAATGCGGTTTTGCACTGGATTAAGCAGCCGGATGCTGCGATCGATTGTGTGGAAAAAGCGCTGAGGCCGGGAGGGCGTTTTGTGGCTGAGTTTGGCGGTAAGGGGAATGTGGGGGCGATCGCCCGGACGCTTTTGAGTGTTTTGTCAGAAATTGGCTTGTCGGAGCCCCAATCGCTTAATCATTGGTATTTTCCGAGTGTCGGCGAGTATGCTGGACTTTTGGAAAAGCAGGGTTTTGAGGTGGTTTATGCGGTTTTGTTCGATCGCCCGACTCCCCTAGCCGGCGGCAGCGCGGGTATGGTAAATTGGATTGAGATGTTTGCAGGCGGGTTTTTGTCGGGTTTGTCGCCGGAAGTGCGATCGCACGTAATTAACGCAGTTGAAGAACGTTTGCGGCCAACTCTTTACCGCGATGGTAATTGGATTGCGGATTATCGACGAATTCGCGTTGTTGCTGTCAAACAATAGTCGCCGCAGCCACAATTAGCCTGTACGGTATTTAATAGACTTTTTGCATAAATGCTCGATCCTGCAACCGTAGATGTCAGAGAGATCAACACAAATAAACGCAGATAATTTGTGAGTGACTGAGTGAGTGCAAGAGATACAATCCATCGCAGAACCCGCATGATGTAGGGTGCGTCCAGCAGGCGCACCTTACCGCTACAGGCGCATTAAACTATCTTTTTCTGATAACTCGAAACGGTATTTTCCAACAGCATAGCAACAGTCATCGGCCCTATTCCTCCCGGCACCGGCGTGATAAATTCGGCTACTGTTTTCACAGCATCAAAATTTACATCTCCGGCCAAACGGCTAGTACCGTCTGGATTTACGACGCGGTTAATACCTACATCAATTACTATTGCTCCCGGTTTGACCATATTAGCTGAAATCATTTCTGTGCGCCCGACTGCAGCTATCAAAATATCGGCTTGGCTGGTAATTGATTCTAGGTTTTTCGTCCGCGAATGAGCTACAGTCACAGTACAATCAGCTTCTAACAGCATCAGCGCCATCGGTTTACCTACCAAAATACTGCGCCCCAAAACAACGGCATTTTTTCCTTTCAAATCAATCTGATATTCTTCCAATAACCGCATCACTCCGGCGGGAGTACAACTGCGTAAACCTTCTTCCCCGCGCACCAAGCGGCCTAAATTTATAGGGTGCAATCCGTCTGCGTCTTTGTCTGGGGCAATTTGGTACAGCAGTGCAATTGCATCTAGGTTTTCTGGTAGGGGGAGTTGCACTAAAATGCCGTCTACTCGATCGTCCTCGTTGAGCGCCCTAATTGCAAGTTCGAGCTCAGCTTGAGTCGCATTTGCTGGGTAATGCTGGCCAAAGGAAGCTATGCCAACTTTAGCGCAGGCTCGCTCTTTGTTACGCACGTAAGCCGCGCTGGCTGGGTTGTCCCCCACCATCAGCACTGCAAGTCCCGGAGGACGCCCAATCTGGGGCTGTAGGGCGCGGACTCGATCGCTCAGCTCGCTTTGAATCTTTGTCGCTAAAGCTTTGCCATCTAGTATTTGAGCAGTTTTGGAATCCATTGTAGACTCTGGGTTAGGGGCTGACGATTTTAGATTTTACCTTAATCGCAGACTCGGACTAAACTAGAGGAATTTCGCCTCTTGCGATCGAGTCTGGAGATTCTGTTAAAGTAAGTCGTATCTCAAATCTCAAATCAGTTGACCTAATGACTACATATGCAATTAAGCAAGTTTGGGTTCAAAGATTCTCCACTGGCTCTTTATTGCTAATACTTACCAGCGGTTTGCTCAGTTGTGGCAGTTTACCGATGTCTCAACTCAATCTTGGTTTTAATGTTACTAATATTGCGGACATTCAACAAAAGCGGCAAGTCGATAGTGAAGTTTATCTCCGGGGAAAGGTGGAAAATCGCGCTCCTTTTGTGGGGAATGCGGCTTATCAAATCCAAGACAGTACCGGTAAGATTTGGATTTTAACTAAGCAAGCTTTGCCCCAGCTTGGCGATGAAGTTTTGCTGAAGGGAGAAGTCCGCTACAAAAGTATTACGCTAAAGGGATTGGCAGGACAGGATTTAGGTGAAGTTTATGTTGAGGAACTGAAACAATTAAAACGCATTTCAGCGGCCGATGGTTCGCAATAGGTACAGGCGAATTTGTTCGCTAATTAAGATTGATTTTGATGTAGTTGGGATATTGTCTGTGGGGTGGGTGCTGGTTTATTAAAATTGTTTGTTGATGGTCGATATTATTGGTGAAACCGCCCCACAGACAATAAATGATTCCGTATATCCTAAGTCGCTAAACCTTTATGATTAATGACTAATGATATCAATTCCGGTTGCACTCAAACATGATTGTTGACTGTTGACTGTTGACTGTTGACTCGATTTTATTATTCCGATGCAACCGGAAACGATATGATTAATGACCAATAACCAATAACAAATAACCAATAACCAATGACTAAAATTCATGTTGCGGTCGCCATTTTATACCGAGACGGCAAGTTTCTCTGCCAGTTGCGGGACGATGTTCCTAATATTAGGTATCCGGGACATTGGGCTTTGTTTGGCGGACACATGGAACCGGGGGAAACGCCGGAAGTTGCCGTAGTCCGGGAATTGCAAGAAGAAATTAGTTATGCTGCTCCTCCTAGAAGTATCTCTCTTTTTTGTTGCGATGTCGAAGGAGATGTTGTTCGCCACGTTTTTCACGGACAACTTAGTGCGGATGTCAAGGATTTAGTTTTGCTTGAAGGTTGGGATATGAAGTTGTTGACACCGGAGCAGATTCGGGCTGGCAAATGCTTTTCTGAGCAGTCAGGAGATGTGCGACCTTTTGGCATTGCTCACCAACGTATTTTATTAAATTTTATTGACTCGATCGCTACCGTGAATATGAACTAGCGTACAGTACAATCACTAACAAACCACATATGAGACCTGGCTAGGGCGGCGAGAATGCTAGCCAACTGCCACAGCTCAGCCGTTGGTCGGCAAAAAATAGCAAGAAGACCCAACAGAAGGTTACGCGCAGATCATGCAACCATTTAAACTGCCAGAATTTTATATGCCTTGGCCGGCACGACTGAACCCAAACCTGGAAGCAGCGCGAGTTCATTCCAAGGCGTGGGCTTACGATATGGGCATACTTGGCTCAAAAGAGGAAGCCCAAGAGCAACCTATTTGGGACGAACGTAAATTCGATGCCCATGACTACGCTTTACTTTGCTCTTACACCCATCCAGACGCACCAGGGACGGAACTTGACCTAGTAACCGACTGGTATGTGTGGGTATTCTTTTTTGACGATCACTTTCTGGAAATCTATAAGCGCAGTCAAGATTTGGTTGGGGCGAAGGAATACCTCGATCGACTACCCGCATTTATGCCGATTTTCCCTAACGAAACCCCTCCCGTTCCCACCAACCCAGTAGAGCGCGGTTTGTTAAACCTCTGGTCTCGCACTGCCTTTACTAAGTCTGTGGAATGGCGGCGACGATTCTTTGAGAGTACCAAGCACCTCTTAGATGAGTCGATGTGGGAACTCGCCAATATCAATCAAAATCGGATTGCTAACCCGATCGAATATATCGAGATGCGGCGTAAAGTCGGTGGCGCACCCTGGTCAGCCCATCTCGTCGAACACGCTGCGTTTGTAGAAGTTCCAGCTAAAATTGCCGCCACTCGACCGATGCGAGTCTTAAAAGACACATTTGCCGATGCAGTGCATCTTCGCAACGACCTGTTCTCCTACCAGAGAGAAGTGGAAGATGAAGGTGAAAATTCCAACTGCGTGTTGGTTTTGGAGCGCTTCTTGAATATTAGTACCCAAGAGGCGGCTAATCTCACCAACGAGCTGCTGAACTCGCGGTTATATCAGTTTGACAACACTGCTGTTACCGAGTTGCCCTCCCTCTTTGAGGAACACGGAGTAGACCCCGTAGAGCGTGTGAACGTTCTCCTTTACATCAAAGGACTTCAGGATTGGCAGTCGGGCGGTCACGAGTGGCACATGAGGTCGAGCCGCTACATGAACGAGGAAGCGGGTAATTCTGCGACACCGACGCTGAATCTAGGCCCCACAGGGTTAGGGACATCGGGGTTGCGGTTGGAATCGTTATACTCCACCTTGGGTTTAGGAAGGTTCAATAGCTTTACTTACGTTCCCTACCAGGCTGTAGGGCCCGTGAAATTGCCTAAGTTTTATATGCCCTTCTCTACCACTTTGAATCCCAATCTGGATGAGGCGCGGAAGCATTCCAAGGAATGGGCGCGCCAGATGGGGATGCTGGACGAGCTACCGGGCATTCCTGATGGCTTCATCTGGAATGACCACAAGTTTGATGTTGCCGATGTCGCCCTATGCGGTGCGTTGATCCATCCGAAGGGGTCTGAGGATGAGCTGAATCTGACAGCGTGCTGGCTGGTGTGGGGAACCTATGCCGACGATTACTTCCCAGCCATCTACGGAAATAACCGGGACATAGTTGGTGCGAAAGTGTTCAACGCCCGAATGTCGGTTTTCATGCCCCTCGACGACTCCACTCCCCCTGCCGTGCCGACTAATCCGGTGGAACGGGGCTTGGCAGATATTTGGTCTCGCACTGCTGGGCCCATGTCCCTCACCGCGCGGACTGAGTTCCGCCGCGCGATTCAGGATATGACTGACAGTTGGGTGTGGGAACTGGCCAACCAGATCCAAAATCGGATTCCTGACCCGATCGATTATATTGAGATGCGCCGTAAGACCTTTGGCTCGGATTTGACGATGAGCTTGTCTCGACTAGCCCAGGGCGGCGAGATCCCGATGGAGATTTACTACAGCCGGCCGATGCGATCGCTGGAGAATTCTGCGGCAGACTTTGCCTGTTTCACTAACGATATCTTCTCCTACCAAAAAGAAATCGAATTTGAGGGCGAAATCCATAACCTCGTGCTAGTTGTGCAGAATTTCCTCAACTGCAATATACCCCAGGCTGTCGAGATTGTGAACAATTTGATGACCGATCGGGCAAAACAGTTTCAACACATTGTTGCCACTGAATTGCCTGCCCTATTCGACGATTTCAACCTGGATGAAAGTACCCGCGAGAAATTGCTGGGATACGTCGAGAAATTAGAAAATTGGATGTGCGGCGTACTCAGGTGGCATATCAAGGTAGACCGCTATAAGGAATTTGAATTGCGTAATAGTGCTTCCCCGATCGCGCGGCTGCTGGGCGGCCCCACAGGGCTGGGAACCTCGGCTGCACGGATCGGCTCGTTGGTCGGTGCGGGAAATCATTTTGACAATATTTGGTCGAGCAATTCAGACCCTTATGTAAGAAAATAGGTTTTGTTGGAGTGGGTTCTTTTGTCAGCGTTCGGTCAAATTAGACCGAGTTTTTTAGTAACTAGATAGTTGAGGATTAAGTTGTGACATATTCTAATGATTCGGGTGCGGATGTTGAGGGTCAACAGCCCCAACTGAGTTTGGGTACAGCCGCTGCCAAAAATTTGGCGACTACGACCAAATCTGCACCGCAGATGCAGGAAATTACATCCCGGTGGTTGTTGAAGCTATTGCCGTGGGTGCAGACGAAGGGTGGCGTGTTTCGAGTCAACCGTCGGTTGAGTTATACCGTCGGTGATGGGCGCGTCACTTTCACCAACACCGGAGCGACGGTGCAGGTGATTCCCCACGAACTTACTGAGTTGCCCTTGCTGCGAGGGTTTGACAACCTTGATGTGTTAACTGCCTTGGCAAATCAGTTTGTCCAGCGGGAGTACGCCCCAGACGAGGTGATCGTCGAGATTGGTCAGCCGGCCGATCGCGTGATCCTGATTGCTCATGGCAAGGTGAACAAGATTGGTGTTGGCAAGTATGACGAGCAAATCGTATTGGATGTGCTCGCCGACGGCGACCATTTCGGCGATGAAACTGTGGTGCAGTCCGACGACACTTGGCAGTACACCCTCAAGGCGATTACCAGAACCATAGTGTTGTCGCTACCCCAACAGGCGTTTGAGCAGTTGATCGACCAGTCGGAAGCGTTGCGAACTCATGTTGAGGAGTTCAGAGCCAGCTTGGAACAGCCGCAGAACATGCACGGTGAAGCCTGCATCGACCTGGCAGCGGGACATCTCGCGGAGACCGAGTTGCCGGGAACCTTCGTCGATTACGACCTTGCACCCCGGGAATATGAATTGAGCATCGCCCAAACTGTGTTGCGGATCAGTACCAGGGTAGCCGATCTCTACAATGAACCGATGAATCAGACCGAGCAACAATTGCGGCTGACCGTCGAAGCATTGCGGGAACGTCAAGAGTACGAGTTGATCAACAACCCAGATTTTGGGTTACTGCACAACGCTGACCTCAAACAGCGCATTTACAGCCGTGGTGGCACACCCACCCCCGACGACCTCGACGAACTGCTGGCTACGGTATGGAAGGAGCCATCGTTCTTCCTAGCTCACCCCCGCACGATCGCAGCCTTCGGTCGCGAGTGTAACAGCTTGGGTATCTATCCAAGCAGCATAGATATGAACGGCGCTCAAGTGACGGCTTGGCGCGGCGTACCCATATTCCCCTGCAACAAGATCCCCATCACCAAGGCCCGCACCAGTTCTATCCTCTTGCTCCGCACTGGTATGGAAAAACAAGGGGTGATCGGCTTACATCAAACGGGTATCCCCGACGAATACCAACCCAGCCTCTCTGTCCGCTTCATGGGTATCAGCGAAAAAGCTATCATCTCCTACCTGGTCACTGCTTACTACTCGGCAGCCGTCCTAGTACCTGACGCACTCGGCATCCTCGAAGATGTCGAAATCGGGCGCTAAATATTTGTGAGAGATTCAGGGAAATAACTTGTGTCAATGAGCAATTGGCAAAAGGGTTATCGCCTTAACTTCTTATCTATTGGATTAGGCACTCAGGACTTACGCAAATGTCATCCTACTAGATAGCGGTTAATGGCAGAATTTGCGTAAGTCCTTGCACTTTTGTTAGTAACTAAAGGATGAGGTAATGACGTATTCTAATGATTCGGCTGCGGATGTTGAGGGTCAACAGCCTCAACTGAGTTTGGGTACAGCCCCTGCTAGGAATTTGGCGACGACGACCAAATCTGCACCGCAGATGCAGGAAATTACATCGCGGTGGTTGTTGAAGATGTTGCCGTGGGTACAGACGAAGGGTGGCACCTATCGGGTGAACCGTCGCTTGACCTATACAGTGGGTGATGGGCGGTTGACTTTCACCAACACCGGAGCGAGGGTGCAGGTGATTCCCCAAGAACTGTGTGAGTTGCCCTTGCTGCGAGGGTTTGACGACATCGCGGTGTTGAGTGCGTTAGCAGGTCGGTTTGTGCAACAGGAGTTCGCACCTGGTGACATCATCGTGCAGTTAGGTCAGCCGGCCGATCGGCTTTTCTCGATCGCTCATGGCAAAGTCAACAAGATGGTTGTTGGCAAGTATGGCGAGGAGCCTTTGCTGGATATGCTGGCAGATGGCGATCATTTTGGCGATCATGTGTTGGTGGAGTCAGAAAGCACTTGGAAGTTTACAATCAAGGCTGTAACCCGATGCACCGTATTGGCGCTACCACAACAGGCGTTTCGGGAACTGCTCAACCAGTCGGGGGCGTTGCAGGCTCATGTTGAACAGTTTAGGACTCGTGCCGAACAACCACAAAACAAGCAGGGCGAAGCTTCGATCGCATTGTCTGCCGGTCATCTTGCGGAAACCCAGTTGCCAGGGACTTTTGTTGATTACGAACTCTCGCCCCGCGAATATGAGTTGAGCGTTGCCCAAACTGTGTTGCGGGTGAATACTCGCGTCGCGGATCTGTACAACGAACCGATGAATCAGACGGAACAACAACTGCGGCTGACCGTGGAGGCATTGCGGGAACGTCAAGAACACGAGTTGATCAATAACCGGGAATTCGGGTTACTGCACAATGCTGACCTGAAACAGCGTATCTACACCCGCAGCGGTCCTCCCACCCCCGACGATCTTGATGAATTGATTACTCGTCGGAGGAAGTCGAAGTTCTTCCTGGCTCATCCCCGAACAATTGCCGCCTTCAGTCGGGAGTGCAACCGCCGAGGCATCTACCCAGACAGCATTGACATGGATGGGAGCAAGGTAATCACTTGGCGCAATACACCCATTCTTCCCTGTAACAAGATCCCAATTACCAAGAACCAGACCAGTTCTATCTTGGTGTTGCGGACTGGTGAGGAAGACCAGGGCGTGATCGGTTTGCACCAAACGGGTATCGCCGACGAATACCAACCTAGCCTGTCTGTCCGATTGATGGGCATCGAGGAAAAGGCTATTATTTCTTACCTGGTCAGCGCCTACTATTCCGTTGCTGTCCTTGTTCCCGACGCCCTCGGTATCCTTGAAGATGTTGAAATCGGGCGCTAGGAGGGTACAGCTATTGAGCAGGTTCTGTGGGAAAAATTGTCCGATCCGAGACCCCGATTGCTTCCCCTAAATCCCGATCGCTAGCCAAGAAAACCTTCACTCAGCAACGCCAGAACTCCCACAAAACTCTAGGATATCTCATTACTTTAGGATTTACGCAAGTCTCACAAGTATTAAGGTACTCTACTATTTCAAACTTTCGATCGTCGCCCTATTATAACGAAAGTAGTAGAGCACTCTACAAGTCAATAGAAGTGTGCCAGTTGCATAAGTTTTCTACTTGTTAGGCACTACCAAATTTCCAAATAAAAGTAGGCGGACATCAATACAAACAAAATCAAGAAACCCGGTTTTTGTAGGCAATCCCTGTGGTTGCTATCGGGTTTCTTTGCAGTCTTTACCGAGCAGCAATCATTCCCGTTTGGCGCGCGTAGTCAAACAACCCTCCGGCATCAATTACCGGCCCTACTTCTCCTAAAGGTTTGAGCGAGAAAGTTCGATCGAGAGTGTGGTTGATAATTTGCTCTGCCGCAAAGTCGATCGTCACTTCTTGGCCTGTTACAAATACATCGCACAGTCGATCGACCGATTCGATCGGATACAATTCGCCAGTAGCCGAGCAATTGCGAAAGAAAATCCGCGCGTAAGACAAAGCTACCACAGCTTTCACGCCCGCAGCCCCCAGAGCGATCGGAGCGTGTTCCCGCGAAGAACCGCAGCCAAAATTTTCGCCAGCAATTATAATCGGATACTGGGTTTTGATTTCGCCGGCTTCCATAAACTTGCCGTAGCGATCGGGCAACCCAATCATCGCATAACTGCCGAGTTTCTCGTACTCGTCGGGCTTCGAGGGCACCAGGGTCAGATATTCGGCAGGAATAATTTGATCTGTATCGATGTTGTCGTCTAAAACAAAAATTTTACCGCTAATTACTTTACCCATAGTTTATTTATTTCCTTTTGGCGCGAGCTCTTCGGCTGTGCTGATAGTTTTAAGTGCGATCGGTATGCAAAATTTGCACCAGTTCATTTTAACCTGGCAGCGCCAGTGATAACCTGTAGGAGTAAAAATTAGATCCGAGACTTTGGATTGATAAATATACAGACTGCTAAGCGTCAAGAAGTTTTATGGTGAATCAACAAATAGATGATATTGCTCGACAAGCTCGCCTGGGCTCCGTGGCAGCGATTATTCAAATCCTTAACGACCAGCTCGCACAGGTAGGAGTCAGGGCCAGAGCCGTTTTTGCCGAAGGTGTGCTGCAACTGCTGTGCGAAGCTGCCACACCCCAACTGCTAGAACAGTCTAGTTTGGTCGATCGAGTCCGAGAAATTTTGGAGGGCCTAGATCCCCGCAATATTCGCCGAGTCAACATCAACAGCAGGCTTGTCCGAGAACACCAACTGCTGTGGCTCGAAGAAATTAGCCGCGATCCCGAAAATCAACTGCTGTGGTCTCAACAAATTAAACTCAGAAAGCCGAATTTGTTCAAGCGTTTGGCCGCCGCCCATCACGAACGCCACGATCGAGGGGGCAAGCGGGCTTTGCCGAGAATTGCTCCACTTCGCTCGATGCAGGAACCGCGAAAATTACCGCGCGGTCTCGTCGCAGGTGTCGGCTTGACCGTGCTGTTGCTCGCTGCGACCGCCGCCATCTACAAAGGGCTCAATTCCCAAGTGCCAAACAGCACCGCAGCCACCACCCAAGCCGTTGCTACTCCAAGTCTGGCAACACCAGAAAAGAAAATTTCTCAGCAGACTGCTAATTCTGCTGTGGACTCTTTTGCACAAGCTGTGCGAACGGCCGAGCAAGCAGCCACCGAGGGCAAAAATGCTCAATCTCGCCAGGATTGGTTAATGGTAGCTGCTAAGTGGCAACAAGCTTCGGATTTGATGGCCGCCGTGCCTCCAAATCATCCCCGCTACACGACTGCTGTCAACCGGACGGCTGTGTACCGCCAAAATAGCGATAACGCCCAAGAGGAAGCACAAAATAAGTAAGCAGGAAAGTTGCATAAATTTAACAAGATAGCTGGCTCAGTGTCTCTATAAGCAGTAAAAAATGATTTTTTGAGCAAAAACTTCGTAACCATCAGCCAGAGCGCGAGTAAGGATTTGGGGATTTTTTAATTTTTGCGCTCGCCATCACTCGATCGGCTGATTTGTATCACAATAAAATTTTGCTAGGATCACAAACTTAAATAGGAAACATCACAGACTCAGCAGAGGAGTGTCACCAAGCGGTCTCTAGAAAAGCTTGATAATCATAACGGTCAGTCGATTTTCGTATTGAAGATTTACCACAAAACTGGGTCTAAAGCCCCGTCCTTATAGGACGACTTTAATTTAGCCAAAACCGTGCTATAGTCTTTATATCCATCACAGCGACGTAAATGTTAGTATTTGAAGCCAAGCTAGAAGGAAAAAACGAGCAGTACGAACGGCTAGACGAAGCCGTTCGTACTGCTCGTTTTATTCGGAATAGCTGCATCAGGTACTGGATGGACACAAAAGATGTAGGTCGCTACGACTTAAGCGCTTATTGCGTAGTCTTAGCGAAGGAGTTTCCTTGGGCAGCCAAGCTCAACTCAATGGCAAGGCAAGCTTCTGCAGAAAGAGCTTGGTCAGCGATTGCGCGGTTTTTCGACAACTGCAAGAAAGCAAGACCCGGTAAAAAAGGTTTCCCGCGATTTAAAAAGCATGAAACACATGGTTCTGTTGAATACAAAACTTGTGGATGGAAACTTTCTGAAGACAGACGAAATATAACCTTCACCGATGGATTTAAAGCAGGAAGTTTTAAATTATGGGGAACTCGTGACCTACACTTCTATCAGTTAAATCAAATCAAGCGGGTGCGCGTAGTTCGCCGAGCTGACGGGTACTATGTACAATTCTGTATTGATGCGGAACGAAATGAGAAGCGCGAACCTACTGGACGAACCATTGGTTTAGACTTCGGGTTAACGTACTTCTATACAGACTCTGACGGAAATACCGTAGAGAATCCACGCCATCTGAGAAAGTCCCAAAGGTCACTTAAAAAGCTTAATCGGAGACTCTCTAAAACTCAGAAAGGCTCTAAAAATAGAGTTAAGGCTCGGAATCGTTTAAGCAGAAAACACCTCAAGGTAAGTAGGCGACGTAAAGACTTTGCCGTGAAATTAGCAAGGTGCGTAATCCAGTCCAACGACTTGGTAGCCTACGAAGACTTGTCGGTGCGTAACATGGTTAAAAACAGAAAGTTGTCTAAGTCTATATCAGATGCAGCTTGGACAGCTTTTAGAAATTGGGTTGAATATTTTGGCAAAGTGTTTGGGGTGGCGACTGTTGCAGTGCCTCCACACTATACAAGTCAAAATTGTTCTAATTGCGGGAAAGTCGCGAAGAAATCGTTAAGTCAAAGAACACATATTTGTCCACATTGTGGATTTGTCTTAGATCGAGATTGGAACGCCGCTCGCAATATATTAGAACTAGGATTGCGTACCGTGGGGCACACGGGAACCTCAAACGCCTCTGGAGACATCGACCTCTGTTTGAGTGAGGAAACTCCTTCAAATAAGTCGGGTCGTAGAAAGAGGAAATCTAAACAGTGATGTTTAGAATCACCGTGGCTTTAGCCCGGTGAGGATGTCAATTTCAGCATTCAATCTAGGAACCAGAACAAGACTCTAAAATCTTGGGATTTCCATGACAAAAGTGTCGGAAAGCAAGTACCCGTTTTTGGGCGCATGAAAATTAGTGGGATGGGATTTATCCCGATCGCGCACGAGGGTGTCAAAATCATCCAGTACAGATCGAAGGGTAGAAAAGAGCAAAATAAAACTCGATCCGCTTGAGGTATATTTTCCTACAGACAATGACCCGCCCGCAAGCTACACAAACACAGAAAGCGGGCTCATAACAGTTAAGCTGACTGTGATTGATAGGTTCAATTTGCAGCACCAGCTCAAACACTATTTAAAAATAAAGGCTTATTTGCCATGATCGATCGCCAGGGAAATCAAGACGTTACTCAGATCGATCGACCGATCGACCGATCGCCAGTCTTGCACTTTGCATCTACCACAAATCACAGAACCAGTATCAGTCCCAAAATTTCTGGATCGTCTTATGCAGTATCAGGTCGATCCCGCCCTTAATGGGCCGCAATTTTACCAAATTCTCGCTACCAGCATCGATCGAGAAGTCCTCCTGCAAATAGCAAATACTTTGGGGGCTGCATGGGGGGTAGATTTCTGCTTGGTTGCTGCTGTAGCTAACCAGAAACTAATAAATCCCAATGCTTGCTGGGAAAATAAGAGCGAGCGCCCAAATCCTGCCCCTGTCGCAGCGGATTCAACTCAAACAGCGGAACAGTCCCAAACCACAAAATTAGAATCGCCCAACATATCACTCGACCATCCACTCCTGGCCAAAGTCCTAGCAGAGGGCGAGATAGTGGCGATATCAGACTATCTCGATAGTGCAGCAGCTTCATCGCCCAATTCCCCCGTGACACCGCTGTCTTGGAGGGCAATTTTGGCAGGACCAGCACGATTTGGAGGAGCTGTAAATGGGATAATAGTTGTTGGTAAGTCGCAACCTCACGAGTGGTCGGCCGCCGACAAAAAGCGCCTAGAAGCAGTATCAGACGCGATCGGCATCGCGATTTGTCACATTCAAAAAAATCAAGAAATTGCCAGTTTAAAACAACAGTTACAGCAACAAGCTCAATACAAAAATCTTCTCAAATCTGTGGCCGCAGCGATTGAGACGAGTTCAGAAGTAGAGCTAATTTTGCAGCGAGTTATTGAACGTACCGTCGATACCCTGCAAGTAGATAGAGGTCAAATCCTGCTGTTGAAATATACAGATCCCCTCTTAGAAACATCTTCCCTGACTCAAACGCCCAAAGCAAAAGTCGAATTGGTTCGCGAATTCGCTGTTAAAAAAAATGCCAATAAACAAACAATAAAATCAAACAATGTCCCGAAAAAAAGTGCGAGTGGCAAAACAAAAAATTTAGAAAAAATATCAAATTCCAAATCTCAAATCTCCAACTCAAAATCAAAGAATTCTCCCGTTTTTTGGCTGTCGGAATCTAATTTGTGCGATCGAGCATTCCACACCGCACCCCAACCCCTCGCCCTCGCTGACGCCAGCGAATTAATCGGCAAGGAACCAGAGAAACTCGCAGAAATCTTGAAACTCCAAGACATTCGCGCCCTATTGCTAGTTCCCCTCACCGACACCAACAAAGAGCAAACCGTCTTGGGGTTCTTGGTGTTGCAGCGCTCCGAGCCCCGCCCTTGGAGTCCTGAAGAATTGGAAGTGCTCGAATCAGTCTGCTCCCGAGTCAGCAAGGCGATTATCCAAAATCAGAAACTCAAGCAAGCGCAAACCCTAGTCGAAGATAGAACCGCTCAGTTGCAGCAAAGTCTCGAGGTGCAGGAAAAACTGTACGCAAAATCTGCCAATCAACGAGAGCAACTACGCCAATTGAAAGTGATGAAAGACGAGTTTCTCAGTACAATGAGTCACGAGTTGCGTACCCCTCTAACCATCATGAAGCTGGCGATTCTGATGCTCAAACAAGCAGAACAGCCCTTAGCAAGTCGGGCTAGGAATCTCGACATTCTAGAGCAGCAGTGTTCTAAGCAAACCGCTCTGGTTAACGATTTGCTGGCTCTCAAGCAGTTTGAACCGCAGCAAGTCCCTATTGCTCCGATCGAAATCGATCTCAAGCATTTAATTCAAGATTTAGCTGGGGATTTTGAAAAAAATTGGGCACAGAAAGGATTGACTCTGAAGGTAAATTTGCCGAAGTCTTCCCCTTCGCTGCAAACCGACCTGGACAGTTTCAAGCGGGTGCTGCTGGAACTGCTGACGAATGCTGGCAAATACTCGGCTGCTGGAAGTGCGGTGATTTTCGAGGTTTCTGAGGCTGGTGACTGCATTGTCTTGAGCCTCTCTAATTTCGGGCGCGGCATTTCTGCTGCTGATTTACCCCACATCTTTGACAAATTCCGCCGCGGGACAGGCATTACTGACCAGGCGATCGCGGGTACGGGTTTGGGTCTGGCGCTGGTAAAGTGTTTAGTAGAGCACTTGAATGGTACGATCGAGGTGTCTAGCTCTCCTGCAGAAAGTTCTGAAGCTGGCGACTTGTGGCGCACATCTTTTACTCTGACTCTGCTAAAATCTCCAGCGGAATTCTGTCATCTAGAAGAATAGTTAGGTAAAAAAGCAACGCTTAATTGGCAACAAACAGGCGAAGACTTACCTTTATTCCGAGATTGGAAAATCTCGCAAACCTAGCAAATCCTGCTTTTAAAATTGTTTGTCAGGTTTCCTGTCTCAATAGCAGGTTCGTAGTGCGGACTTAAGTCCGCTCTTAAACAGGTTCGTAGTGCGGACTTAAGTCCGCTCTTAAACAGATTCTATAGGAGATAGAGGACTGGAGGGGGTGTTTAAATTATTAAATTTTAGTTCCTGAGTTTATTATCCATTTTTGACCGCATAAACCGGGTTTTTCAAATTTTTCCAAAGCCTGCAACGAAGTATTTTTGTACGTCGAAGCAGGTTTCTATGCTATAGAATATCCATAAAAAATTATCGCGCTGCATGGAACTAGAACCTGAATATTATGCTAACAAAAGCTGCACCAAAACTCCTGCGTTGGCAGCGTTCTAAATATTCGCCCCTGGCACGACAAATAGACGTTTTTGCTGCAACGGCACAGTTTATGTTTTTTTTGTGGTGGGATGGACTGCTGCAAAATAATTCTCCTCAAACTAGAAGAATTCGCGCCCATTGGTTGGTCAATACTTTGCTGGATTTGGGCCCGACTTTTATTAAAATCGGGCAGTCTCTCTCGACTCGGGCGGATTTGCTGCCGCTGGAGTACGTGAAGGAGTTGGAACAGTTGCAGGATCGGGTTCCTGAGTTTGGTTCCGAAGAGGCGATCGCCCTTGTAGAATCAGAATTAGGCAAAGATATTTATGCTTTGTACCGCGATTTTGACCCGTTTCCCATTGCTGCAGCGAGTCTGGGACAGGTGCACAAGGCGAGGCTGCACACCGGGGAAGATGTGGTTGTCAAGGTGCAGCGTCCGGGTTTGGAAAGTTTATTCGATTTAGATGTGAAGGCGGTGCGCCAAGTGATGCGTTTTTGCGATCGCTATTTTCCGGCGACGCGCAAGTACGATTTGGAATCTATTTATCACGAGTTTTTTAAGATTTTATATCAAGAAATTGACTACGTGCAAGAAGGTAAAAATTCCGATCGCTTCAGCCATAATTTTCAAGAATATCCTCAGATTATTGTTCCTAAAGTCTACTGGCAATATACTACTAAAAAAATTCTGACTGTAGAATACGCACCGGGCATTAAGGTGGACGATCGCCTGAGTTTAGAAGCGATAGGAGTAGATATTGCTAAGCTCAATCAAGTGGGGATTTGCTGTTACTTGAAGCAATTATTAATTGACGGCTTTTTTCAAGCTGACCCGCATCCGGGAAATTTGGCGGTGACAGAAGATGGTAGGTTGATTTTTTACGATTTTGGGATGATGGCTGAGGTGAAGTCTCTGGCTAAAGACCAAATGGTCAATACTTTTTTTGCGGTGCTCAGAAAAGATACTGATGAGGTACTCAATACTTTAATGACGATCGGCTTAGTTGAGCCGATGCCGGATATGATGCCGGTGCGGAGGCTGATTACTTTTTTGTTGGATAAGTTTATTGATAAGCCGATCGACTTTCAAGCTTTTAATGAAATTAAGAACGAACTTTACATTATGTTCGAGCAGCAACCGTTTCGCTTGCCTGCAGAAATGATGTTTATTGTCAAGTCTCTGACAACTCTCGACGGCATTGCTAGAACTCTTGACCCTGACTACAATTTCCTAGCATCCGCTCAGCCTTTTGTCAAGAGTATTGCTGTGAGTAAGGGCCGGGGAAGTGCGATCGCAGAATTGGCAAAACAAGCGCGAACTTTTATCACCTACAAATTGCGACAGCCGAGCAAATCGCAAGTTTTTTTGAAGCGTTTCGAGCAGCGGATCGAAGATGGCGAATTGCAAATTAGAGTACGAAATATCGAGAGCGATCGCGCCCTCAAACGCATTAATCTAGCTCTGAAAACTCTAATTTTTGCCTGTGTGACTGGTTTTGCGGTGCTGTCGGGTGCGGTGCTGCTGGTGGGCGGATATCAAACGGGGGCGATCGTGGCTTTTGCTGTTGCGGGATGCGGCGGCTTATTTGCGCTGCGCTTTTTATTAGATTTGCTGGTTAAGGAAAAGCTCGATCGCATGGTAGGAAAATAAATATACTTGGGAATTGGGAATTGCGATCGTAGTGAGGACTTTAGTTTTTTTAAAGAACTAAGGAATGAAAATTTAATAACTTAAGCGACTGCTCGTTACCAGGCTCTGCCTGGTAATGCAGATAGGCGAGGCTCTGCCTCCTTTGAGGAAGGCAACTTACAGGAGAGAGGACTGTAGGAGGTGTTTAAGTTATTAAGTTTTCGATCCTAAATGAAAGACGAATTGGGATCATGATGTCTCCTGCATTTAAAATTGCTAGTCCATATAATTTCCCAGAAACTCTTGCTGAGCGATCATCTCTTCTGCTGACTTTGCAGAAATCAACCTCAAAAATCCTCGCAATTGTTCCCCAATCGAATAACTTTGTCTGCCCATCACAATTCCTGAATGTTCCCGGTCTTGTTCCATATAAATTTTATGCAAGCGACAAAAGTCTCCCACATTCAAAGTATAGATAACTCGCCCTTGGGCAGTTGCCCATATTAATTGCTCTTCATCAGTGCAACTGAGATTGCTAGCTTCAGCAGTTGTAGCTACATCAATACCTGCATTTCGGAGCGCTTTGACTAAGGAACGTTCCAGAATATCCTCATCTAAATATAAACGAATTTGGCTCAAGATTAACTCTCTGCTTTGTGTTCATTAGCTAAGCGATCGCACTCAGCGTCTTCATCAGCAATATCAGCATCTATTTGCTGTTTATTGGCGTAGTAGTAAGCTAGTGCTGCATGAACTTGTGCTAAATTTAAGTGGGGAATTTCTGCAATAATTTCTTCGGGTTTCATCCCCATTTTGTACCAAACGGCGATTCGTTGAACTGTTATTCTAGTGCCTGCGATGCGGGGGCGATTTCCACAGGTGTCTGGTGTGGAAATGATGAGAGTGCCAATATCAGTTAAAGTTGGCATAGGTAAATCTGGGGTTAAAAATTAGAATTCAAGTATAGCATAAATTTATTAAATTTTTAAGTTATAATCAAATCAAATCAAATTGCCCTAATTTTTCCACAATATAAAAAGCAGGAGGATTTGCTATGTCAACTACTGTTCGAGAAGTTTACGATCGCGTTCTTTCTACCCTTTCACCAAAGGATAGACTGCGCTTGGCAACTCTTATTCTCAACGATTTGGTGCAGCAAAATGTATCGGTTGTCGATGAAAGCGAGACTTGGACTGAAGAAGATAAACTCGATGTAACGGCATTTTCTTTACAGTACGCGGCTACCATTTTTCCTGAAAACGAGGAGATTTAATAGTGTCTTTTAATCATGGTGATGATGAACGTAAAAAAAAAGGATTTCAATAGCATCGATCTGACTAATTTTAGGCGTTTTTAACTGCAATTGCAAATGCTTGAGAGCGGGCGATCGAGCTACGATCGATAAACTTAGCTATAATTGTAAGGAATCAGGTTATACTAAATTAGTAACTAACTTGCAATCAGATATGACTGCGGTAACTATCCTGCCTGTACTTAATACCAACGGTGAGAAATCCTATCGTGCTATTGCGGGCGATCGGCAATCTGTCGGTCAAACTGCGGGTCAAGCTTTAGATGCTTTGACTTCTTTGTTAGGCGAAACGGACTTCAGCGCATTAATAGTCATTCAAAGGTTTAATCCTGATGAATTATTTACTATCCAACAACAAAAAAGATTATCAGAATTAATGAATTTGTGGCGTACAGCGCGCGATCGAGGACAAACTCTTTCTCCCCAACAACAAGCGGAATTAGAAAGTCTTGTCGAAGCCGAACTTAAAGCTGCTACTATTCGGACAGAAGTTCTCGTACAACAATCGATCTGATGAATCCTAACTACAATTTAGTAGCAGATCGCGCTGCTCATCGTTGCGAATATTGCCGCGCACCTGAAATAGTATTTAACTTTCCTTTTGAGATTGAACATATTGTTCCACTTTATCGAGGCGGTAATAATGAGATTTCAAACTTAGCATTAGCTTGTCGCTCTTGCAATCTGCGGAAAGGAACTAATACAAGCGGAATTGATTCTACATCTAATACAGAACTTTCCCTGTTTCACCCAAGAGAAAATAGGTGGGAAGATAATTTTCAAGTGCAAGCTGAGTCAGGTGCGATCGCAGGAATGACACCAGTAGGTAGAGTAACAGTTACAGCTTTGGGAATGAATTCTCAAGCACAGTTAATAGCGCGACAATTATGGATTCGTTTAGGTTTATTTCCCTAATTTTTTTGTCAATCTATCTCCTTCACTACCTCCAAAGTTAGCCCCAAACAGTTTGTGTTGGCCAATTGCTATCACCCGAATTTCGCGAGTCTGTTGTTTGAATAGTAAACCCGCGCGTAGCAGGTAATGAAATGACCAAAAGCCGATAACTTCGTAGAAAAAGGTTAGAGAAAAAAGACTTGACAAAGGGCTGAAATCGCTATAGATTACAGCTTACAGCTCTCGATGCGAGAGAAGCTCTCGATGCGAGAGAACCACCACCACACCACCCGCCCCAACCCAACGACCGCCGGGCCCCACCCGCCGCCGGGAGGTGGCCGGTAGGTGCTTGCTTATTATTAAAGGTTAGGTTACTGTATTCCAACCACTGTCCTTCTTTTCGCCAACCCACACGATCGCCTAGCTTGCATTCAGTGTCATAATCAACTTTACCACCAACTTCCAACCAGATTTTTTTCTGGACGCTAAAGCCAAAACGACCCTGACTGCATTTTACCCACAACTGGTCGATCGTCCGCAAATCATCGCAAGGAAAATTCTCGATCGATTCCCTATTAAAATAGCCTTCCTTCTCCCGTCTTGCAGCTTTTAACATCACCTTGAGTGTTTTCCCATCCGCTGCTTCCCACTTTTCCGCTGCCAATAAATCCCGCAGGTGAGTATAGTCAACTCCCCGCGCCGATTTAAGCTGTACCGAAACACCGGCAACCGTTGACGGAATCGGTTCCCGGAGATAATTCAACCACTCTTTCATCGACTGCGGCCGATGTTGCGGAGCGGATGCCATGCCTTTTTCTATAGCTAAATTCACCCAATCCTTCACCCCAAAATCTTTAGCAGGTTTCAACGCTTCATTTCTAAAATGCCGATTGAGAGAAGCTGTTGGCACTTTTCCAGTTACCGCATAATATAAAGATGCAGCTAAAGCATAAATATCAACCGTTGGTTTACCGCTACCTTCGATATGCTGTTCCCAAGGAGCAAAAGCAGGGTTATGAGGATGTCGGCTACTAATAATACTTGGCATTAATTCACTTGCAAGACCAAAATCAATTAATACCGCTTGCCCGTTGGGACGCAACATAATATTACCTGGATGGGCATCTCGATGGACAATTCCTGCTTGGTGAACATCACTTAATGCTTCTCCAATTTGGCGGATAATTGCCACTGCTTCCGTATCCGGGAGTCGCCCCTGTTGCTGTACGGCATGAAATAAACTTTGCCCGACTACTAAATCCATTACCAAACAGTGAAGGCTTTTTTCCTCAAACAAATCGCTAATGCGGACAATTCCAGGATGCGCGTTTTGGCAAAATTTGGCTAAGATTTGCCCTTCGCGGATAAATCGGCGGACAAAGTTGGCGTATTCCGGGTCATTTTGCAAACTTAGATTCGGCGTTTTGAGGACAACTTGATGCTTGAGTTGCAAGTGTGTGGCCTTGTAAGTCATGCCAAATCCCCCCATTCCCAGGATGGTGTCAATGCGGTAGGGGCGAGTTTTGAGGATTTGTCCGGGCGTCCACAGCATGGCAGGTTGTTTAAATTCTCTTTAATTGCTAATTATGATAAACTGTCCGACCTCTAAAAAGCAACGAACAGGAAGCAATAACATGATTTACCGACTCCGACAAAGAAACCGGGTTTTTACCGAATTTGTCGATTGCAATGAAAGATTTTCGTAAAAAACCCGGTTTCTGAACTCCCACGCGCAACTCCTAACTAAGTCGATCGCCCTTATTGCCGACAGTCAAATCAAATTAGGTTAAACTACACTCAAGCCAAACTATCAACACATCGATTATGGCAACCAGAATCGTAACGTTCGAGTAGCTGCAATTTATCTCGATCGATTTTGTAGGTATCATTCCTTGCTATTTTTACTTAATTTGATAAATATAAGCATCTGAAATCAACATCTGATTTACCATGTTATTTGTCATGCGTTTACCTGATAAATTCAAGTCCCAATGTTTCTGTAATTGACGCAATCCTTCAATTAGTTTATGCTTGACACTCACTGCTACAATGGCTGTCCAATCGATTTTTAATTCTGGTTTTACTTGGCGAAATATTGATAATATTTCCTCATAACTTTTAAGGGGGCCCTTGCTATCGTACAGAGGCGAAGTGAGCATCAGTCGCCAGGTTTCCGGTTCTATTGCGTAGATCCAGAGAGCAGAATCAACTGATAAACCTGCTGTATTGAGAGCGTCTATAAGTCTTTGACCTTCTTCTATTTCTTGATTTACCAATGTTGCTGTAGCCATTGTAAAACTCCGTGATTGGGGTCGGTAATTGCTGAATAAACATCGAGAGCTTTTTGTTTGTTATGTTTTTCGTAGCGACTTTCTTCTGACCAGTCTTTGACTAATGCCCATCGAGGTGAAAAATTTGGATCTCGGAGGAGGGATGTTAATTCTGCATCAAGTTTAGCAACTTTAACAAGTTTTGCTAAATCGTGGGTGTAACTGTCAATAACGGTTTTTTTGTCAGGAAAATCGAATTTATGAGTTTGTTTGGCAATGCAAGCTTTTAAAGCGCATTCTACGATATAGCCACTCAGATAGTAAGCACCAGAGTATTGACGGTTGGTGAGCAGCACTTCTACTTCTTTAAGTCGAGTGAGTGCGATGTTTTGTAAATCTCGCCTATTCAAAAATTTAGCTTACCTCCATGAAATCAGCAAAGAAGACCCGGCGGTTGAAATCGCATCTGGATTTACAATTATCCAATACGAGAGGAAGTTAAACCCACCAAATGCAAAAATGATACCTAGCGTGTGGGTTCGGGTTTTTTCCTTTACCAGTTGCTAGATATCACTTTGATATCAGAGTTAGATTTTTAATACCCCCAGGGGAATTCGAATCCCCGTCGCATCCGTGAAAGGGATGTGTCCTAGGCCTCTAGACGATGGGGGCGCGTTTCGCTGCGTTTGCTTGTGTTCCGCACCTTTATTACCTTAACTAATTTTTCCCAATCTGTCAACTACTTTGTGAAAGTTTTTTTTCTAGTCGTCCGAAAGCTGCTCGCAGTAAGCTTTGAGGATGCTAGCGCAGTTGCCGATCGCCCCCAAGTGAGCAATTTCAAACCCGTGGGTGTTCTGCGTCGGGAAAGCCAAACAAGCCGCGCGGGCTACGTGGCCGAACTTCATGGCGATCGAAGCATCGCTCCCAAAACCGCTAATTACCGCCAACTGCACCTCCACATCGGCTGCTGCGGCGGCTGCGCGCAATTGGGCGTTCAATCCTTCATCGTAAACTCCGTAGCCGTCCTGAACCAGCAAAACCGGGTTTTCGCCATCGTCGATCGGGTATTCTGGCGCTAGAGGGCAAATTTCCAAAGCAATCAGCGCGTCCAACGGCTGGCGCTGCGAAAAATACAAAGCCCCGATCGCCCCAACCTCCTCCTTCGCCGAAGCCACCAGATAAACATTCACCGCAGGCTCTTGCAAACATTGGGCCAGAGCCAGCAAAATCGCCACAGAAGCCTTGTTGTCCAGGGTGTAGCTCGCTATCCAATCCTTCAACCGCAGCGGGCGCTTGCGGTGCTTTCCCACCACCATCCGCGTTCCCGGCCGAATGCCCGCCTCGGCTAATTCCTCGCTGGTACACTTGGTTTCAATCCAGGC
This sequence comes from Microcoleus sp. B4-D4, assembly GCF_036705185.1. Taxonomy (NCBI): domain Bacteria; kingdom Bacillati; phylum Cyanobacteriota; class Cyanophyceae; order Oscillatoriales; family Microcoleaceae; genus Microcoleus; species Microcoleus sp. B4-D4. The sequence continues at coordinate 151,385 of NZ_JAUBTX010000003.1, read as the reverse complement.
ATTTTCCCACTTGACAGAAACATCTTCCTGCTGAGCTTTTTGGGGAGATTCGTGAGAAACGTGGCGGCTTCCGAAGCTGAGAATGCCGCTAATTGTTTGCTTGTCGCCCAACAAATCGACAACGCCTTCGCCGTAAACCCACGGAAACGTGCCGCCCAATCTGCGGACTTCCACGCGGCCGCGATCGCCTATGGTTTTGACGATCGCCCCAATTTCGTCTTTGTGGGCGGTAATGGCGATCGACCTTTCGGGATTGCGGCCAGGAATTAGGGCGATCGCATTGTCCGCGCGATCGATCCAAGCATTCACACCCAAAGCAGCGAATTTTTCCATCAACCGCTGGTTAATTTCCGACTCTACACCGCTGGGAGAGTGCAGCATGACTAATTCTTCGATTGTTTGAAACAGGCGATCGAACTCTAACATTTTTTATTCCCGCGTTTGGAATCGCATTTTGAGATACATTAAAGCAGATTTACACCTGAGAGTTCAAACCCTCCGAAATATTGTTATTCTAACAGTGAAGACAAGGTAAATTCTTGCTTTATTATTGAAAAATTTAGCGCAACTAATGCAGCGCAAAATCACAGCCAAAAAGTTAGAAAAAAATCAACATATAGCGGTTATCACAAAAGTGAGTTATGCCCTATGCCCTATGCCCTATGCCCTATGCCCTATGCCCTATGCCCTATGCCCTATGCCCTATGCCCTATGCCCTATCCCGGATAGTACCTCATCTTTCGCTTGAAAGGCTATATTTGCTAGCTTCCAATTAGCAAAACACTTAATTATGCAAAAAAAACAGTATCAAGTAAACGTCCCTTCAAAAAAAAGCATAGAAGGAGAATTTATAGAAGTGCTTTTAAATGACTGCTACAGAGTCTAGCAATTCTCCCAATCGCTAAAAACAATTATTGATATTGGAGCCAATGTCGGCTTGTTTCCTATTGCTGCGACAAACAGGTTTCCCCCGACAGTGATTCATATCGTTTCCGTTTGGATTGGAATGATTTAACCGCAGAGTACACAGAGTACACAGAGGGAGAGAATATATATCTGAATCATTCCGATGCTACCGGATTTTATATCACACCTGCCAAGCTAATCCTAATTTGAGAATTCACCTCAAATATCAATCTAAAAGTCTGAATATTTCCATTTTGATGCTGCGAATCACTTTTAACAAAACAAGTTGAGTTAAATCTGTTCTTCTCCTTGATTAAAACGCTGACTTCCTTGATTGTCCTCAAGGCGAACAATACCATCATTGGGAACATTGATGATACCCGTGAATGACTCTTGACTTAGTGGCAAAGCTTGTTCCTTATTTTTGCGATCGGCAATTTCGCGTTGCAACTTATCAATTGTCTGTTGAAAACGAGAGGCTTGTCTGAGCATTTCTTGTTCTGAAAAATCCAGCAATTGAATCAAATTAGAAATTTGATATTCCAGAAATTGAGTTTCGTGAAAATCATTATTAATTGCCGATTTTGCCGCAGTGTTTGAGGAATCAAATACAACTTTTTCATCACCAAGCAACAAAGCTGTTTTGACACTCAGTGCTAAATGTTTAAACATTTCAGCCGTGTTTTGTGAAATTTTAACTTTCAGGAGAATCTCTACAGCAAACAAACTCCCAGACGGCAGAAGTCCCCCAAATCCCAACACAGATTTGACTTGGTAGGGAATAATTAAAGATTTTTGTTCGGGAATCAAGAGACTGCCTTTTGCCTCTGAAACGTGAAAAATATTTAATACTGCAGATTCTAATTGCAGGAACCTTTCTGGCTGGGTTCCGATGACTGTAGGAATGTCTAAACCAAATTGCCGGATTATTTCCGAAATCGTCGGCATTTGGGCTACTAATTCGGCGCTAACTAACCCAATAGCAGTATTTTGGGCTGCTGTATGCCGAGAATTCCACTGCGGTTGGGAGCCTGCTGCTGCTAGCAAAGTCCAGCATTTCATGTCGGATGCAGGGGAATTATGGTTCATCAAACGGCGGACAGATTGTTGCAATGAGTCTTCTAATTCGCCGTAGGGATGAGTTTTGAACAAACGCACCAAAACACAGCTATTTTCTCCTGTTTCCGAACTGCAAAAATGTTGATAAATAAATTTAACAATTTTCTGGCTGCAAGCCTCCATACTAGCTGTATTTCTACCTAGCTGGCGCAGGACTAAGCTGCATTTCGCCATGTCTTGCGGGGTAAATCGGGTCATATCGTACATTAAAAAACGCTCTCCCAGAGCTCAAACACTCTTTTTCATTTATCGTTAAGGCCGCTACCGCATCCGGAGTCCTACTGAGAGGTTTGAAAACTGTTGGTTAAAATACGTACAAAATATTCTCGGAATTCCCAGAAATTGTGTCGGAGGATACATAAATGAAGACTGAGGGAAAACAATTGATCCCGCAGCGTGCGCCGTTCAAGCAGAGAGATGTTGATGTACGGTTTTTGAAAGGATTTGTGACTGTGACTCGCGCACAGAAATTACAGAAACGGGAATTTTCTACTGCGGTGACTACCGCAATCAAAAAGGTTCGATGGTTCAAACTTGGGTGCTTCTTTTGCTGAGAACCTAAGTCGGAACGATCGAACTTGCTTCATAATAAGTAGATGCTTTGTGTGAACTTTTAAACACTCAAACAACTTTACTGGGTAGGTTGAGATTTTGCTTGCAGAGCATCTTTAGCTGACAATCCCCCATCTTGAACGCCAAAATACCACAAACTAGCGGCAGCTTCGGCGCGAGTCACCGATTTCTTCGGCTGAAACAAAGTTGTAAAACCAAAAACTCGGCGAATATTTGCCAAATCTCCATTGTTAAAATCAGCTAAAATTGCCCGCGAGGCCTGGGAGTCAATTTTAGAAGCGTCTTGAAAGCCCCACTTTTCTTTCACTCCGTCTATGTTAGCTGTCGGTAAAATTTGACGAGTATCTAAAGGCACTTTCCAAAGAATCATTGTTTCGCGAGTTAAAGGTGCATCGGGGCGAAATTTCACATCTTTAGTGTCCGCTGAAAGCGAACTCGGAATTACACCTGCTTCTGCTAAACCTTGAATTACTGAAAAATCTGGGTCTGTTTTGGATACGTCAGAAAAGGCGGGTTCGCTAGAGTCTACTGCTAATCTAATTTGTTTGGCTTGACGGCTGGCATAAATCTGGTTGTTTGCTGCTACTAACCAGCGGGCGTATTCGCGGCGGGTGATAATTTTGTTGGGTTTGGGCAAAGTGCTGTTAGTTTCTAAGTTAGCATTTTCTGTCGATCGCACTTTCAGCACTTCCAACTGAGCCAAATCTGCCACATACTGGCGCAATTGTTGAGGAATTTGGCTGTCTAATTCGCTAACTTTTGCTGATTTTGGCGCAGTCGGTGTCGCCGGAGTAGTTTCCTCTGAGTTAGATGGAGTTGGTGAAGCGGTGGGAGATGGGCTAGACTCGGAATTGCTAGGTTGGGGACTACTGGCAATTTCTGAGTCCTCTTTACTATAATCGATCGCAAATTCTGTAGAACCCCCTACTTTTTGAGTAGGAGAAAGCGACACTGTTACCCGCAAATTATCTCGCGTTGCGACTAAAGTACCTGGTTCGTCGGCGCTGGGGCTGCTGACTATTTGCCAGTTGCTGCGCCCAAATTCTTTGGTGTAAAAGTTCTGCACTGAATTAATCGGATCTGTGCTTTCCCAGCGCAGCCGCACAGTTTTTGGCGACGGATCGGTTTGCCCGCCAACTTCGATTAACTGAGCGTTAGGATAGAGTGGAATCTCGGTGGGGAAGTCGGGAGGAAGTTTGGCGGTTGTGCTGGTTTCGACTGCTGGTGGAGGAGGCGGGGGAGATAAAACTACTGGATTTTGTTGTAATTTGGGATCGGCGGCTAAAGATTCTTCGAGTGCTTTGCTGTTGGGGCTGTTTGCACAAGCTGTGACAGCAGCTAGCAGACACAGGGCCAGCGCAGTCTTTACACCAGGGAGTATATTGGTTTTATTGGTTTTACTGGTTTTAGCTTGCCCGATCGACTTGCGTTGTCGTTGAGTAAATATAGTATTCAGCATAAATCCCTCGTTTGCGGATATCTTTCTAGGCTAGCGCAGATCGATCGGGTAAATATAATTTTTACCCACATGAAATTGCTGCATTTATTCTTAGTTACTGCTACATTACTGATATTCCCTGTCAAGTTTGGCACTTTGGCAAAAGCTCAAGCCGCCCCGCAGAGGCCTGCTTTTGAGATGCCAGAGTGGCAGCCGTTTTGCTCGGCGATGGGTTTGTTTGCGATCGATATGCCGGGAAATCCTAAAATTAATGCCGAAACTTTTTCAACTCAAGTTATCGCTCATACATACAGGTCGATCTTAAAAAACAAAGACACTTATTTACTTCAATACTTCGATCTCGATTTTCGGATCGGCAACAATAATAGTAATAATAATATCAAAATTACTTTAAATAATGCCGTTGATTTCTTTGTTGTGGGGAAAAATGCTAAATTGCTGCAAGTGCGGGATATTTCCCTCGGCAGCTATCCGGGAAAAGAGTTTGAGTTTCAACCGCTTTCCCCCACGGAACCTGTAGGTGTGGGTCAAGTATTTTTGGTGGAAACCCGCGTTTACGGCTTGGTTGCGACTACCTCAAAACCAGAAAACGCTCAAAAATTTCTTGATTCTTTTCGTTTGTTTTGAATCCAGAAAATCGGCAACTAATTGTTTGTGGCGTTTAACGAATTTAGCCGTAGTGGGTAATAGGTTCGAGGTGGGAGGGGAAAATTTGTTGGGAGTGGCGACGATCGAATTTATTAATAAAATTGAGGCTTTTCAACTTTGTTTGCACGAAAATATTGACTTTGGTAACGAAAAATATCGAGAACGATCGGGTTTTTGAGGAATAGTGCGTCTAGAACTAATGATATTTTTTCTTAAAAAGGTGATAATTTTAGATTGGGGGATTTTAGATTGGGGGGATTTTAGATTGGGGGATTGAGAACTCGATCGGTCAATACCCGATATTTGGCTCGAACTGCTACAAGTTAAACAGGACGCAACACATTGTTTGGTTTTTTGTCATCTATCTAACGAAATACATACACCACTTACGCAAATGGCAGAATTAGTAGGATGCCCCGGAAGTCCAAACCCTGATGATCTCGATCTAGTAATGCGTCTGACGCACCCTATAAGTTGATGGTAGCGTGACAATTGCGTAACTTATAATATAAAATTTACACCTGTAGAGCGATGTAAGAACTTCCTCAAATTTATATATTTGAGATAAGGATTTTTCCGCAATAAGCACAAACTACGTAGCCAACACAGATTCTGTCAGGCGCGGTGCAGTGCTCAACCAAGTCTAGACTCATCGAAAGCTTACCCGGAGGTTATTAGATATTATGAACAAACTAACACCAATTGTCATCAGCGCTCTCCTATTATTTGGAGCTGCAGCTTGCACCGACGGAGCTAAAACAAGTGCTGACGCTCCTAATTCTACCACCACCACAGAAAATGCCGCCAGCCCGCCCCCAGCGGAGACGGTTAAAAAAACTCAGTCCGACGCCACTAGCGAAATTCGCAAAAACCAAGCAAATTCTGATATCAGGGCCCGAGAACAGCGCAACAACGTGACTGGAGGCGATGCAATCAGAGCCGATGGCGACCTCCAAAGTGAAGTTCGCTCCAAGTTGGAAGTGAACATCACCAAAGGTCAGCTAACTGTTGACGCCAAAGATGGGGTTGTCACCGTAGCTGGCACTGTTCCCAATCAAGAAGATTTAGCTAAAATTGAGCCGCTAGCTAAAGAAATTAAGGGTGTCAAAATGGTGAACGTTACGGCTGTTGTTGCCCCGGCTGCACCTGCATCGCCTAAGTAATTAATTAGCAGGAAGAAGCAATAAAGCCCTTCGGCTTGCTTCGGCTATGCTGGCTCACAAGTCACGAGCGGGTAACAAGAAGGAAAAGGGAAAGAAGGAAGAGAGCAAACGGAAAATTGGGAGTTTTAAAAGTGCTTTTAAAAGCGGCTCTCAATGCTTGGGTGACTCTTCCTTCCGGGTAACGGGGTTTTAAGTTAAAAGTTTTAAGATTCACGCACTCAAAACTCCCAACTCAAAACTCGTGCAATACCTGCAATTTCCCATTCCCAATTTCCGCCGATTTCCAATTTCTGAAAATCAGGGTAAATCCGCCTGAAGAAAGAGGCCGAAGTTATTCCCAGCGACCGATGAAAAATGTCGAAAAAAATGAATAAATGTGATTAATGGTAGCAAGCAGAGCATAAATTCTGTAGTTGTGTAAAAGTAGTTTATTTTGAAGGAGAAAAAAATGGCTTTAGGTCAAAACAAGCGAGCTGTAGGAGCATTTTCTAATTACCGGGATACGGAACTAGCCCTGATGGAACTGCAAAGTACCGGGTTTCCGATGAATAAAGTTTCGGTAGTTGGTGAAAATCTCAATGGCAACGAAATTGGGGGCGCTAGCACTGCTAAGGGTACCGACGAGAAAGTGGGGGGCGGCGCGAAAGCTGGCGCGACGGCGGGAGTCGTGACGGGCGGTTTGATTGGGTTGCTCGGCAGCATTGGGGCGCTGGCAATTCCGGGAGTGGGCCCGATTATGGCGGGGGGCGCGATCGCGACTCTGCTGGCCGATACTGTGGTCGGAGGTGCGATTGGGGCTGCAGCAGGCGGTTTGGTGGGCGGCTTAATAGGTTTGGGCGTTCCCGAAGACAAAGCTAAAGTTTATAGCGATCGCCTCTCGCGCGGAGAATATTTAGTATTCGTAGAAGGAACAGATGCCGAACTTGCCACTGCTGAAGGAATTATGAGCGTGCGGGGCATTCAGGATTGGGGCATTTACGACGTGCCGACACACACCGACCGCAGAGCTTCGACCCACGACAAGCGCGCCGTCGGGGTATTTTCAACCCGCCGCGAGACCGAACACGCCCTGGGAGAACTCAGAACAGCGGGTTTTGACATGAATCGGGTTTCGGTGATCGCTAAAGATGCTGATTCTCAAGGCGACATCGCAGGGATTGATGTACACGACAGCGCCGACAACAAGGCTGATGAAGGGGCGACCAAGGGCGCGCTCACAGGCGGCACCTTGGGCGGTTTGACGGGCTTGTTGGTGGGTCTGGGTCTGGTGGCAATTCCTGGTATCGGGCCGATTATGTTGGCTGGAGCTGCGGCTACGACGATCGCCACTACACTGGCCGGTACTGCTTTGGGTGCGGCTGCAGGCGGCTTGATCGGAGCTTTGGTCGGTTTGGGAATTCCTGAAGAGGAAGCTAAAGCATACAGCGATCGGGTGGCGAGGGGAGATTATTTGGTACTGCTTGACGGTAGCGAAGCAGAAATCGCTAGAGCTGAAACGATTCTGAGCCGCGGCGGCATTCAGGATTGGAGCATCTACGACTATCCCAGCGTCGATAGCGCTCGGGCAGATTACGGCGCTCCCGGCACTCCGGGCGTTGATACTACGGCTGGTATTTACGACCCCAATCAGGGCCTGACCGGCCACCCGAGGGTTTGATAGTTCAGACTTGGTTTGGGTATTGTTTCTACGAACGGCAGCGTAGTGCCTCTCCCGCACTCGGATTGTGTATGGCGTAGGCGTTTAACGCTTTGCCGATCGAATTATCTCAAAAGTCGGCTTTTTTTGTGAAAGCTGGCTTTTGTTTTTTTTTGGAAACTTCAAAAAAGCGACACCATTCAACCGTTGACAGTTGACTTGGAACAGTTACCCCGTAGTCGATCGCGAGGTGATTGCCTGCGAGGGAAATTAATTTTTCCTTGCACCCTACAAGGGGAAGGCTTTAAACCCATTTTTTCTGGTAAAGAAGCAACTTGAGACCAACTCCAAACTCATACAGAATAAGTCATTGGCAATGCTAAAATCTTAAATCAAAAACTTGTACGTTCGCGAAGCCGAAGTATCTTAAATCGAAAATCTCAAATAATATGACCTGTTAAAAGTTCATAGGACTAATAACTTCAAAACCAGGTTTCTTTGACGATCGCTAGGGATAGCTTGAGACTCAGATGAACAAATCGGGTTTTTGAACTGCGATGCGTGAGGGAACTAATTTAATTTTGATCGGCGAGCAGGGCTTTGGACTGGAGGCTCGATCGGCTCCTTTAATTTTTACCAGAAAAAACGGTAAGCTGTTGTGCATTTAAATTGTATATTTCGACGATCGATCAAAAATCTTCTCCCCCTCTCCCCCTCTTTACCCTGAGCGAAGCCGAAGGGCCCTTCTCCCCCTCTCCCCCTCAATCACGATACACAATTGGGATGCACACCAGCTTAGTGGTTTTAACTCTGTAACACTCACTACTGCTAGATTGCAAACTCCGCAGCACGATCGAATTCGATCGCATAAATTACAGCAGATATTGCTTGCTCAGTCAAAGAGCGACTATCTTTAATTATGGGATAGCTAATTTCAGCAACTTAATACAGGTGAAGTAGCCCGTCCCGCGCAGCACTGCCTGCTGCGGTCGGCAATTTATTAAAATAATAATATTGTCGTCGCTTTCGGTTCAGACTGAGGCTGGTCATTGGTTGGCTGTAGCAGCCCAATGGCCGTTGGCAACACCTGCGGCATGAATACAGTTTTGCTGGGAATGCCTCTGCGAAGCATTTGAGCCAGGAACAGCTTTGATGTCCGGGAGCGCGTCTGGTGTCCGGCTTTCTGTTAATTAGAACCGCAAGCGCTCATGGATCGAGTAAAGATTGACAGCAAGCATAGCATCGCGGGAGCAAGTACCAGGCTCGCGGGGCATTTTTTCGGGAAATCTCAGGCGAGGGATAGCCTGTTTTTTGCTTCGCCCGGCCCTTGGGAGCGAGTGAGGGAAACAGCCTTCCTGTTGGATTTCACTGGACGCGAGTACAGTGGGGGGAGGTGAAACTAGCTGAGCTGACAGGGTTCTGCTTTGATGGGCGATCGAAGATAGAAGGCAGAAAGTAGCAGACATTCGGATTTGAAGCTTCGATTTCTTATTTCTTTCTGGCACTAATAAATTAGATCGCCCGTACCGGCAATTTTTCGGGTCAGAATGGGGCGGGGATACCGCCAGCAATACCCCAAATATGCGATCGACCTTGACAAGGGCGATCGACAACTTATCAATATTTTGCGAGTTTGGCAAATGGTTAGTAGTTAATAGTTAGTGATTAGCAGTTAGTATAAATACAACTAACAATTAACAACTAACATCAGTCGCAACTAACTATTAGCAAAATAAGACTTACAGGACTTACGCGGGGTGGCGATAAACTCTGTTTATTAATGACTGCCTCGGTGGAAAACCCAAAATCTGTTACGAAAAACATGGTTACTTTTCGTAAGTTATAACTAGGCAGCCCTGTCTGGCGCGTGTCAAACCCTTGGTTAAAACTGCCTGAAACCCTTGAAATTTGGTAAAAAACTAGGGTGTGCACCGCGTACCGGTTGACCTTGTTTCTCATCGCTGGGCGATCGGTTGACTTTTTGGCTACCGTCTTAAGCCAACCGTTCAAGATTAGCCGGTGCTGGCGGCCATCCTACATTCTGACGATATTTCAAGTATTTTGGAGAGTTTAAACCAAACTCATCAAACACGCCCTACAGGGCTGGTTATAACTAAGTTAACAGAGTGATGCTAGTAATCAACCAGTTTTGATAATTTTTACTGTAGCCGTATCGATGGACAAAACTGACTAGCAAACACGATACAACCAACTTTCAGACAACATAGAAGATCGAGAAATTAAGGAAACTCACTCAACTTTTTTTATGGATTTCACTGAAATTTTAAGTGCCAATGAACTTTTAACTAGACATAGAAACGGGGAACGAGATTTTCGAGGAGCAAACCTCATTGAAGCTCATTTGATTGAAGCTAATCTCAGTCGCACAAATTTGAGCAACGCTAATTTGAAAGGAGCCAACTTAATTAGAAGCAAACTAATTGGAGCTAATTTAAACGGTGCCGACTTAAGCGGGGCTAATTTATCTAAAGCAAAATTAATTGAAGCTAACCTCGGCACTTCTAGTTTAACTGGAACTGTGGCGATCGCAGCAGATTTTAGTGGGGCAAATCTCAGCGGAGCAATATTGTCTCGCGCTGACTTGAGCAAAGCTATTTTAACTGGAGCGAGTTTAGTAGGAGCTTGTTTGTTAAGCAGCTCGAAACTAAATGAGGCTAATTTGAGCGGGGCGACACTTAGTCGAGCAATTATGAGCGGGGTTGACTTAAGCAAAGCAAATTTGACTAGAGCGATTCTCAGCGAAGTGGATTTGAGCGGGGCCAACCTGAGCGGAGCAACTTTAATTCGGGCTTATCTCAATCGCGGAAATCTCGGAGGTGTCAACTTAGTTGGCGCTTATTTGAGCGAAGCAAGTATGCGGGAGGCTTCTGTTTGCGCTGCTGATTTAAGCGGTGCTGATTTGAGCGGGGCTGACTTGAGCGGTGCTAATTTAAATGGCTCTAATTTGAGCGGTGCTGACTTACACGGAGCTAATTTAAGTAAAGCCAATTTAAATGGTTTGATTCTGCACAATGCTGATTTGAGGGCTGCGAATTTGAACAAAGCTTCTTTGCGGGGAGCTGATTTGAGCGGTGCGAACTTGTCGGGTGCTAGCTTGTTGGAAGCGGATTTGCGGGGGGCAAATTTGAGTCACGCCAATTTGTCGGGAGCGGGTTTGCTGCTAAGTTCTTTGACAGGGGCAAATTTGACAGGAACTAATTTGTCAGAGGCTAATTTGATTGGGGCGAGCTTAAATGTTGATAATTTGAATCAAGCGGCTTTGGGCGGCGCTATTTTGCCGAATGGAGCTACTCACAGCCGCGATTGATATGTTGCAAGTTGTTAGTTGTTAGTTGGCAGTTGGCAGTTGGCAGTTGGCAGTTGGTTGTTGGTTGTTGGTTGTTGCTATAAGAGACCTCTCCTAAAAGCCAAGAACAGGCTCTAGGCCTGTTTCAAAATAATTCTTGGAAATGTCTAATAGCAAATATTAGACAGTTGATTCAAGTCTGGTTGAGTCGATAAACTATAATACCTGTAAACCGGGTTTATTTGAGAAACTGGGTTTCTCACAAGCGCGGGTTTGAGATCGCTCTCAAATCCGGGTTTGGGTTCCCCTTTAGAAACCAATACGGTTCACTTAACATATTTATGCCCCGGAGATCCCCCTAAATCCCCCTTAAGAAGGGGGACTTTGAGGGGATTCTTGTTCCCCCCTTTTTAAGGGGGGTTAGGGGGGATCGTCTTAAGTAAACCGTATTGCTTTAGAAACCAGTCGGCGCAGGCCGACTTTGTTTGTGTAGACGCGGTTTCAACCGCCCCCGTCACAATTGGCGTTTAGTATAATAGTGCTGGCGATTTTGGTTTATCCAATGAGATTCTGACCAATTCGGATCGGGTTGGTGCGCTAAATGGAGGTAGATTAATTCGGGCGATCGACAAAAAGATCTATCCTCTCCTAAGTAGCGTTCAACAATATCTTGATCCTCTGCTCCCCAGCCAATGAATGTCTCGTCCCATCCCCCGATTTCTATTAAGCGCTGGCGTTGAAATATGGGTGCAACTCCAAACCGTTCCCGCCGTGTCAAGTGCTTAAATATGGCTGTCGGCATATCTTCTGGCGCAACTTTCAACTCTTCAATTATGGCAGAATTTTGCTCAAAATCCAAGCAGGCTTTATCGCACATCATTCGATAGCCAGTGACTAACATTTGGGACGAAATTTGAGCCATTTTTAAATGGCGCTCTAGGGTATTTTGGTAGGGAATGAGATCGACATCAAAAGCTGTCACCCATTGTCCGCGCGACAGAGATAAACCTAAATTCAAAGCTTTGGTTTTATGAAAAGTTCCCGCACAGGGAAGATAATTGTAGCTGATTGGTAGGTTGGTAATTTCTGGTAAAATCCAAGGTGAAGAAACCCGATCGAGTTCAATTAAAATAATTTCGCAAATAGATAATAAATTTGAGGAAGCTTGAGTTTTCCACCACGCGAGTTGAGTTTTCAAGTGGTGTTCTCGCTGACGGTAGGTAATAATTAAGGATAACTGAATTTCAGTCACGGCTATAATTCGGGGTAAAATTAGTGGTGATTTCCAAAATTTGAGGAGGTAAAATTGGTGGTTGGACTAAATCGCCAAAGAGAGCGCCTTTTTGGAGAGATTGCAAGCAAGAGATGATATTGCGATCGCGCGTTTGCTGGGTTGGTAGTTGCTGGTGATGTTGGTTGCGTGTCCGATCCGCATGAGAAATATGGATTACATTCCCCGCGCTGCATATCTCGATTCCCAAGAGGGTAGCGCGAATTAGCAAATCTTGGTCTTCCCATCCCCAACCTGTAAAAATTTGCTTGTATCCTCCCAAGCGTAATAGCGTTTGTTTGCGGGCACAGATTAAGCCGCAGCCCGGTCGATCGCGATCGCCCGATTTAGCCTCTACAATATTAACCGTGGCAGTCTGTTGGCGCATCTGGATGTTGTAAGTATAGCGTTTCCGCTTTAAAGCTGCGGTTTGCGGGTGAGATTCTCCGACAGTTTTCACACAGCAAATAATCCCATTTTCTCGCGATTTGGCAGATACAGGCAATAACTGCGGTAGATTTTCTACAGGTTTTGTCCTATTATTGAGCGATAATAATTTTAGACTGTTTGGGGATAGAACAGAGTAGAATAATTGTAAAATTGCCTGCTGATTCCAGATAATGTCTGCATCGGAAATTAGCAAATATTCGCTGGTAACGCTGAGAATTCCTTGATTGATTAACTGAGATTTATTAAAGTCGTATTGAGGATATCTTAACCACTCTATTTGTGCGGAGTTGGATAAATTTTGTAAAGCAGTTAAACATTGAGGTTCTGTTGTGCCGCCATCGCAAATAATGATTTTAGTGACGGGGAAAATCCCTAAAAGCGATCGCACACAGTCGCCGATTTCGGGACGATTTTTAACGGGGATAATTACCTGTAACATGATGTTTTTGGCAGTTTGAAAAAAGAGGATAGCTAAACAAGGAATTGCCAAGTATAAAATCAATCTAAAATCTAAAATAGTATTAGCTTGCCCAGTTTAGGGAAGCACCGGTAATATAATTGAGTTCGATCGCCTCTGCTATCTTCAAAGGACGCAAATCTGGTAGTTTACCCTCGCGCACCGCCGCAGTATTGGCGATCGCTCTACTCTTGAGTTGCTGAATCAATTCTAAACGCACCGGAGCATCTAGTCCAGTTTGTCGATCGGTAGTTAGCGAACCCTCTCGGTGTCGGCGAAAATAAGCAAAGTCAGGAATATTAACTATTTTTGCAGCAAAGTGCGATCGCAGCAAAAACTCACTATCTCCAGAAAACCGCAACCCCGTAGCAAAACCGCCCAATCTTAAGACTAAATCCCGCGAAACTAAGCTAGTAGGGTGCAACAGCGGATGTCCCGGTTTTTCTGCTAGGGCTGCGCTGACATTGAGAGGATAAACAACAGGTAACAGTGTATCATCTTCAAACGCGCGCAATTCCTGCGTGCCCACTAATTCAGCACCAGTATTTTCGGCGGCTGCTAACAACAATTCTAAGCGATTTTCGCTAGACCAATCATCAGCATCTTGGAACAAATAAGCATCATAATTTGTTAGTTCGATCGCCTGTTGAATTAAGCGGTAAGGCCCGACATTCACAGCCGAAGCTAATAAAGTCACTCCCGGAAATTCTCGGACAATATCGATAGGTGGCGAATCCGAGCCATCATCCAGCACCACAATACCATCCAGAGGTCTAGTTTGACTTACTAGGGACTGCAAGCAGCGATGCAAAAATTGTTCGCAGCGATAATGGGGAATCACCGCCAGGACGCGAGATTGATTTGTAATTAAATGATTATTTGTAGCCTTGATGTTTTTTTCAGCAATATTCTCTGAACTTGTAGAGGAAATAGAACGATTTATTTTGGGATAATCATCCGAGTCTAAACTGGCAAAATTTATGTTAGTAGTTCCCCAATTAAAAGCGATATTTTGCCGTTCTAATTCTCTAGCAACTCCTAAAAGACTCCAGCGATTTATTTCTAACTGCGGTAGTGCTGCTTTTAGCAAAGGCGTTGACGCCATCCAGCCCAAGGCGGGGAGAGGATGTTGTTTGGCAGTTTCTAGTGGTAATACCACCGCTGGAGGTAAGGATGCTAGTGCGAAATTTGTTAGTTGAGGCGGCAAAAACATTACCGGCGTATTAGCCGTTAAAATTGCAGTGACTTCTGTATTAATTGTCTGTAAAACTTTCAAACACGATGCAAAAGATTCAATATTAAAGACGAAAAAATCAACATCATCTTCATCGAATGTGTAAATTGTACTTTCACCCTGATGATTTGAGGGATCGATCCCAATTATATGTTTTAATTGATAGAGTCCATTGTGTTGCAAAGCGCCCATTGCATTCGTTGACCAGCCCAGATGACTTTTACCCAGGATAATTAAAGTTAAACTTACCATTGGCTCGATCGCAAATTGTGGATTGTTTGTAATTCATTTCTCGTGCTAATCTTTCAAATCCCGAAGCGCGCATATCCGGCGGGGCGGCGGCAATTAAAAACTGATAAGCTAATTCCGATTCTCCCCGTGCTAACCAAAGTGGGGCTAATTTCCACAAAAGCGGTATCCAAGGTATGGGATCGATATCTCGATCGGGCAAGTTGGTGCTAATTAGTCCAGCATTGTTTTGAATTTTATCTAACCATTCTACGGGGTTAAGTGGTTCTTGCCAAAGTAGTTTAGCATATCCTTGTTCGAGTTCGACTCGTGCTATTTCTGTCGGTAAAGTTGCGGTGGCTTGTAACTGAGATAATGCTGTGGTAGCTGATGCGCGATCGCCCAAAATTGCTTGCCGCCAAGTTAGCCAAGCGTCTAAAAAGGAATCGCCCGTTGTTTGTCGGTGGATACTGGATGCGAGGGTTTTTCCGTTGAGCAACTCCCACCAGGATGCTAAAATTTGAATCTGGAATCTGGAGGCCCAAAAATTCAAATCTCCGATTAAAATAGATAAAATTGGTTTCCACGCGATCGCGATATTTGGATTTTCGCGTTTGGCTGTGCTTGCTGCGAGATTGAATGCTGCTAATAAGTGTTGAATATTAAATACATCTAACTTGCCAGAATCGGGTAAATTGGTATTTTCCCAGATGGATCTAGCGGTGTTACTGTCGAATGCTAAACTGGGAATTAATAAATCTACCATCGCGGAATATTCGCCGCAATTCATCTCGGCTAAACGTTGTTGGGCGCTGTGGTAGATATTTTGTCTGGTTGGGCGATCGGCTAAAAAGCTGCAGGTCAACAGCAATACTCGTACAGACATCAATTCTACTGGCGATTTCCGACAAGGTGAAGGTTGCAAAAGTTTTGCAATCGCTTGTTGGGCGATCCTCTTCGAGGGCTGCGCCAACGGCGAAATCCCCGAATTTACCATCGCTGTCGGCTGAATTAAACTTTTTAACAATAATGCAATTTCTCGGGCTTCTCCTGCGGGTAATAAACCCAATTCCAACCACTCGCGCCAAGATTTTTTCGTCACCCATTCGATCCACTCTAGATCGCTACAACTTTGGGTATTTTCCAGTTGACTTAAATCCGATGAATCTACAATAACTCTCCCTCGAACTTCTCCAAATAAATTTTCTAACCAAAGCTGTAAAGGTGACAAATCAAGACTTTGCTGCGGTTCGACTTGCAGCCAAATATCTACATCTAATTGATTTTGCTTGACTATCTGATAATTCAGAATTCCCGGAAATTTAGGTAAACAGATTTCTCCAGGATATTTCCAGCCTTGCTGAGTCTTGATTTGTTCTTGACTGCGGCCCAGAATTTTGGCGGTGAATCCCGATCGCCCGCAAAGACACGCCTCAAAATCTAATTGAATGCGATCGCCACATTTATAGCGAATCAAAGGCATTGTATAATTGAATAAATCTGTAGTGACTAATTCACCGTCAATAATTTCATAAAAACAGCGATCGACATCTAAATGCAGTCGCCCGCATTCAGGACAACTCAAGCCAGAAATCCCCGTTTCTTGGCAACCGTACTCGTTAATAACAGAAGTTTGAAAAATTGATTCAAGTAACTGTTTTTGAAATTCAAATAAAACCTCACCGGTACAAATAACTCCTAAAACAGCAGGAATTGAATGCCCAACTAGGGCGGCCGCCACTTCCGACAAACGACTGGGATAACCTCGAATTACCGCAGGCTTAATTTGCAACAATTCCTTTAAATTTTGCAGCCAATCGGCGGTGATATTTCCAATTAATGAAATATCGTTAAGTCGAATCGGTTGCAAGCGACTGGCGAGATTAATAATTGGGACTTGTTCGTCAATTCCCCACCAACCTAAAGCGCGTTGGCGCGCCAATAAACGCGCTTGATTCCACTCATTACCGGCAAAGTAAGTAAAAAAATCACCGGAAGTTCCGCTAGTCATTCCTCGATAAACTAAATCGTCAGCAGTTGCCAGAAATAACCCTGGATTTTGCCGGACAGTTTGTTTGTCTACGGGCTGCAAGTTACTAAAAGCAGTTTGCCAATCGGTTACAAGTTGTTTTAACCCAGAGTCGGAATCAATTAGTCCAGCTTGCAAAAAGCGGTGGTAATTTCCTGGGAGAGTTAGGGCAACTTCTAAGACTTTTTTTAAGTTGATGGCGGTGCGATCGCTCAATTCTCTCATAAGCTGTTATCGCTCGAATTTTGCAGGCTGCGCTGTGGTTTTTATGCGTATTTCATTAAGGTCAAATTATTTTTCAGAGTTTTGGCTGGCGATTTGATCTCCGATTTGCAGCCAATCTTGATGGATCAAAACTTGTTGTTTCTCTGATACTTCTGGCAAGGTTCCCCGCTGTGCGTTCAGTGGCTTTTCGCAAAAATCTCCTAAAGGTTTTAGATAACTTTTATAAACCCAACCCACTCGGAAATCAGGTGCACTCATAAACCTGCCTTCGCCAAAATTTTCGGTATTAGAATTAAAGTAACTGCCAATTTTTACCCATTTTCCTGTTTCGTCCCGATCGCCCATAACGACTTGCCAGCCTTTTGGAACTAAACCGATAACCGGGCCGTTGGGGGAGGAACGGATAGTGAGGGGATCTTTGTCGGTGACGACTTGAGCGAAGGGTCGAGGTTTGCCTCCGTAGGGACAATTTTGAGCTTGTAAGGTTGTTGCCGGGGAACTAGCAGAGGCGGCTGTTTTGACACCCGAAAGCGATAACAGCATTAAGCTAACAAACAGAGCAATTTTTTTCCAAACTTTTAAGGGATTCACGGAATATAATTATCTATGGTTTCACCAACCGATTATTACATATATTTGCTATAGGTTGCTCCTCCTAAAGTGCCAAAATTATTCGGACGATCGCGCTTCACCACTATTTTTTGATTTTTTGGGTAGACTACTTGCAAAATTTTTTACATCGTGCTATCGTCAAAAGGTTTGATACGAATTGTGAGTTAGAGGTAAAACCCCGCAGAATGAAACAATTGGGAACCCATCTGATCGCTGATGCTTGGCAGTCTCCAGGAGACCTGCTCAACGATCCTGAACGTATCCGCCGCGCCATACTCGATGCGATCGAAGCCGGAGGAGCTACTCTCATCGATTTGTGCGTGCACCAGTTTAGTCCTCACGGAGTAACGGCTACTGCAACTTTGGCAGAGTCTCATATAGCAATCCATACTTGGCCCGAACACGGTTATTTTGCTGCAGACTTATTTTTCTGCGGAGCCGGAGACCCTCACAAGGCCATGAAGGTGCTACAGTCAGCTTTGGAAGCTAAACAGGTAAAACTCACTGAGTTTACGCGCGGTTTCGAGCCCGGGGTGGGCAGCCTAGGTTCTGCTTGTGAAGAGCAGTATGCGCCTCGTCCATTAGAAACGAGTGCCGCCAGAGTATAATGGCCAATTAGCGTAACTTTGAACATTTTATGCTAGGTTTTGGTAAAAATCCCACGGCTCGGGCTGTGGGATTCTTGTTGGAAATTACTTTTTCATTAATAAAGGGCGAACAACTAAATAACCAGCACCGAAGGCGGCAATAACAATCAAAAAAATCGCGATGGCCAACCACAATCCGCTTAAGTCTGAGGATTTTTTGGGTTGAGAGCGAATGCGGTAAGGAGTTTCCTGCACCTCTGAAAATAATTTTTCTGGAAGCGTTTCGGGCGTCGGAGGGGGTGTGGGCGAAGTTTCCGGTACGGGAAAGGGAAAAGCCACTGTCTGAGGTGGTTGAGGTATGGTAGAGCTACTCCGCGAGATGACAGGTTCTGGAGGCTCCGGTTCAACGCTAAAATTGAATTTGACTGAGGGCATTTGCGGCATCCCTGTCTGGGTGACGCTTTGGGCCGAGTTGACTACTTGCTGTAGTTGTTGGGATACTTGAACTACTGTTTCTACTTCTCGCCGCAGTTGTTGATTTTGTTGGACTAATTGCTGGTTGTGGGTTTTGAGGGAGTCGAGCATCGCTTGGGCGGCTTGCAATTCGGCGGTGACTTCTCGATAGAGCGAAATCGGTACCGATGGAGAGTAACTATTGGAGTTTTCAGGGGATGTATTGTCAGATAAGGTAGTATTTTGCATAGTAGTTGGCGAGGGTGAACTTTTTTTAGTTTAGCCTGAGAGTATTTACAATTAGATCGATCGCAATACAATTCGTCAAGATATTTGTTAAAAATATTAATAGTGAGTTTAGTTAAATGTTAGAAATTTTTAGTCGATCGCTATGAATCACCAGCAAACCGAACAAAGTATGTCGCAAAAGTCAAGTACCGAGGAAATGAAATACGGCGAACGCGAGATTTTGGAAGGGCAGTTAATTACTTTTCCGAATCCGCGAGTCGGGCGGCGCTATACGATTAACATTACTTTGCCGGAGTTTACTTGCAAGTGTCCGTTTTCTGGCTATCCAGATTTTGCCACAATTCACGTTACTTACGTGCCAGACGAGCGGGTGGTGGAATTGAAGGCCCTGAAATTGTATGTTAACAGTTATCGCGATCGCTACATTTCTCACGAAGAATCGATCAATCAAATTTTAGACGATTTTGTCGCTGCTTGCTCGCCGCTGGAAATGACTGTGAAGGGCGATTTTTCTCCACGGGGGAACGTGCACACTGTGATTGAGGTGCGGCACGAGAAGTAAAAGGTAGAGTCTTCTGTGGCTGGTACTTATTGCGGTAGGGTGCGTCAGGTTTGAGATTCTCAATCAGCACCAAAAGCATGATTCTGACGCACCGTTTTTTGCAAGGGTGCGTCAGTGAGACTGTTGGTTTGGATCGAAAATAACGCTAGAGTAGAGCAGCTTACTTAACTGCTTCAGAAAAAGCTTCTAACGAGATAAATTGTTTGACCTCTAATATTTCAATCAACACCAGTTCTCCGCTGCTAGAATAGTGCAGAATCATCTGCCCTTCATCTTCGGCATAAGCGATCGGGCGTTGGCGAAGCCCTCGAAGAGGATCGGAAATTTCAATCAGCATCGCATCTACATCAGGGCTATATCTAATCTTTTTCATATCTTGACCTCTTACCAGGATAAGCAGTAATTACTAAAATTCTATCTGAATATTCTTGGTAGACCACTCTTAGGACAAGTCCATTCAATCTTTTTTGACAAATAAACTTCCCTTGACCGCTTGCTTCTACCCAACTCGGCTATCTAACAGTTTCGGAAATTAAATCTGTTGAAATTGTAACCCCGTGACTTTCGAGAATTTCTATTTTCAGCAAGGCGTGTTGACTAAATTCTATTTTTTTATCCACATTTATTGTTTATTTTATTTTTCGTTCTATCCCTTGGTGTAAGGTGCACAGCGTGCACCTTACAGATTGGTGCGGTTAACTTTGACTGGCTAGAGAAGTCGGGGATATTCCACTTTTTCCCTCTGCTGTTTTCGACTCAGCTAACTTATCCAAAATCTCCACAACTTCTCTTTCAAAAGTCACCTGAGCGCGGTTAGTGCGCCCGCCCACATAAAGCTTGCCGTTTTTCTCCAAAGCCCAAATCTGCGAGTGAGACAAATAGCTCATCAACACACTGAGCATCAGCAACCCGAAGCCAGTATAGACGAGCGGAATCCCCGGATCAGCCTTAATTTGCAATCCCGTGCTGCCTACAACTTCGTCAATTGTCAGCATCACGCCGTTAACTTCTACAGCGGTGCCGGCGCGAACTGTAGTTAATAATTTGCCATCGGTACCGTAGATTAACATTGTTCCTTGCAAGTCCTTTGCTAGCAGAGAAACTCCTGCACTCAAATCTGGTTTTGTCGGAATCCAAGCACCCCAAATTCTGCCTTGACCTTGAGTGTCTAACTGAGCCATTGGTAGTTGCAAAACCGGGCTTTTGTTGAGGCGGACTCGCACGGCGGCGATCGCCCAATCTGCTTGATAAAAAGTCACTCCCCGATATCTCAGAGGCTCGTTAACGTGAATGGTTTTGCGATCGACCTCTTGGCCTGTTTTGTCCAAAACCGACAGATCCGAGTAAAATTGGTCGATCGCCCCGCTCGGACTATAATCGATCCAGAACCGATTCACGCGCATCGACCAATCCTTCGGTATTTGCGGCCCCGCCCAAGGCCCAGCATCCATAATATTCTGCACCTTAAAATTTTCACCGCTAGCCACCATTTCTTGACCTAGAAACCCCGTCAGCGAGCCCCACATCGACCCAGCTAAAATAATTAGCATACTGGCGTGAACAATAATCGGGCCGATTTTGCCAATTATCCCCTTGCGAGCATAAACTTTTTCACCTTCTCGAAAGATGCGGTAGTTTTTTTGCTGCAAAAGTTGTTCTAACGAAGTCAAAGGAACTGTTTCTAACTCCGCACTCAGAGCTAATTTTTCAAACTGCTTTGGTTCTTCATAAAATTTCCAGCGGCGGGCAGCTTTTAGCGCCGGAAATTGTCTAGTAAAAGTGCAAGCCGTCAAACTACTGCCGAACAAAATTAGGATTGACAAAAACCACCAAGTGCGGTAAACGTGGTCTAATCCTGCAATCAGTACAACTTTCCAAGTTAGGAAGCCGAACAAAGCCGGGTGTTCGGGATAGTTGGATTGGTAAAACTCTACCGATTGGCCTTGTTCTATCACTGTGCCAGAAATGCTGAAAAGTGCGATCGCCAGCAACAAAATAATTGCCAGCCGCAAATCTGCCAGCACCGGCAAAATTTCTCGCTTGAAAAACCTTTGAGGCGCAGTCGCCCAGTTTGATAGTTTAGATAGAAATACTTCTTTTGATGTCATTGGTAATTATGAAGAAGGAAGTTCGGCAACGAGCAATGTACGGGATGTAACGGATGTAACGGATGTAACGGATGTAAGTCCGTCGGAAGAGGGAAGAAGGAAGAGGGAAGACGGAATAAACAGTTCTTATCTAGCAATTATCAATCAATTGTCAAGTCTTTCTTTGTTCTTCCTTCGTGTACTTCGCGTCTTCGCGGTTCGCCCAAAAAAACGCCAATTTTGTAATAATTGCTATATCTTTACTCAACAATAACTAAAGTCCTTACTACAAACCTAACTGCAAACCTAACTGCCAACCTTACGCGGGAAGTATGCGGGAAATTAGGGAAAAAACGCCAAATCCTACCAGCAAAACGCCACTGACAGGCGTAATCCAACTCGACCACCTGCGTAATTCTAACAACTTTTTAATGCTCGCGGTAAAAGTCCCGGCTATAATTAGGGGAGCGACGTAGCCAGCGGCGTAAAACAGCAGCAACACACCACCTAAAACAACATCTCCCGTTTTGGAAACCCAAGCTAACAGCGTCGCTAAAACAGGCGTGCTGCAGGGAGACGCTACTAAACCAAAAGTTAAGCCCAATAAGTACGATCGCACCGCTGCGGGCAAATTTTTCGGCACCCAGCCCGCAGCGTCAAAAGACGGCATTTGCAAGGGTAAAGCTTCGAGTAAATTCAGCCCCATTAAAATAGCGATGATGCTGACAACGATCGGCAAACCCAGACCAATTTTGCCATAAATTTGGCCGGCAAATGATGCTACAATGCCTAAACCCGCAAGGGTTGTCGCCAAACCCAAGGAAAACCATGCAGACTGGGTGGCGGCTTGGAGGCGGCTTTTTGCTTCGTATCCGCCGATGTAGCCGATCGTAATCGGCAACATGGAAAGCATACAGGGCGTTAAGCTCGTTAGCAACCCTGCCAGAAAGATGACTCCGACGCTGACTAAACTTAGATGAGTCAGTTGAGTGTTGACTAAATTATTAGCAAATTGTGCGAGTTCGTAAAGTAGGGTTTCCAAGGTTTCCATCAGTCGATTTTAGATTTTAGATTGAATAATTTTAGATTGACTCCAGTGTCGATTTTAGATTTTAGATTTTAGATTTTAGAGTAATCTGAGAGGTTAAACTAAATATCTAGTTTTTTCGATTTCCGGTGAATTCAGACGGGCGTGCTGTTCTGGCTCTGTTAAAAATTGTAACAGATGCGTGCAGCTTCGGTCGGAAATTTGAGATAGATTTTAGCGATATTGACTGGTTGGGAGTTGAAAGGTCGATCGCACCCTGCTTTTAACGGAATCTTGACACCATCCTCAACCAGCTTTTAGGAACTTTTGTTGACTGGTTCAGAAAATTAATACATTGTGGAACAGGCCGGAAAGCCTGAAAAAAGTCAGGCATTGTGAAACAGGCATTTTACCTGTTATTACTGGTTTTGGAGATAATTCAAAGCGAGTTTACTTTAAATTAAAGCCAACTTCTTCATTAATAGATCCGTCGGGCATTATTGCCCCAGCCAGCACCGCACCTCTGAAATTTGCTTTCGTTAAAATAGCACCTTCTAAATTAGCATTGCTCAGATTTGTGACTTGTTTGGAACCTCTAAAATAAAAGCTGTGCAAGTCAGCACCTGTCAAGTTCGTATCTGCCAAATTAGCATATTGCAAGTCAGCACCGTGCAGCGTCGCATCAGTTAAATTAGCTTCAGTGAGATTGCTTCCCCAAAGTCGAGAATCTAACACATTAGCATCTTGTAGGTTGGCGCGACTGAGATTTGCTAGAGTCAGATTAGCGTCCCACAATTTGGTGCGGTTTAAATTAGCTTCAGTCAAATTTGCTCGACTGAGAGTAGTACCCAAAATATCAGCATTTGTCAAATTGGCGCGGCTGAGATCTGCGCCCGAAAGGTCAGCATTTTTTAAATTAGCACCAGACAAGTTAGCGCCGGACAAATTAGCGCCACTCAAGTTGGCTTCAGTGAGATTAACTCCCTGCAAATCGGCAGCGCTCAAATCGCACTGCTTCCACAAAAAGCTGACGCACCAATTATCTTTTAATAGCTGACTCAAATCCTCGGCATTCGCGGCGATCGCAGGAGGAGTTAAGTAGAGAGTGAACAGGGCGATCGCCAGCACTGTAGCAGCTAAAGTTTTCAACCTCAGAACTCTGTTCATTGACACTAATTTGCGCGATAAATTCTTGATGTACAATCAAAGCATAGCAAATAACCAGAAACTTTCACCGGTAATATTACTCAAAAATATTAGTAAAATGTCGATCGGGGTTGATCCAGACACGAACTTAACTATGGCCGTGACGGGCGATCGCTAATAATCCGGTTATTTCGCAGATGCTTTGTAGGCAAACAATTTGTTTCATAAAAACCGGGATAGCAGTTCGATCTCTCATATGAAAGATCGATCGCTCAAATTAGACAACTGCGGTATTAGTTAAATTTGGAAATCGGGAATTAGGAATCTATCGTCGCGTAAGGTGCGATATCAGCACCCTACACCTATAGGTTAAAGTTAGCCGAGTCTGAACGCAGCGTCGCCTACTGGCAAGTCATTCGGACGAGAAATAGTAGCAAAATCAACGGCAAAAACAGCACTTTGAACTGCTGCGGCCGTAGCATTTTGAACATTAGCCAAAGTAGCCCCGCCTGATTGAATTAAAGTGTTGCTTCCAGATTGAGTAAATACCAGACTTGCCAAACTGGTACCGCCAATGCCAATGCGATCGCCCTGCTGCGATATAAAATCAGTAATTGTATCCGTTTCTCCATCACCTGCGATTAAAACAAAAGTATCTGCACCTGCGCCACCAGTGAGAGTGTCGTTGCCTAAATCTCCAATCAAAATATCGTTGCCATCACCACCAATTAACACGTCATTCCCTTTGCCACCTCTCAAAAAGTCGTTACCAGCATCGCCATTGATAGTATCGTCGCCGAGATTTCCGTTGATAATATCGTTGCCAACACCGCCACTAATTAAGTCGTTACCTTTGCCACCTCTAAGGAAGTCGTTGCCTGCTTCGCCTGTAATAGTATCATTGCCTTGGCTACCGTTAATCGCATCATCAATCGGCGAACCGACGATGCGATCGTTTCCACTACCGCCGAGCACGCCGCTGGGGTTTTGCTGAGAATCTTGGGTGGTAACTTGATAGTTATTCGGGGCATCAGGCAATCTGAGTGCTCGCAAAGACAGATTTACAAAATTGGTAGTATTAACCAAATTGTTCAGCAAACCAGTATCGCTAATGATGTTGGAAACCCGACTCGGGACGATTCCTCCAACGACTTTAGCGCTCGAAATGCGATCGCCCTGCTGCACCGCATTCACCGTTTCAAAACCTTGAACAACATTGCCAAAAACAGCATAATTGCCATCCAAAAACGGCAAAGTATCCAAAGCAAAATAGAACTGCGAAGAAGCCGAATTCAAAGCAGTAGCCCGAGCCATTGCCACAGCCCCGGCAGTGTGCTTCAACTGCGGTGTCTGAGTCACAACTTGGTTGTAAACAGGTTGCGCCGCGCCTTGCGGCTTGATTTCCAAAGGAATAAAACGCGGCCCATTAGTATCCGGGTCAATAAAATTACCTGTTCCCAATTGACTTGCGGGAATTGTAGGATCTTTGCTGCGCGGATCGCCTCCTTGCACCACAAAAGGATCTGGCTGGCGTACCACTCGGTGAAACATCACCCCATCGTAGATGCCCCGTTCAACTAAATCAACAAAATTTCCCCCAGTAATCGGGGCATTAGTGCCGTCAACTTCGATCGTAACGGGTTGACCGTTAATTACCTGGACTACTGTAACTTTGCCTGTTAACGGGAGTGCAGCGCTCATAAGTAAATTGTGATTTGAGTGAGTTATCTCTTGACTAATACCAAATCCTGGCTAAATATCCGCTTTATTTCTTAACCTGCTAAGGCTGGTTCCCTCTGTCGAGAAGCGGTTTTAACCGCCGAATCATCAAAGGGTAGCTAACACCGGATTTGGTTTCAGAAGCAATCCGCGAATTGCCCCTACCCATTTAATCAGAAAACTGTAAACTTGTCTTAAGTACAATTCTACTTGTGAATTTATGATTTCCCGCCGCAAGTTTTTTAGCACTTTATTGGCAATTTGTCTAGTCTTTCTCAGTTATAATTTTGCGGCCCCTGCCTTTGCCCTCGGCGGCAAGCTGCCGGCGGTGAATCAAGCTGCACCGGATTTTAGTTTGCCGACAAACAGTGGCGGCGGACAAGTGTCCCTCTCCGATTATCGCGGTAAGTGGCTGGTAGTCTATTTCTATCCCAAAGATTTTACATCGGGTTGTACGATCGAAGCGCGTCGATTCCAGCAAGACTTGCCGAAATACTTGGCAAAAAACACTCAAATTATCGGCATCAGCGCTGATGATGTCAACTCCCACGCAGAATTTTGCGATGCTGAAGGTTTAAAATTTCCGCTGTTAGCTGATACCGACGGCCAAGTCAGCAAAGCTTACGGTTCTTGGATGAGTTTTATCTCGGCGCGGCACAGTTTTATTATTGATCCTGAAGGCACTTTGCGGGAAACTTTTGTTAAGGTTAACCCGGCGATTCACTCGCAAGAAGTGTTCGCCCGTCTGGAGGAATTGCAGGCTGAGGGTTAATATCGCGCCCCGTCGGTTACACAAAAACGGTTCCTAGTGCGGACTAAAGTCGGCCCTCGGCCCAGGAATCCTGTCCGCAAGCGCGATTCTTAGTTCTTGGGGTTGGGCGATCGCACAGGATGTAATGTAATGGAGCGCGATCGTCCAACCCCAATCAAATAAAATAGTAGTGAAGAATTCCAGTCCTCGGAAAACGCAAAAAACTTGCATTCCGAACGCTATCATGTTTATTTTTCCGAAAACAATGGCTAATAACGCCACCATCTGTAAAAGAGCTAATCTCAAATCTCAACTCGCCATTTAGCCCTACTCAATGAGAATTAAAATTGCTATTAACTGCAACAGGTTCTGAAGAAGACTTTGACTCTAACTGATTCTTCCTTTTGCTAGCAAAACGGCGTTCCGGGTCAATTCCCTCAAAGGTGGGCGGCAACCAAACTCGGACTACCAACAACACTCCCAAAACCAGCAAAAATGCTCCTGTTGATAATATTTGAATCCAGGGAGTTTCCAGCACTCCCCGCACGATTACTTCTCGCAAAACTGATACAATACAAACTTCAACAGCCACACCAATCGAAACGCGCTGTTCTTGCAAATAAATAATTAGCAGCCGAAATAATTCCACTAAAACTAATAGAAATAGAATATCGGCCGTCACTTGCTGGAAATTCAAAGGAGGTAACAGCGAGAAAAACATTTCTCGCAGTTCGATGACCATAAAGCTGAACAAACCGATACACAAAGAAATTACAATTAAATCTTGAATTGTTTCGAGAACGCTGACTATTAGTTTCAAATTCAACCACTGCGGGGGGTTACTTGTATGGTTAAGTGAACGATTTTCCATTGACAGCTCCTGCAATCTGTTTGACCTGCTTACAGCTTAAGTTAAATAAAGTCACTCTTTGACAAAAAATAGGTTTAATTTATTTATAACTATTATCATACTTCCCTGTGTTGACCATTTCCCCCCCCAAACTTTTATTTATCGCGCAAGTGGGTTGACATCTTGGCAATGTTTGTGCTAGCCAGCCCATAGTATTAGTAGATTTGGTGAAAACCAGAATTCAAAATTCAAAAATGCTGCAACTGAGATAAAATATAAAAATTGTAAAGAATTATTTACGACAGCTTGATCAACTCAAGCTAGGGACTTTAGGCTCGAATCAATGAAAAGCCGGAAAGTCAACCGAAAAACAACAGCCACCTAGAGAGGATTGAACACAATGGCATTTACACTCGCACCATTACCCTTCGCCGCTGATGCCTTAGAGTCAGATCATATGTCGGCTAACACGTTTTCGTTTCACCACGATAAGCACCACGCTGCTTACGTGACCAATCTCAACAAAATGATTGAAGGCACGGAACTTGCCAGCAAATCCCTGGAAGAAATTGTGATGGCATCTGCTAAAGACCCATCCAAATCAGGCATTTTCAACAATGCAGGTCAAGTTTGGAACCACAATTTCTTTTGGAAGTCGCTCAAACCAGGTGGTGGCGGCACTCCGACAGGAGCTTTAGCTGATAAAATCAAGGCCGACTTTGGCAGCTTCGACAAATTCAAAGAAGAATTCAAGGCTGCTGCGACAACTCAGTTCGGCAGTGGCTGGGCTTGGCTGGTTTTGGACAACGGTACTTTGAAAGTTACCAAAACTGCGAACGCCGACACTCCGGTAGTACACGGCCAAACTCCTTTGCTGACTTTGGATGTGTGGGAACACGCTTATTATTTGGATTTCCAAAACCGCCGTCCCGACTACATTACTAATTTCTTGGATAATTTGGCTAACTGGGATTTCGCAGCAGAAAATTTGGCTGCGGCTTAGTAGCACCTAAGTTTTAGGATTAAAGTCCTCACTACGAATCTATTAAGTTCGTAGTGAGGACTTTATTTTTTGTTTCCAAGGACTGAAGTTCTCACTACTAGCTTAATAGGTTCGCTTAAGTAGGTCGGCGCTGTAAAACGCAAATATATAAACGACTATAAATCATTCAAATGCACATCTAGCAACACTCTTTAGCCTTATTTACATATTTTTATATTGTTAAGTTTAATATCGCCAACCTACTTAATAAGTGGATGTAAGAATAGGGATGGTAGTTTTGGAACTTCCACTGCCTCACACGGTATCTAATTTGTGAAGATTTCTAAACCCATTTGTAGGGAGAAAAGGATAGTATAACTCTCCTTTCCTCGCAAAGTCGGGACGTTTCCCCTTGTTAGAGCAATGTTGTTGTGATAGATAGAGTTTTGGATAGATAGATGTGTGGACAGATAGACGTCTGGAGAGATATATTTTTAATATTGGGTGCCGAAATATTTAACACAACCTTTTGGAGTATAAAAAATGACAAAAAACGTATCAGTAGTGATTCCATCCTACAATAGCGCCCAATTTTTACCGGAAGCAATTGATAGTATACTTGGGCAGACTCTACCCGTATTTGAGATTATTGTCGTAGATGATGGTTCTACTGATGAAACGAAAGAAATTTGCGATCGTTACCCGACAGTAAAATACTTCTATCAAAACAACCGAGGCCATGCTACTGCACGCAATACTGGTCTGCAGATTAGTACGGGAGAGTATCTTCTCTTCCTGGATAGTGATGACTGCCTTTTGCCTGAAGCGATTGAGATTGGAGTCAAGCATCTCAACACCATGCCAGAGATGGGCTTGGTATTTGGTCGTTATTTCTTCTATTCCATTCAACCCGATGGCTCATACAAAGTAGAAGAGAAATATGAGAACCAGCCTGAAGTTGCTAATTATGAAACCCTTTTGGCTATCCGGCATAGGGTTCAATGCGGTTGTATTATGTTTCGCCGTGCTGCCCTCGATAGTGTCGCCATTGAGTCTATTGGTGCATTTGATCCAAGTGTATTAGCGACCGAAGATTACAATTTATGTCTGCGAATTGCCCGTAATTTTCCTATCTATTTCCACGGTCAAGTCGTTTCTCAATATCGCTACACTGGCAATAACATATCCAGTAAATCGACCTACTTTCTGATCCATGCAATCCGAGATCATTATCAGCAATGGAGTTACGTTCAACAAACAGAAAAAGAAGAATATATAGTTGCTTATGAGCAGGGCAAACACCACTGGATTAATCTTTTTGGCAATCGATTGCCTTACGAAATCCTGAAATATATAGCAGCTAAAAAATGGGTTGCAGCCTTGGGTATTCTGAGATTAATCTTGTATTACGATCCCAAATTGCAATCTATCGATCGGGCCATTTACGAAACATCCTATACAACTCTGATGTCAGAGCTACGAAAGCTCCCCCTTCAAGACTCCTTAGCCTATTGGCAAAAACAACTTGCAGGAGCCACCCCTTTATTACCCCTACCCACTGATCGGCCACGTCCCCCAGAGCAATCCCTCCAGGGAGCTTCTCTGTCTTTTGGCATTTCTGGGGAAATCACGACAGCTCTCAGCCAATTGGGCGGCCAGGAAGGTGTCGCTCTATCAACAACCCTGTTAGCCGCGTTTAAGATCTTGCTCTATCGCTATACAGGTACGGAAGACGTGATTGTTGGCTCCCCCTTTGTGAGCCGTGTGAATGCAGAAAATTTTGTCAATGCCGTCCCCCTTCGTACAGATATGTCGGGTAATCCCACGTTCCCAGAGTTTCTGGGACGAGTGCGGAAAGTTGTTTTGTTAGGGCAAGCCTATCAAGATGTGCCCTATTGCTTATTGGTCGATCAATTTTGTCCCCAGCCCGACTTAAGCTATTCCCCTCTGTTTCAAGTGACCTTTGTCTTTGAGGAAAATATTCCCTTCCAAAGGATCGATCTGTCAAGATTAACAGCCAGTCCGTGGGTGATTGAAAACAACGAAGGAAAGTTTGACTTAACTTTATTCTTAAAACCAACCAGCGCAGGATTGGAGGGGAGTTGGTACTACAGCACGGATTTGTTTGATGCAGAAACTATTGAACGAATGAACGAGCATTTCCAGATTTTGTTGGCTGGGATTGTGGCTCATCCAGAACAATCGATTTCTGCCTTGCCGCTGTTGCCAGAACAAGAGAAAAATCTGTTGCTTGTGGAATGGAATCAGACTCAAAAAGATGAGTCGCAAGAGCTATGCCTGCACCAGTTAATAGCTCAACAAGCAGAAGTAACTCCAGAGAAAATTGCGGTTTCCTTTGAAGGTCAAACATTGACGTACAAAGAACTACATCAACGCTCTAATCAACTGGCCCACTATTTGCAACAAAGAGGGGTGAAGCCGGATGATTTAGTGGGCATTTGTGTCGATCGCTCTCTGGAAATGCTTGTGGGATTATTAGGTGTGCTGAAGGCGGGCGGAGCCTATGTTCCCATAGACCCCAACTACCCTCCCGATCGCGTGGAATACATGATCGAGAATTCCCAAGCCCAAGTATTGTTAACACAACAGCAGCTTGTGAATAGCCTGCCTGCCAAAGAAGCAAAAAAAGCATTGGTCATCTGTTTGGATACGGATTGGCCACTGATTGCCCAAGAGAGTCAGGAAATGCCGCTCGCCAGCGTTACCCCAGAAAATATGGCTTATGTCATTTACACATCTGGTTCTACGGGTAAGCCCAAAGGCGTACAAGTTCTCCACCGTGGGGCAGTCAATTTTTTAAAGTCGATGCGCGAGCAACCGGGGATCAGTGCGACGGATATTTTGCTGTCTGTCACAACACTTTCTTTTGATATTGCAGTCTTAGAACTGTTCTTACCCCTGACTGTGGGAGCGCAGGTTGCGATCCTGAGTCGGGAAGCTGCTATGGATGGCAGAAAGTTATTAAGGACGATCGTCCAATTAGGCATTACGATCCTGCAAGCGACTCCAGTGACTTGGCGATTATTGATAGAATCGGGTTGGGAAAGTCAGTTCCCGCTGAAAATCCTCTCCGGTGGGGAAGCCATGCCCAAAGAATTGGCTGCCCAATTGTTAACCAAAGGTACAGAACTTTGGAATATGTACGGGCCGACGGAAACAACAGTTTGGTCAACGGTTTATCAAGTCAAAGACGCCGAACAGCGAATTTTAATTGGTAAGCCGATCGCCAACACCGATATCTACATCTTAGATTCTCTCCTGCAACCCGTTCCCGTTGGGGTGGCTGGGGAATTACATATTGGTGGTTCAGGATTAGCGCGAGGCTATTTGCAACGTGACGATTTAACCACTGAGAGATTTATTCCTAATCCCTTTCGAGAAACCGAACGAATATATAAGACAGGGGACTTAGCGCGTTATTTGCCCGATGGAAATATTGAGTGTTTAGGTCGCCTAGATTTTCAAGTCAAAATTCGCGGTTTTCGGATCGAACTCGGTGAAATCGAGTCTGTTTTGGTCAAACATTCTAACGTGCAGCAGGCAGTGGTCATCGTCAGGGAAGATTTTCCTGGCGACAAGCGTCTAGTGGCTTATATTGTCGCTCTCAACAATCAGAACCCAAGCATCCAAGAACTGCGAAGTCTGCTCAAGGAGTATGTACCAGAATATATGGTGCCATCTATCTTCGTTTTCTTGGAAGCTCTACCTCTAACACCGAATGGTAAGGTAGATCGTAAAGCTCTACCTGTACCTGAACAATCTCGCGAAGCAGCAATCATACCCGCCACTCAAGAGGCTCTAGATTTGCCCGCCCCTACAACTCAAGAAAAGCCAGAAAAGCCAGAAAAAATTGCCAAGCCCAAGGATGATTTGGAAGTTCAACTCATCAATATTTGGGAACAAGTATTGAATATTTCATCCATCAGTACGACAGATAATTTCTTCGAGATGGGAGGACATTCCCTATTAGCGATATCCCTAATGCGTGAAATAGAGAAAACCTACAAGAAAGAGCTACCTTTACCTATCCTTTTCCAATCACCAACGATTCACCAGTTGGCTCACACCCTTCGTAAACAAAGATTATCGTCTTCTTCGCAGGCTTTAGTCACGATTCAGAAAGGTAGTTCCAAACTGCCTTTATTCTTTATTTACGGCATCTTCCTTTACTATAACTTATCAAGACACCTGGGCAAAGACCAAACCTGTTATGGAGTCTATGTCAAAGAGGAAGTCAATATGTTCCAAAGGAATAAACTTGACCAATCACCAACGCCTTCAGTGAGTATTCCATATCTCAATACGGTTTACTTAAGGCTTGGGAGGCTTTAAGATTTTAAAAATAGGAGGATTAGTTTTTATTCCAGTACCTCTGTGTTTGACTTTTTTGGATTTAAACTTTGAAACAGGTTTTTTGACAACTCTTGGGTTGTTTCTCTGAACTCTTGGCGGCAAAATTGCATCAAGTATCTCCAAATTCAGGCAAGTTAAAAAAAAGGGATTTCCTGTGATTCTAATCGCTGAAATCTTGGAACAGCACGACGAATAACTCGTAATGTACCCGTGAAAGAAATACTTAATGGGGAAATTTCTGCACTATGCGCTGTTTGACAAATTAATGACCTCACAGCCCAATGTCCTAATAATAGACCATAAATTTCTTGTACTACTTCTCTTGGTCTTTGAGAGCGAACATGAGTTTTTCTTTCTAACAGATGTACTTTGAATTCATCAATTGTATTTTCCACTTCCCAACGTTGATGATATTCGGCCGCCAATAACTTTGCCGGAAATTTTTGAGAGTTCAATAAACTTGTAATTAAACGATACTTAATTTCTGCTGTTGGGTCGTTTGAGTTTTCAATCGTGTACTCAATTACTCTGATTTGGATGGGTTTAAATCCTTTTTTTCGCTTATTTGCCTGGCGGATTAATAAAACTTAAGTAAGAACCATCTTCTAGTTGTGTTTCGTTGAGGAATTTAACATTTGACGGAATTCGTCCTAAGTAGTCACAACCCTTGCTGAGTGTGGCTGACACCATCGCATATGAATGTAAACCTCTATCCCACATTAACAACATTTCTTTAGTAACTGAGCGTAATAACCTTAATGATCTGACTCTTTCTCCCATCTTGTATGGGCATATTAAAGCATCAAATATTAAATGTGTTCCTGCTTCTACTAAAATAACTAATCTAGCTTTGGGAAAAGCAGCTCTTGTACCTGGACGGCTACCTGGACGGCCAAAAACTCTGGCATTTTCATCACTATCTGGGAGGTCTAAACAGGTTCCATCTATTGCTACAACTCTCAATCCATTCAGAAAAGCTCCCACTGTTTCAGTTGTAGCCATTGGTCGTACTAACTGATGAAATAACTGGCTCATTACAAGACATCCTAATCTTTTTCGGGCTTTGGTAATAGCTGCCTTGCACGGAATTTTCCAATATTTACCTGTTTTCAACCAGACTTCATTAAGTCCATCAATCAGATTCTTTAGTACGTCGCGCATTGAGTCTTTTGACCATAAGCTCATTGCTACGATCAAACATACTACCAGTTGTGACGGTAGCGCACGATGCCGTTTTTCTCTTGCTTTTGTTTTCAGGATAGCCGATTCTATTTCTGTTGATGGAATCGCTATCTCTATTGCTTTGAATATCTCGCTATTTTTGAGCTTGGGAGATTCTAATAATAATTTTTTGTACGGCACTATACTTGATTTACTTTTGTATATCATATATAGTTTATCACTTGTTCGACCTTAAGTAAACCGTATTGCTGTATAGAGGTAATTTAAGTTGGTGTCAGACGGCAATTTGCTAATCAAATTTAAATTACAATTTCTGACAGCATCCCAGAACTTAGCGCGGTAATAATAACCGTCAGCTACCAAATAACGTACAGATTCTGGCAATAAAGAACGAGTTTCTTTTAAATGTTGATAATAGTCGTCAACTCTTGTTAATTAAGGCATTGAGCTTTGGGGTACTTCTTTTTTAGTCGGTATGCTGCTACGATCGCCGGGATGGCATTTGCGAACGCTTTTCTGGGGGTTTGTCACTCAATGGCTCACCAATTAGGTGCAACTTGTCACGTCCCTCACGGTTTAGCGAATGCGCTGATGATTTCCCATGTAATTCGGTACAATGCAACGGATGTTCCGTTCAAACAAGCGATTTTTTCTCAGAATAAGTATCCTAACAGCAAGTGGCGTTATGCGCGAATTGCGGATTATCTGAATTTGGGCGGGGAGACACTAGATGAGAAAGTTGAGAACTCGATCGCAGCGGTGGAAGATTTGAAGCGTCAGGTAGATATTCCTAGCACTATTCAGGAGGCGATCGCCAGTCAGGGAATGAGTGATGATTTCTTTTTTGCTCGCGTTGAGGAAATGGCCGATCGCGCTTTTGACGATCAGTGTACCGGAGCAAACCCCCGCTATCCGCTGATTGAAGATTTAAAGCAACTTCTGCTGCAAGCATACTCTGACACCAACACTTCTGGGGTCGATCGAGAGTTAACTGTAGTTGGATAAGCTGTACTGCATCTAACGATCGATCGGAAACCGGGTTTTTCAACCAAAATCGTGGGTAGAAACCCTCAATTTCCTGAAAACCCGGTTTCTTTGTCCTCAAATCTCAAATCGAAAAATCGCCCTTGCAAATAAATCGACTTTGGCGATTTATTTGCAAGGGGCGGTTTTAAAGTTCATAAATTGTGATATAGTTGAAGAGGTAACTATTTTACGAATTTTGTAGTTTCAGTGGCTGTTCGCGCGATGACCTCTTCACCAACCATAGCACCCGTTCGATCGAGTCAAGTTACCCGCAAGCCTTATCCTAACTATCGGGTAATAGTCCTCAACGACGATTTCAATACATTTCAGCACGTAGTGGAATGTTTGACGAAATACATTCCAGGGATGACGAGCGATCGAGCTTGGGATCTCGCCAACCAAATCCACAACGAAGGCCAGGCCACCGTCTGGGTTGGCCCGCAAGAACAAGCAGAACTTTATCATATGCAATTGAGCCGTGCTGGACTGACAATGGCTCCGCTAGAATCGACTTAAAAGTCTGTAGAAGCCCGAAAGTTCGACTTTTTGTGGCTAATTAATCTTCAAGCAATACGATATCCGCTGAAGCTAAACTCGATCGGCATAAATATTCGATCTGTTAACTGCCGATTTCCAGCGGATAGACACAGATATAGCCTTTCTGTGCTCTCATATGAGCTACTATCTGGGATAGGGCAAACCGGGCATAGGGCATAAGGCATACCTCACAACGCTTGAGAACCACTATAGACGCAGATAATTCAATGCAGTCTGCGATTGAATTATCTGCTAGTCTCAACTATGGGATAGGAGGATTAAGAGGCGATCGCAATTTTGCCAACCATCCCCGCCTCAGTATGTCCCGCTACGGTACAGCGAAGGTTGTAACTTCCCGATTTCACCGGCACAAACAACCATTCTGCCACCGCCCCTGGTTTAAGTTCCAGTTCGTGAATACTGCCTTTAACTTCCACGTTACCAGCTTCAACTTTTTGAGTCCAACTCGCATCTGCAAAATTTTTGGAAGTGAAATAATGTTTCTGCGGACTGGGATTTTTTAGCACTAATTTATAGCGCTTACCAGATTCAAATTCTAGCTGATTGGGAAAAAAATTTAG
The DNA here is from genome assembly GCF_036705185.1 of Microcoleus sp. B4-D4. Taxonomy (NCBI): domain Bacteria; kingdom Bacillati; phylum Cyanobacteriota; class Cyanophyceae; order Oscillatoriales; family Microcoleaceae; genus Microcoleus; species Microcoleus sp. B4-D4. The sequence goes on along the minus strand of NZ_JAUBTX010000003.1, from coordinate 115,956 downwards.
TTCTCCAGCTTCGTTACCCAAGCTAACATTAATTTCGGTGATAGGTTGGCGAGACAAATCACCAGCATTGGCAATTGTCGCAGGTATTAAGATTGCACCCAAACATAAAATTAGTCCCAAAATTCTTTTGAGAGTTGGTTGTAATTGTTGGTTTCGGTAGAATTTTTCTAATTGTAAACCGAGTATTTTTATCATGGCTGTTTTACTAATGTTAACTGACTGCTGACTGCTGACGTTGGACGGAAAGATCGGGGGGACAGCACCAATGCCCACTGACTAATGACTAATGACTAATGACTACTTACTACTTACTACTTACTACTTACTACTGACTACTTACTTAATTCGATCGCCAAACTTCATCCCAAGGCCCGCCCCCAACTTCCAAACCAGACAAAGAACTTTGAGCCTCTAAGATAATTCTAGAACGCTGCTTGCCATTTTTTTCCACATTTCCCCCCAAAAACTCTCGCAGTTGCAAGCGCAATTCGCCCTGCGTCGTATCCCGGCAGCAAAAAGCGAGGCCTTTTTCTGTAGGAGCTCGCAGATAAGTACCAGGACTGTTTGTAGTGCCAATTAACTCAACTTCAAACTGACTATTTCTAGCCTGCATTTTCCAGCTTCCCCAAGGTTGAATAGTCCAACTAACTTGCGAATTCCAAGGCACAAATTCGTAAAACTTGCCTCGGTAATGCAGACAAATCATTGCTACCGATTCCATCCACCACAGCACGCCCCGCTTGCCGCCGCCAGCAGTTACAGCTAAATCGCTTTCGCCTTGAAAACAATTGCAATTAATCCAAAACCACTTTTGCGGAAAAGCACCGCCCCAGTTTTTTTCGCTGTAAGCGGGAGCGTCTTTAAATTCGTAGCGTTCGCCGTTCCAATCTATCCAGCCCGTGGCTAAACCGTGAGCCATTAAAATTTGCCATCCAGGCTCAAATATGGGCAGAAAAGATAGCATTCCCGCCGTGGATTTCTGGAGTTCCTGAGAGTTTCCCCAGCCGTAAATAGGTTTGATTTCGTACTGCCAAAAACAGTGACCGCCACTTCCCGGATCGTGCAGATAACCTTGATTCAAAGTAGCAGTAGCTTGATAGCCTTCTTCGACGCTGCTGTCGAATACTTGCGGCTCTAAATATTGGGGTTTAATTTGTAAATCTGTTTTGCCCCAATGTCCAAAACCTAAGCTTTCTCGGTGCGCCCAAAACTTATTTACATCGGGGAAGGTGCGGCACAAATAGCTATCTTTGGGGCCGAGAATTTGGGCAGCACCGCCGCTGTATGGTTGACCACCTCTGGGGTCTTCGATGGAATACATGAAGGCAAAGGATTGTCCGTGAATTGGTAATGTTATTCGGTAGTACCAGCCTTCAAAAAAGCGCCGGGAACTGCCGTCCCAGTGGTAGCCGCTGTGGGGAGTTTCTATAGTTTTGATTTTTGAGAGTGCATTTGACATAAAATTACCAATAGCAGAAAGAAGTGTCAGTTGTTAGTTGTCAGTTGTTAGTTGTCAGTTGTCAGTTGGCAGTTGGCAGTTGGCAGTTGGCAGTTGGCAGTCAACAGTCAACAGTCAACAGTTAACAGTTAACAGTTAACAGTTAACAGTCAACAGTCAACAGTCAACAGCTAACCATTCCCTAATGACTAATGACTCATGACTGATGACTACTGACTAACATGATAGAAGATTAATTATGACTTTAGCACTTTGGCGATCGCCCTTAGCGCAAGCTCTCCACCGCAACCGCAGTCTTGCTTTTGCTCGCTACTTGCAATTAGCAACCGTTCGCGCCACTGGTCGTCCGGCTAACCGCACTGTGGTGTTTCGAGGCTTTTTAGGAGATACTAATCAGTTGAAGTTTATTACTGATATTCGCAGTCAGAAGGCGGAAGAAATTGACCTCTATCCTTGGGGGGAGATTTGCTGGTATTTCCCTAAAACTCGGGAACAATTTCGGATTGCTGGACAACTGATTTTGGTGCGGCAAGACGATGCAGATTCCGAGTTGTTGACAGCGCGCCGCACAGCTTGGCAGGAGCTTTCTGAGGCTGCTCGATCGCAATTTGCTTGGCCTGCACCGGGGGAAGATAAGGCGGATGCTGGTGCTTTTGATTCTGCTTCCCCAGATGCTCACGAGCCGCTACCGAATTTTTGTTTGCTGTTGTTGGAACCGGAAACGGTGGATTTTTTGGAGTTGCGGGGAGAACCGCAGAACAGATCGCTTTACGGGCGCGATGGGGATGGAAATTGGTTTGTGCGATCGGTCAATCCGTGAAAAAGAAGTTATTAGTCAGTTGGCAGTTGGCAGTTGGCAGTTGGCAGTTGGCAGTTGGCAGTTGGCAGTTGGCAGTTGGCAGTTGGCAGTTGACAGTTGGCAGTTGGCAGTTGGCAGTTGGCAGTTGGCAGTTGGCAGTTGGCAGTTGGCAGTTAACAGCTAACAATTCCCTAATGACTAATGACTACTGACTAATGACTAATGACTAATGACTAATGACTACTGACTAATTAAATTTTTAGATGCCGGTGCCGTCGAAAAATTCTTGAATTGCTTTATCTTTTAACTGACAAGCGGCGGCAACTTCGGTTTTTTCAGCTAGGGCTACATTGCTGGTTTTGTTTGAAGTTTGAAATGCTGAATGGGAAGTGGGAACAGAAGTTAAGGAGACAGATTCTTGAGGAATCAAACTTTTTACTTGCTGTTCGAGGGATTCGATGCGATCGAGCAAAGAGCGAATTACCACAGCTTCCGAATCCGGCAAACTGCCGTGTTCTAGGGGATTGACGCGCACTCCCGATCGATATACGATGCGGCCGGGAATCCCTACTACCGTGCAGTCTGACGGTACATCGCGGAGGACGACGGAACCTGCGCCGATGCGAACGTTGTTGCCAATTAGCAGGTTTCCTAGTACCTTGGCCCCGGCACCGACCACTACATTTTCGCCGACGGTAGGGTGACGCTTGCCGCTTTCTTTGCCTGTGCCTCCGAGGGTGACACCTTGGTAAATTAGGGCAAAATCGCCGATTATTGCTGTTTCGCCGATGACAACCCCCATACCGTGGTCTATGAAGACGCTTTTGCCGATCGTTGCACCTGGGTGAATTTCTATTCCTGTCAAAAACCGAGCAATGTGGGAAATCAAGCGGGGGATGAAGGGAAGTCCCAGTAAATAAAGCCAGTGTGCGAGGCGGTGCAGCACTAGGGCCTGAAGACCTGGGTAACAAAACAATACTTCCAGCCAGTTGCGAGCGGCTGGGTCGCGATCGAAAATTATACTGAAGTCAGCTCTAAGGGTATGAAGCACTTTCGGAGTTCCCAATTTTGGTTAAACACGCCACTTTCAATTTTACAATTTTACTAGATCGGGGGAGTTAGATCGTGTTCGGTCGATTACCACAACACAAACGGTTCGTCGTAGCGCGTCCTGGTGTCCGCAACTAAGCTAGCTGCTGACTGACGCACGCGCGAACCAATCTAATCGAACGGACATGATACTAGCGGGCGATCGGGGAGTAAGAGATTGCGGGAGAATTGGAGGATGTAGAATATTTTAGCGTGTCTATCCCACAGCGTGGCTGCGTTCTATTCCTGTAGTGAGATTGTATAGTTAGACTTGACTCCGGCTTCGAGAGTACCGACCCAAATTCTGTAAGATCCTGCTTGCCAGTCTGAATCAACTATGCTGGCATCTTTATTTTGACCTGTATCGTCTCCGCAGCGCACGCTGTTACCGGGGCCTTGTACGACTAAGGTTGTGTCCTTCCCTCCGCTGTTGACTTGGATTGCGAGTTTGGAAAAGTTTTGCTGCAAGACTATGATGTGGTCGGGAGTGGGAGTGGCAAAACCCAAACATTTGTTTTTGTGGCGATCGGCGTTGGCAATGGCAGAGAGAGAGTACGATCCGCCTGTGGAACCTCTCAACATTGCTGTTGGGGAGTCAAAACCTCGCGATAAATTTAAAGTGCCAAAGTTGGCTGTTTCTGCTAAAACTGGTAGGGCGGCGATCGCGCCGATCGCAGCTAAGAGAGCACTGTTTTTGAAATGGACTGGCCGATCGAACCACATGGCAATACTCCTGTGTCACAACTTAAAATTACAACTCAGAATTTACTCGTCTGAGTCCCCAGAATCGGAACTTCCAGAGGAAGAACAATTTTTGTTTAATTGAGTGAAAAACCTTCTGGCTGTTGTTCGTGATTACTATCATCGGAACCGTGACACGTGCGATCGCCCTCGATGGTGCCACTCCGAGTTCTGCCACACGCGATCGGCTCACATCCGAAATTATACGCTCTCAAGATGATCGATATGATAATTCTGGCTTTGCTGTTGACGATCGGTTCCCTCTTGACATGGCTTTTAATAATGTTACCTGTCGATATATTCGGCTGGCTGCACTTCCCTAATTGGCTGAGCTTGACTTTAATTTTGCTGGTTATTTCTTGGTGCTTGGACGATTAGTCAGCAGTCATGAGTTATTAGTCAAAAGCCAATTATCGATCGTTCCGCTTCGCCTAACCCTGAAGGCCGATCGCCCAGGTCTGATGCTGTATACTGCACAATTGACAATCAAGAATCTAAAATCTAGGATTTGACATCTACCTATAGAATGATGCAACGACAAATTTCTTCGCTCTATGAATTTCGCTCTTCAGACAAAACTCTGGGGGAAACTCCCAAGAAACAGTCGCGTCCGATGCACCGGGCGATCGTATTAATGCTGCTGGCAACCGCTTTGCTGGGCCTGCACGCTAGTCGGCTAGTAGAATTGCAACTGGTACAAGGGAAGCAAAACCGGGAACGAGCCGAAAACAATCGCGTTCGCCTAGTGCCAATGCCGGCGAATCGCGGACACATTGTCGATCGCAAAGGCAAATTGCTAGCGGGAAACAATTTAGCTCGATCGGTCTATTTGTGGCCGAAGGAACAAACGCCGGAAGAGTGGAAAGTGACAGCAGAAAAGTTAAGTCCGCTGGTTAAAATCCCGGCCAAAGAAATTTTACAAAAAATAAAAGAGGTCGATCCTCTATCCTACAGACCGGTGCGGATCAAGCAAGCGATGCCGCCAGAAATTTTTGTGCCGCTAGCAGAACAGGTGGGACAAATACGCGGAGTGGAAGTGCGGCCAGAAGCGAACCGCTACTATCCCGAAGGCAGTTTGGCGGCTCACGTTCTCGGATATATTGGCGAAGCTACCGCAGCAGATTTGAAAGCTCACCCGGAATATCCGATGGGGATGATTGTGGGTCAGATAGGCGTAGAAGCGAGTTCTAACAAGCAAATTGCGGGAGTTTGGGGCGATCGGCTGATCGAGGTCAATGCCCAAAATCAAGAACTGCGGCTGATGGGAGAAACACCCCCAACACCGGGCGAGGCGGTGCAGCTAACCATCGACTTGTCCATGCAAAAAGCAGCGGAAACAGCCCTGGGGAACCGCCGGGGAGCGGTCGTCGCCGTGGATGTCAAAACCGGCGCGGTATTAGTTCTCGCCAGCCACCCGACTTTTGACCCCAATCTGTTTACGCGAAAAATCACTAAGGATGACTGGGCAACTCTTCAAGACGAGGCAGATCCTTTTTTGAATCGGGCGATGCAGGGCTACCCCCCGGGCAGCACTTTTAAAATTGTGACTTCTGTCGCCGGTCTCGAGTCAGGTAAGTTTTCCCCAGATTCAATTTTGGGTACTTCGTCTTACATTACTGTGGGGGGAATTGATTTTAACGAACACAGCGGGGGTTACGGTTACATCGGCTTTCGGGAGGCTTTGGCTTTCAGCAGCAATACGTTTTTTTACCAAGTGGGGATGAGTACCGGGCCCGAGCAAATTTCTAAGTGGGGACACCGCTTGGGAATTGGCAAGGATACTGATTTGAATCTTTTGGGGCTAAGTGGCGGCAGTCACGGTCAAATTCCGACACCCGAGGAGAAGGAGAAAATCTATAAAGAACCTTGGTATGCGGGCGATACAGTAACAATGTCGATCGGTCAGGGGTTGGTGTTGGTCACTCCTTTGGAGGCGGCGGTAATGGTGAGTTCGATCGCTAACGGCGGCTATCGAGTCAAGCCCCATCTTTTGACTTCTATGACTGGCACTCCTGAGACTCAACGGGTAAAGATCGGGATGAAACCTTCGACAGTTCGGGTTGTTAAGGATGGATTGATCGCGGTGGTTGCCGAGGGTACGGGACAGGGACTCAATGACGGTTCGATTCCGCTGACGGCGGGCAAAACAGGGACTTCGGAGGTAATCGGACAGGAAGATCACTCGCTTTATGTGGCATTCGGGCCTGCTCAAAAGCCAGAAATTGCGATCGCCGTGATTGTGGAAAATGGCGGTTTTGGTTCTGTTGCTGCAGCCCCGATCGCGAAAGACGTGTTTCAAGCTTATTTTGGGAAGTCGAAAACACCACCCAAGCCTTAGTAATCATTGGCCAAACAGGGCATTGGCCAAACAGGGCATTGGTTGACAAGTAGAGTAAGGTGTAGTCACGACCTGAGAAACCGGGTTTCTTTCAATATTGATCGTTTCTGTTACAAAAACTCGTAGAAACTCGGTTTCTGAGCGTGATAGGCGCATCCGTTACTAATGACCAATGACCAATGACTAATGCCCCATGACTAATGACTAATGACCAATGACTACTGACTACTGACTACTGACTAACAACTAATTCAGCCGCATAAATATGGTGGCTTTGCGAATTCCTGCGACTTCTCCGGTACTGGTAACGGTGAGCGATCGCAAATGGTCAAACAACGGTCTCGCCGAAAGTTCAATTAACCTCAGCAGCGGGATTTGTTTTTCCCAAATTGATCTGATCGAGGGCCAGTCTAAATAAAAATAGCCGTCGTTAGCTGGCGGCAGCGCTTCGATGCTGATTTGAAAGTCTTGATTGGCCACCAAAGAACCTGTTTCGGCTGCTTTCAGTGCTGCGTCCATTGCTTCTACTGAAGTGGTAAAAATTTCGTATTTACCGACAGTGGCTCGGACTCCTTTTGCCTCGGTTACGATCGCATTTTTTCTCTTATTTTCTCTACCATAATTAGAGCTAGTTGTCAACTGCGTCCAAGCGGTAATTTTCTGGTTTCTGAGAGTGAAGCTGCCGATGCTGTATTCTTTGCTGCGGGCAATTTCATCGAGTTTGTCGATCGCCTGGAGGGAATCTGCAGATGTTTCGGCGACAAAAACCCAATCCGCACTGTTTGAGGAACTCGGAACCACTGCTAAAGCGTATTCTCCTTGTACCCAGTTAAATATATCCTGCGGCAAATTAACGCTCCAACTTTGCTGAATATCTGCGATCGCGCGATCGACTAATTTAGATACTTCTGCATTGACCGAAACCACCGATGACAAATCAGCCCAAAAATTCCTTAAATCGGTGCTGGCGACGGCGAAAGGACTGGCTGAGGGAATATATTGCAAGGCTGGCACCGGTTCGGAGAGTGTGGGAGAAGCCGTGGTTTCTCGCGATGTCACTAAAGCAGTTTGAGCCAGCAATCCCCGTCGGTTGACTCCGACAGCAACTGCGAGGGAATTGGGGGAAACTTGGAGATTTTGCTCGGTTGCGGGCTGCGGCAGATTGACAAATGCTAAAGCTATTCTACCTTGATTTAACTGTTGGAAAGCTTTTTGATAGTTAGAACTGTTGTTGAGATTTAGGTTGGCTGCTTCCAAGTTGTTAATTGCGTCTCGAAGTATATTCGGACTGTTGGAAAATAAAACAAAATTTAGGTTATTTCCAGAATCCGAACGGCCGCGGATTGCCGCCGTCGCGAAACTTGATGGTAAAGTTGAATTCGGCAGAGCCAGCGGGTTGAAAGGCAAAACTGTAGCAGCTTTTTGCTTGGCTGTCGGTAATTTTTTGTAATTTAGTTGGACGCCTTTATATAGTTCCGACTGCACCGTCTTATCCGCACGAGATTGTTTTTGCCAGTAGGATTTGAGAAATTGTTGGCTGCGATCGGCATTTTGGGAAGAAACAGCCAGCAAAAACCCGGTTTGTTCGCCCTTGCTGCGATCGCGATCGTCGAAATCGGGATTTGTGAGGGCGAGGGTAATTTCGTCACCGATCCAAGGTTGGATATCGCGACTGTAATCCAGGTTAGTATTGACGAGGAGGCTTTTTTTGATTTGCTCGAATTCAGCGTGCGCGAGGCTTCTTTCTTCGGGAGTCGCAAAAACTTGTCGCAATGCTTCGAGGCGATCGGGATTTACCAGCATTGAAACCAACAAAGGTACTTCTTTCGAGACAAACACAGCCGCAGCCGGAGTAGTTGTCGGCCCGCCCGCGAGCAAATTTAGGGGAGTTTGAGTTGACAGCCAGTAAAAACCGCCTGCACCCAAGCCTAAGAGTGCTAAAACGCCAGCAATGAGGAAAGAAAAGAACGATCGCAGCTTCATAACAACAAGGACTAATGACCACAGTCTACTATTAACTAGAGTAGCGCATCACCGTAGCGGTCGGCAGATACTTTTTATGCGGTTCGCAAAAAAAAGGATAAACTAAAATACACTAAAGCTCTAAAACCCCAGTAAAATGCTAACAATATCAACGCCCCCCGAACAGCGAGTTTTACTGCCAAATATCAGTTGGAAGTTATATGAAAGCCTGCTAGCGGAACTAGGCAACAAACGTTCCACCAGAATTGCTTATCATCAAGGTCAATTAGAAATTATGGTACCACTACCGGAACATGAAAATCGCAACAGGCTGATCGATCGCTTAATTGTAACTCTCATAGAAGAACTAAATCTGGAGTACAACCCCTTTGGTTCGATGACTATTAAAAAACGCAAAAAAGCAGCCGGAAAAGAACCAGATTCATGCTATTACATTCAGAACGAAGCACTGGTCAGAGGCAGAACCGAATTAGACTTTGCGCGAGATCCTGCGCCCGATTTAGCACTGGAAATTGATATTACCAGCAGTTCCTTAAATCAATTCGATTTATATGCAGATTTAGGCGTACCAGAAATTTGGCGGTATGACGGACGAAGCGTCAAGTTTTATCAATTGCAAAATGGCGAATATACCGAGTGCAATTTTTCCAGGGCTTTCCCGATGCTACCGACTGCAAAAGTTGACGAATTTATCGATCGCACTCAAACAGCAGGCGCAACCGCAGCAGTGCGAGAATTCCGAGAATGGGTAAAAAATCTGTAATTTTGCAGTCTACCACGGCAAACCTCGCGCATCGGAAAAATCAGCATCAAGAACCGCCCCCGCATCGAATATAGCACCAGTCAAATCAGCTTTTCTAAACGACGTTACCGACAATTGTTCTATCTGTTCAACAGCAATAAAAAAGCCGATCGCAGTTAACCCCAAAATCACCCCAGAAACCAAAAACAAACCAATTCCCCTCAGAGTATCCCCGCCCCAAAATGTCACAATACCGCTAGCCCCGATCGCAGCAGCAGCCCCAGCCACAGCCCCAGCCACAATTCCCGCCTCGCCCCGAGTCGCAGCAATCGCCGTCGCAGCCGTCCCCGCCACCGCCACAGCCCCCGCATCCGCCCCGCCAATCATTCCCATCACAGCCCCCGCCGCCGTCACTGTCACCGCAGTTACACCAGCCCTAGCAATCAACTTTTGTACCCGCAGGCGGCTTTGTCCGGTTCTGACACCCTGAAAATTTGCCCCCCTCAAAATCGCCCCGGTGAAATTGCAGCCTCGAATGTCGCTACCGCTGAAGTTCGCCCCACACAAGTCAAGCCCTTTAAATGAACGGTTGCGTAAGTTTTTATTGGCAAAATTGAGATTTTGAGTCATAAGGAAGAGGTACGAACCGCGAAGACGCAAAGGACACGAAGGAAGAGGGAAGAGGGAATCTTCGACCAGGGTTTGAGGAATTAAGAACATCTTAACCGTTGGGCGGGGTTGTCATAGCAGAAAACAAGATATATGTCAATCATTATCGGATATTTGGTAAATTTTCAATTTTCCTGTATAATCGATCGCGTCCGTTGCGAGCTAATCGGAGTCACAAGAAACTGGTAGGATCTTTGAGATTAAGTTGACAAAAATGCAGCCTCCTCAATCTATGCTAGAACTTAAAATCTGAATGCTTTTATCAACAAAAAACTCCCCCTCCTAAAAATAAGCATTAACAGTCTTGGACTCATGGGCGATCGTAAACCGGGTTTTTTACCGAAAAAATGCCTTCCCACCTGCAGATTAAATCAAAAAACCGGTTTTTTCGATCTTGATGCCTAAGTTCTGATTTAAAGAATCCCTAATTGGGATGTAAAATCTACAAAACGATCGCAATTATTATGCCAAACCTCCCATTTTCTCCCGAACAAATTGCCGCCGAAAGACTCAAACCCGAAGAATACGAAGAAATAGTTCAGCGCCTCGGCCGCCATCCCAACAAAGCTGAATTGGGAATGTTCGGCGTAATGTGGAGCGAACACTGCTGTTACAAAAATTCGCGACCGCTATTAAAACAGTTTCCCACAGAGGGCGATCGCATTCTGGTCGGGCCTGGAGAAAATGCCGGTGTCGTAGACTTGGGAGACGGTTTGCAACTTGCCTTCAAAATAGAATCTCACAACCACCCGTCTGCAGTCGAACCATTCCAAGGCGCAGCAACAGGAGTAGGTGGCATTCTCCGCGATATCTTCACAATGGGTGCTCGCCCGATCGCACTTTTAAACTCCCTACGTTTCGGCAACTTAGATGATAGCAAAACTCAGAGATTATTCAAAGGCGTAGTATCGGGAATCAGTCATTACGGAAACTGCATCGGCGTACCCACAGTTGGCGGAGAAGTTTACTTCGATGAAGCCTATTCCGGCAACCCCTTAGTTAACGTCATGGCCTTGGGTTTAATGGAAACTCAAGAAATAGTTAAATCCGGCGCATCGGGAATCGGAAATCCCGTGCTTTACGTCGGTTCAACTACGGGCAGAGATGGCATGGGAGGAGCGAGTTTTGCCAGTGCAGAATTGACCGACAAATCAATGGACGATCGCCCAGCCGTCCAAGTAGGAGATCCGTTTTTAGAGAAATCCTTAATAGAAGCTTGTTTAGAAGCATTCAAAACCGGTGCAGTCGTCGCCGCCCAAGATATGGGCGCGGCCGGCATTACTTGCTCGACATCAGAAATGGCAGCCAAAGGTGGCGTTGGAATTGAATTTGATTTAGACAAAGTTCCGGTTCGAGAAAGCGGTATGGTTCCCTACGAATACCTGCTTTCGGAATCGCAAGAACGGATGTTGTTTGTGGCTCAAAAAGGACGGGAACAGGAATTAATCGATATTTTTCACCGCTGGGGATTGCACGCCGTAGTCGCGGGGACAGTAATCGAAGAGCCGATCGTCCGAATTTTGTTTAAAGGCGAAATCGCTGCCGAAATTACCGCGACTGCTTTGGCAGACAACACGCCAATTTATCACCGCGAACTGTTGACAGAAGCGCCAGAATATGCTAAAAAAGCCTGGGAATGGACGGCGGATTTGTTGCCGGAATGCACCGCTCTTGGGATTGAAGTTAAGGGTGAGTTCCAAACTTGGAATCAGATTTTAATGACGCTGTTAGATACTCCCACCATCGCTTCTAAACGCTGGGTTTATCGCCAATACGACCATCAAGTTCAAAATAATACTGTGCTGTTACCCGGAGGCGGTGATGCTGCGGTTGTCAGGTTGCGTCCTCTAGAAACTTCCCAATCTTCCCTGGGTAAAGGCCTGGAAAACTCCCCTTTTGCTAAGGGGGATTTACAGAGAGAAAATGCTATTTCTATAGCTTCCGAAAGCAAACAGGAAGAAGAGGTAATTCCTCTATTTACAAAGGCACAAGGTAGGGAAACTCCAAAAAATTATCCCCCCCTTAGCAAGAAAGAAGCGCCCCTGGGGATGATTCCCGGAGTTGCTGCAACGGTTGATTGCAATTCTCGTTATGTTTATCTCGATCCTTATGAAGGTGCAAAAGCCGTTGTAGCGGAAGCAGCGAGAAATTTAAGTTGTGTGGGTGCTGAACCTCTGGCAGTTACTGATAATTTGAATTTTGGCAGTCCTGAAAAGCCGATCGGATATTGGCAGTTAGCGTCAGCTTGTCGCGGCATTGCTGAGGCTTGTCGGGAGTTGGGAACGCCTGTAACTGGTGGCAATGTTTCTCTTTACAATGAAACTGTTGATGCTGGGGGGAATCCTGTACCAATTTATCCGACTCCGGTAATCGGAATGGTGGGGTTAATTCCCGATTTGAAGAAAATTTCGGGTCAAGCTTGGCTCAAAAAAGGTGATTTAATTTATCTGTTGGGAATTGGTGAATTATCCCAAAATTCCGAACTGTTATCTGAAAGCTCAAAAATCGCAACTTCTCCTACTCTCGGAGGTTCGGAATATTTAGCGGCAATTCACGGGATTGTAGCTGGAAAACCGCCAAGAATAGATTTTGATTTAGAAAGAAAAGTGCAAAAAGCTTGTCGGGATGGCATTGGCAGCGGTTGGGTACGCTCTGCTCACGATTGTGCGGAGGGAGGAATCGCGATCGCCCTGGCTGAATGCTGCATTTCTGGTAAACTTGGTGCCAAAATCCACCTCGATCTAAACTCGCCGCAGTCTCAGCGTTGGGATGAATTGCTGTTTGGCGAAATGGGAAATTGTATTTTAGTGTCGGTAAGTCCTGAAAATGAGGCTGCTTGGACATCCTACTTGCAGGAGAATTTGGCCGGTAAGTGGCAGAAAATCGGCTTGGTTGGTAGTACCCAATCGTCTTTGCGGGTTTTTACTACCGACAAGGAGCCGTTAATTGAGGTTACGATCGCAGAACTGGGCGATCGATACTACAATGCCATTGAACGCCGCATAGCTTCTGCTTGAAAGGTTGCACAAGCTGGAACGGATATTAGCCGCCTAAGTTAATTAGTGGAGATAGCAAAATTTTAGACTCTAGTCGGGCTCAGCTACTTCCTCTGTTGGGGAGTCAACCTAAAATCTAAAATCTCAAGTGGAGAGAGCAAAATTTTAGACTCTAATCGGGCTCAGCTACTTCCTCTGTTGGGGAGTCAACCTAAAATCTAAAATCTAAAATCTAAAATCGAATGACATATCCGTGGCAACATTAAGGGAGTGTTAAGTTATACGGCATCTTCCCCAACAAAACGCACCGGTGAAACTGCCCCGCTCACGTACCGTCCCCATTACATACAAGCCAACCCAATCTATGATTCCCAACCATTCCTTCGAGGCTGACGAGAATTCTAGCAAACCCGACAAGCCAGAGGAAGCTTGCGGCGTTTTCGGTATCTACGCACCGGGTGAAGATGTAGCCAAGTTGACCTACTTCGGTTTGTATGCTTTGCAGCACCGGGGTCAGGAATCTGCAGGAATTGCCACCTTTGAGGGTGAAACAGTTCATCTGCACAAGGATATGGGACTGGTTTCCCAAGTCTTCAACGAATCGAATTTAGGTCACTTGCCCGGTAACTTAGCCGTTGGACACACTCGCTACTCTACTACGGGTTCGTCGCGAGCGATCAACGCTCAACCTGTGGTAGTCGAAACCCGTTTGGGAAGTCTGGCTCTAGCACATAACGGGAATCTTGTCAATACTAAAGAATTGCGGGAAGAATTGCTGTCTCGCAACTGCGAGTTTGTCAGCTCGACGGATTCAGAGGCGATCGCAGTGGCGATCGGTTCGGAGGTAGACAAGGGTAAAGACTGGCTCGAAGCAGCGATCAGTGCCTTTGGTATGTGCCAAGGAGCCTTTAGTTTGACGATCGCCACCCCGATCGGCGTGATGGGAGTCCGCGACCCCCACGGCGTTCGCCCGCTGGTAATTGGCACTCTCCCCACAACTCCGGTACGGTACGTTTTAGCGTCGGAAACTTGCGGCTTAGATATTATTGGTGCGGAATTTTTGCGGGATGTAGAACCGGGGGAATTAGTTTGGATTACAGAGGAAGGTATGGCTTCCTTCCACTGGAGCCAGCAGCAAAAGCGCAAACTTTGCATCTTTGAAATGATCTATTTTGCTCGACCTGACAGCATTATGGAAGGTGAAAATTTGTACAGCTACCGACTGCGGATCGGACGTATGTTGGCTGCAGAAGCTCCCGCTGATGCTGATATAGTCATCGGTGTTCCCGATTCTGGAATCCCGGCGGCGATCGGCTTTTCTCAAGCTTCCGGCATTCCTTACGCCGAAGGATTAATCAAAAATCGCTACGTCGGGCGTACTTTTATTCAACCGACTCAGGCCATGCGGGAGTCAGGAATCCGCATGAAACTCAACCCTCTCAGAGATGTGTTGGACGGAAAGCGAGTAATCATTATCGACGATTCGATCGTGCGCGGCACTACCAGCCGCAAAATCGTCAAAGCCTTGCGGGATGCGGGCGCGACCGCAGTACACATGAGAGTTTCCTCGCCGCCGGTGACTCATCCTTGTTTCTACGGAATAGACACCGACAATCAAGATCAGTTGATTGCTGCTACCAAGTCAGTCGCAGAAATCGCCACCCTAATGGAGGTGGATTCCTTGGCTTTCTTGAGTAGAGAGGGAATGCTGAAGGCGACTAACGAAGATCCGAAAAGTTTCTGTTCGGCCTGTTTCACCGGCGATTATCCGATCGACGTTCCAGAAATGGTAAAACGGTCTAAGCTTATATTAGAAAAAGCTGCAACCTAAAAAAACCAAAAGCTAAAAAGCGATCGCGCATCAGTCGATTTGAGATTGACTTGTTCGTAGTGCGGACTTTAGTCCGCTATTTTCTTGCGGACTAAAGTCCGCACTACGAACCAATCTGATCTTTGTCAATCGACCGGATATGATATGACTTGCAGCGCAGTCAATCTAGGAGTTGGAACGAAAATCTAAAATGCTTGAATTCTCGACAATTTTCGGGGGATTTCATCCATTTTTTGGCGGTAACATTCAGCAATTTATGAATTTTAAAAATTTTCTGAAAAGTCATTGCCAAGTGTGTGTAGAAATGTTAAATTAACTTAGCTATTGCAACTCTTGCAGAATTTGTGAATTGTAGCGAATTGCCAGTTGGGTAGAACTTGCGGGAAACCCAAGACTCGGATTTAAGGTTTGAGATTAAATAAAAAATCTAAAATCTAAAATCTAAAATCTAAAATCGCTCGGCCTTCCCTACACTATCGTTAACAATTCCTGCCGGAAGCGCTATAGGCCACCTGCGGACTGGAGGTACTGCCTCCAGAAGTGCGATATCAGATTAAAATCGCATTTCGTACTAACAACGAACACAGGAATTTTTTTTAGATAACAGGGTCGATCGCACTAAATTTTCCCACACAAGTATTTGACAAGCCAACTTGCTTGAGAATCGCGGGAAGGCTATTCATGCGAACTAAAGAACTTTAGAAACCCTTGCAGAGTAAAAAATATGGCTCCTTCCGAGCCCAAAGTGAAAGTTAAAAGGCGAAATGCGGTTTCTCAAGTCAGCTTAAATCGGAAACTTCGTGCAATCAAATACTCTTCTCAATCCGCCGAGCGATAAAAGCTCATCCTCCCGTACAAAAGAGTTACCTTTTACTCTTCAAGATGTTAAAGCAGCCATTCCAGCCCATTGTTTTGAACCCTCGACAGGGAAATCTCTAGCTTATTTCTTTTTAGATATTGGCATCATCGCAGGTTTATACGCGATCGCCTACAGCCTCGATTCATGGTGGTTTTATCCAATCTTTTGGTTGATGCAGGGAACCATGTTTTGGGCGTTGTTTGTAGTAGGCCACGACTGCGGGCACGGTTCATTTTCTAAGAAAAAATGGCTGAACAACCTGATCGGACACCTCTCCCACGCTCCAATTCTCGTACCCTTCCACGGTTGGCGGATCAGCCACAGAACCCACCACGCGAATACAGGCAGCTTGGATAACGATGAAAGCTGGTATCCAGTGTCGGAAAGCAAATACAATCAAATGCCCTGGTATGAGAAGCTGGGACGCTTTTATTTGATGTTATTTGCCTATCCAATTTATCTGTTTCGTCGATCGCCCGATCGGGTAGGTTCTCACTTCATGCCCGGTAGCCCGATTTTCCGTCCTTCCGAAAAATGGGATGTGTTGACGAGTTCCGCATCCTTAGTATTGATGGTAGGCTTTTTAGGCGCATTAACCTACCAATTTGGTTGGTTGTTTTTACTCAAGTTCTACCTGGTTCCCTACGTAATCTTTGTAATGTGGCTGGATTTGGTAACATTCCTGCACCACACAGAAGCCGATATTCCTTGGTATCGCGGAGATGACTGGTATTTCTTGAAAGGTGCGCTATCTACGATCGATCGCGATTACGGATTCATCAACTCCATCCATCACGACATCGGCACCCACGTCGCCCACCACATTTTCTCGACAATGCCGCACTATCACTTGAAGGAAGCAACCGAAGCAATTAAACCATTGTTGGGCGATTATTATCGCAAGTCAACCGATCCAATTTGGAAGAGCTTTATTCGCTCTTACTGGGATTGTCACTTTGTCTCCGATACAGGTTCTGGGGTTTACTACGAATCGCCTAACACTCGGCCATCGTCCGAAGTTAAGTAGCTTCAACTAGACAATAAAATACCCCAAGGACTCACTCTGGGGCGATCGGAAACCGGGTTTTTTTGACAATAATTCTTCGCACTAACCTGTAGATTAACTGAAAAACCCGGTGTATGGGCCCTTGCGTGCGTCCGCCCAGACGTAAAAACCAGACTTCTTAAAAGAAACCTGGTTTTTTCATTTTTTGTGCTCGTTATATCAAGTCCGATCGATTACCATAACAATCACGGATCGCGCGATCCAATTTATTGCTATCAATCGACCGGACACACCGTACAAACTGCCGTCTTCCTATCGATCGAATATTTAAGCAATCAGTCTATTCTGCAAAAAACGATCGAACGTTGCGCGATCGGGCATAGCAGCTTGAGCGCCCGCTTTCGTTGCACACAGAGCGCCCGCTGCTGCGCCCCACACCACTGCTTCACGGAGCGATCGACCGCCATCTAAAGCACAAGCCAATCCGCCGTTAAAAGCATCGCCAGCGGCCACAGTGTCGATCGCCTCCACAGCAAAAGCCGGCACAAAAAAGCTCTCATCTGCAGTCACCGCCACCACCCCGCGATCGCCCAATTTGACAATAACATTTTCGACACCGCGTTCCTGCAACTGTTTAGCCGCTGCCATCGCCGTTTCCGTGTCATTCACCGCAAAACCGACTAACTGGCCAGCTTCCACTTCATTCGGCGTGATAATGTCAATTAGCGGATAAAGTTCGATCGGCAAATCCCCCACAGCCGGCGCAGGATCGAGAATCACTCGCACCCCCGCTTCCCGGCCAACTCTAGCAGCTTTTCGGACAACTTCCAGGGGAATTTCTAACTGTAATAGCAGCGATGTAGATTGGGGCAACAGTTTTTTCAGACATTCTATATCTGCTGCACCAACATTGTTATTCGCCCCCGGAATCACAATAATATTATTTTGACCGCTATCATCTACAGCGATAATTGCCACACCCGAATGAGTGGTTTTATCTATCAATACATTCTCTGTATTTACACCATAAGATTGTAAATTAGTCAATAATTCTTCAGCAAATTTATCATTGCCGACGCGACCGACGATGTGGGTAAAAGTTCCAATACGCGAGGCGGCGACGGCTTGATTTGCTCCTTTGCCGCCGCCGGCCGTCAAAAAATTGCTACCGATAATAGTTTCCCCCGGCTGCGGTAAACGGGGAGTTTTTGCTGCTAGGTCAATATTGATACTGCCGAATACGATGATGGTCATTAGTTATTGGTTATTGGTTATTAGTTGTGAGTTGTGAGTTGTGAGTTGTGAGTTATTAGTTATTGGTTGTTGGTTGTCAATTAATTGTTGGTTGTTAATTATTATTAGTTATTGGTTGTTGGTTGTTAATTGTTGGTTGTTAATTGTTGGTTGTTAATTGTTAATTGTTAACAAGAGCTAATAATTACTGCCAACTGCCAACTGCCAACAACCAACTGCCAACAACCAACTGCCAACTACCAACTGCCAACAACCAACTGCCCTCAAACGTGCTACAACAGTTATGGTCTTCACCGGTCAATTCAATGGCTGCAATTACTTTCGATCGCAATCCCCGTGTCCTGCTAGTAGAAACAGACGAAGTTCTCGCCGGACACTTGAGTCTCGACTTAAAATCTTCAGGCTACGAACCGGTAATAGCTTCAAATACCGCCGCCGGCCAACATTTAGCCCGTGAATTGCAGCCAGCTTTGATTGTAATCGATCGCATACTCGGCCCTGAGTCGGGACTGTCGCTGTGTTCTCACCTCCGAAGCAGTGGCAATCGGGTACCGGTGTTATTATTGATCGGTCGTGATACAGTTGACGATCGCGTGGCTTGTCTGGAAGCTGGGGCGGACGATTATTTTCTCAAACCTTACCGCACTGACGAGTTTTTGCACTTGGTACGCTTGTATTTGCAGCCGGAACGCCCCAGCAGCGAACAGTTGAGGTTTGGCGATTTAGTTTTGGATTTGGCTTCTAGGCGCGCCCTCCGCAACGGACGGACGATCGACCTGACGATGAAAGAATTTGAGCTGCTAAAGTATTTGATGGAACATCCCCGCGAGGTTTTGACTCGGGAACAAATTCTAGAGAATGTTTGGGGTTACGACTTTCTGGGCGAGTCGAATGTGATAGAAGTTTACATCCGCTATCTGCGGCTCAAGATTGAAGATGAAGGCGAAAAACGCTTGATTCAGACGGTGCGGGGTGTTGGCTACGTGATGCGGGAAGCTTGAAGAAGTCATTAGTCATTAGTCATTAGTTATTGGTTATTGGTTATTGGTTATTGGTTATTCCCAATGGCCAATTCCCAATTCCCAATTCCCAATGGCCAATTCCCAATTCCCAATTCCCAATTCCCAATTCCCCATTCCCAATTCCCAATTCCCAATTCCCAATTCCCCATTCCCAATTCCCAATTCCCCATTCCCGATTCTAAATCTAAAATCATTATGAGTTATTTCGCTACTTTCCTAAATATTGGGGTAATTATATTTTTGCTGGGATGTTCGCCGGCTTTACCTGTCGCGGATGCTGGTGTTACTGGCATTTTGGCCTCGCAGTCTCCGACGGCGACAACATCGGGTCAAGTGCTGCCTATTTCTGCTAGAGCTCGGATAGCCGATCGCCAGATCGAACTCGAAGTCGCTAAAACATCGGAACAACAGGCTATGGGTTTAATGTACAGAACTTCTCTGGCCGATGACAGAGGAATGCTGTTTGAGTTTAAACCGGCGCGGTGGGTCAATTTTTGGATGAAAAATTGCCAGATTTCTCTGGATATGATTTTTCTGCGGGATGGAGTAGTCACAGCTATCGCAGCCGAGGCTCCTCCCTGTACAGCCGAGCCTTGTCCTACCTACGGGCCTGATACTCCTGTCGATCGAGTGATCGAACTTCGTGGCGGGCGGGCTGCTGAACTCGGTGTCAAAGTGGGCGATCGGATTGAAATCGAGTTTTTCAAGTAATAATTATCACCCGTCATAGCGTTTCCGGTTGCATCGGAATAATCAAATCTAGTCAACAGTCAACACTCAACCATTCAGTTTTTTGACCAGTCAACAGTCAACAGTCAACAATCAACAGTCAACAATCAACAGTCAACAATCAACAGTCAACAGTCAACAGTCAACAGTCAACAGTCATGTATGAGCTCAACCGGAATTGATATCACTCTCCGTTCAGATCCGGCTGAGTTCGGCTTTGTATAACCAGCAAAAATTTATAAACTTTACAAAAATTTACAAAATTTGTTAGATTATTAATGTAAGATTCAGCACAAATAGGAAAAGATTTGCTACGATGTCAATCTCAGTCAGTCTAGACTTGAGCTTGTTTGTGGAAGCTGTAGATTGTGCGTCGCAGGTCTTACAATATTTTTAGAAAAGCAATCCCAAATGCTTTTAGTAATGGGATAGAGAGCTGCGTAGTTCAGCCGAGGCGGGTTAATCTGCTCGAAGTGAGAGCGAAAGGGGAGGGACTCAACGCCTCCCGTGTCATGTAATAAATGACTATACTTTTACAAGCTATGAGACGAGTCAGCGACTCGTTATCAATCCTGAGAGACGGTGGTGGTCTCCAAGACCTCGATCGCGAAAGGCAATTTTCTGGAACTTCAGGCGATCGACCTCAATCTACTAAACCTATCTGAAGTAAGATGCGACGCGCTAAATTAATTGGCAAAGTTGATCTCAGGTAGCAGATTCGGGTTAGAGCAAAATATCTGACCAATATTGCGGCAGTAAATTTGCGGATTCTGCATTTTCGCAGATGAAGCTAGACTCTGAACCTAGTTTATTAGTTTTCAGTAGCAGAATTTATTTCAGATTCGTGCTTCACAGATGCCGAGGTATTCAGTTTAGGTTTTGATCGCGATCTATTGAGCGATCGGGCTATCCGCAAAAGTACAAAATCTTTTGGTTTTTGGGAAAGATTGGCTTTCAACTCCCACCCAGCACTAAGTTTCACATTTTTAACAACCGCTAATACTGTTAAAACAGCTAAGCCACGGTTAAAAGACAGATTTAAAACTGGCTTATTACTAATCACAAACATCAGGTTCACATCAGAAAATGGTGTCCTATACTTGGAGGCAAAATGACATGGCACCCGCTACTTACACTAAATTAATTCGATTTTTACAAGAAGATTTGGCGATTTCTCCCGCTTCAATAGCCGTAGCCGAACGTCGCGGCGACAAACAGCGGCAGCGCGACAAAGACCCGAATTCGTTGCCGATGGTTCTGTGGCAGTACGGTTTAGTCACTCTCGACCAGTTGGATAAAATCTTTGATTGGTTGGCGCAAGCATATTAAAAGGATTTTAGATTTTAGATAATAAAATCCCAAATCCAAAATCCTTTAATAACTTAGATTAAGATTCTGCCAAAAGTTTCGCAGCAGCGGCAACGCCGGCACCAGGAGTATAGCCTTCATGGCCCAATTCTTGCAATACGACTTCCAAGGCGGAAATAGCTGCTAGAATATCGCGATCGCACACGAAGCCCAAATGACCGATTCGGAAGATTTTACCTTTCAAATGGTCTTGTCCGTCGGCTAGAGCAATATCAAATCTCTTTCTCATCAAAGTCCGCACTTTTTGAGCATCTACAGATTCAGGTGGCATCACCGAAGTAATCGCAGGGCTGGCTGCACCGTCAGCCGCGAACAACGGCAAACCTAAAGCTTTTACAGCAGCGCGAGTAGTTGTCATCAACCGTTTGTGCCGCGCGAAAACGTTTTCTAACCCTTCGGCTTTCATCATCTGCAATGTTACTTGCAGTCCAAAAAACATATTGACCGGCGGAGTAAAAGGAGTGGTATTTTTGGCAGCGTCTTTGCTATATTTGCCCAAATCCAAATAATAGCGGGGCAGCGTCGCAGTTTTGTAAGCTTTCCAAGCTTTTGGACTAACAGCCACAAAACCCAAACCTGGGGGAATCATGTAAGCTTTCTGAGAACCAGAAGCAATCACGTCAATTCCCCAAGCGTCCATCGGTACGTTGGCAGCGCCTAAACTGGTGACAGCATCGACCATGATTAAAGCTTCGCCGTGGGCTTTGACGTGGCGATTGATGGTTTCGAGGTCGTTGAGAACGCCGGTGGAGGTTTCCGAGTGGGTGATGATGACAGCTTTGATTTGCTTTTCTGTATCAGCTTCCAGTTTTTCGCGGAAATTTTCGGGGTCTAATTGTTGGCCCCAATCGGCTTTGATGATTTCGACATTTAAACCGTAGGCTTCTGCGACTTCGGCCCAGCGTTCGCCAAATTTACCGTTGCATCCGACTAAAACTCGATCGCCCGCACTCAAGAAATTAATTATCCCAGCTTCCATCGCGCCGGTACCGGAAACGGTCAAACTCAGCACGTCACTTTTTGTTTGGTGCAGCCATTTGAGGTTTTCGGTACATTCCCCAAAAATCGCATCAAATTCCTTGCTGCGGTGGCCCATCGGGTGTTTAGCCATCGCCAGCAAAGCCGCTTCCGGCACCGGTGTCGGGCCGGGAATCATCAGCATTAATTTGTTGTCCATAATCCTGTCCTAACTTTTTCTGTGGGAGTTAATAGAATAAATCAAAAACTGAAACTTTAAAGTCTGCACTCTAAGTTTTTTAACTTTTAATTTTTAACTCCCGTAGAGTTAGTTTCATTTAAAGACCAGCGGTATTCTACCGCTAAGTTCGATCGCTCGCAGCTTTGTTCTAATTGCTTTTGAATGGCAAGGGCTTTACGCAGTGTAATAATAAGTTGGTGAACTTGTTGCTGCTGCGGCGATTGTGGACTGACAGCAAACATTGTTTTGCGTTCTAACAATTGAAGTAACAATTCATAATGAATGTACGAAGGCAGGGGAATTGGCTCCATGAAAGCTAACATACCTCAGCGAACAGACACCCCATTGCAATTGCATGGGGCATCGCAGGTGGACATTAGATGCCTGATTTTTTATCGGTTTGCTAGCCGTACAAAAACCCTAGCTTTGCCGATCAAATTTTCGGGGGCTGGGTGCGTTGGCAGCGCTAAATTTCGCGATCGACTAACCAGAGCGAATAGATTTAATTGGTTTTTTGCCAGCTATTTCTATGAAATATAGCTGCGAATGCTAATTTTTCATAAATTAAGCGATTGAGTCGATACAGGCCAGAAATGCTGATTATTTACATACTTAATCATTTTCTATCAGAATTCAGGGGTGTTTGTCAAGCGGTCTGGCCTTTTAGGTTTGCGGATGAGCCTTGGCTAGGGAGGCTAAAGCAGCGCCCGGATCCGGCTGTTTGACTAGGGACTCGCCGATGAGGACGGCTTGGACTCCGGCGCTGGCTACTTGGCTGAGGTCGTCTGCTGTGTGGATTCCTGACTCGCTGACGGTGAGGATGTTTTTTGCTTGGATGTCGGTTTGGCGATCGGCTAATAGTTGACCGGTGGTTTCTAGCCTGACGGAAAAGTTTTCTAGGTTGCGGTTGTTGATGCCGATTAATTCGACGCCTTGTAGGGTTAATACTCGATCGAGTTCTTCGAGAGTGTGAACTTCGATTAAAGCAGTCATGCCCAATGTCTTGACAATTTTTACAAAGTATTGTAAGTCTTTGTCAGATAGAATGCTGGCAATTAACAATACAGCATCTGCGCCGTGAATGCGGGCGAGATAGATTTGGTAGGGATAGATAATAAACTCTTTGCAAAGTAGTGGCAATTCGACGGCGGCACGGATTTTAGCGAGGTTGTCGAAGCTACCTTGAAAGAACTTTTCATCGGTGAGTACGGAGATGCAGCTAGCGCCGTTTTGTTGGTATGCTAGGGCGATCGCCACGGGGTCGAAATCTTCACGAATTACGCCTTTGCTGGGGGAAGCTTTTTTGACTTCGGCGATGATTGCGGGTGTGGTTTTACCGTTTTTGAGCGCGCCGAGGAAGTCGCGGATGGGGGGCGCAAAGGGGAGTCTTTTGTGAAGTTCGGCTAGCGGGGTGCGATCGCGCTTTTGGGCCACTTCTGCTTCTTTTTGCCAGACGATTTCTTCGAGGATGTGGCGGGGTTCGGAGTCGGGTACGGCGATTTCGTAGCTGAGGTAGAGTACGGAGACTGAGGTGCTGGGGGGACGGCGGCGGATTTGAAGCATGGTAAGGGGGATAAAGGGCGATCGCGACAAGTTTCTATTATAGAAGGTCGATCGCCCTTTGCAATTATGATAAAATCTTATTAACTAAGTATTCGGAGATAAACCGATGCAACTAGAAGACTATTTTGAATTTCTCGACCCGGATGACATCCGCATCAAAGGACATCGGATCGGTATCGACGACGTGATTAAATATTACTTGGATGGATATTCGCCCGACCAAATTCTGGAAGAATTACCGAGTCTAAATTTAGAGAAAATTTACGCGACACTAACTTATTATCTGCAAAATCGGAGGCAGATGGATGCTTATATGTTGCGGCTGGCGAAGTGGCGGGAAGAACGCTATCAGGAATGGTTGGCTAAGGAACCTTCTGATGTAGTAAAGCGTGTAAGAGCAATCAAAGCACAGCGAGAACAGGAGTTACTTCTACTCAAGTGAAAATTCGTTTTTTAATCGATGAAAATTTGCCGCCTAAGCTCAAAAGTGCTGTTTTAAAACTTCAACCGGAGATAGATATTTTGCGGGTGGGCGACGCAAATGCACCGCCATTAGGAACCCTAGATCCAGAAATTATCAGCTATTTGGAATCATCGCAAAGGCTATTGGTAACGGATAACCGCAAAAGTATTCCCGGACATTTGGAGGAATATTGGGCCGGAGGGGGACAAATTTGGGGACTGTTTTGGGTGCGTCCAAGTGCAAGTTTAGGCAGATGGGCAGAAGAAATTGTGACAGTTTGGGAGACTTCGGAAGCTGAAGAATGGATTGATAAATTGGATTGGATTCCACTATAAAAAAATGATGAGAAAGTGCGTGTAGCTTAGCTATCTCGTAGGAAATCGCACTTTGGGGACGCCAAAATCCCTTCGCTAACCCGCAAGTCCGCCGGGTTGAAAACCCCCGTCTCATAGCGAAAGTCCTCTTTTAGAGGACTGAAAAGCCAATTAAATAAACAAAGGTCGATCGCAAATTTCTAAGATGGATCGGCGATTGAAATCGCGTCTAAACAAATGAAGTCCGCCTGCGCTGACTACAGAGATATGAAAGATTGTAATTAATTAAATATAAACAAACTCGGATTGACATCAAAAAACTTTCCCAAAGCCTCAGCTTGTTTTTTGGTAATTTCTAGCTGGTTATTAATGATTTGAGTTACTATCTCAAGTGTGTCCATAATTTCTACTAAATCCGCTGGCTCTAGATTTCTAGCATCCATCAAATGAAGAAGTCTTGAGTGGGGCGTTGAAGCATTTATTTGATAATGCGTTTCTTCAAAATCTTCAATTAGTTTGACTAATAGTTCTAGGAGGGTATCTTCTTCGGGGGTTAGATTGTTCCGAGAAAGCAAGCTTTCAACTATTTCTAAAAATATTTCGTTTTCATCTTCATTTTTGATAATGCGAGGTTGATATTGAGATAGCAAGCTGCTGTACCTGTCGGAGTCAAAAGTAAGGGTCATTTTTCCAGTTGTTTCTGTCATATTCTGCATGAGTCAAAATGTACTTGATATAAACAATCTGCTTTTGATAGTTAAGACTTACAATTAAGCGATATTTATTTCCTTTGACCTTGAAAATTGTAAAATTTCCAACTGCTTCAGCTTGAGGATAAATAGTTTGAACTTCAATAAGTTTATTCCAGTTGGCTTGACTAGCAATTTTGTACCAATCATCGAGGGCTTCGCAGGAATCAGCATGATTTTGGCAGTAGTCTATTAATTTTTTGCGACTGATAACGTGCATTTAGCGATCGTTCAGATGTTTTGCAGATACCTAATTCTATCAGATTTAAGTGCGATCGGCTAAAACCCCAATTTTACTAAAAGGGCGATCGGGCTTCTTGTTCTATTTTGGGGAATAGTTCGTTTTGACATACTCTTTTAGTACCGGTGCAAGGGTAAAAAATGTGCGTGAAGCGTAGCTATCCCGTAGGGAATCGTCCTTCTGGATTTTTTCAATTAACGAACGCCGTCCCAAGGATTGCATAACTTTCAAAAACTGCGATCGAGATAATTGGATATTCTCTGGCACTTTTGAGATGGAAACTGGCGCGGTTTCACTCGCTAGCCATGACATTACCTGTTTTTCTGACTCGGATAAGCGATTAAATGGCTGATGCAGTAAAGATTCTAAATCCCCTAAAAATAGTGGATCGTCAGACAAAAATTCCGAGACGCTGCCGTTAAATAAATCTTGAATCATTGTCGCCACTATTTTTAACCACAAGGGATTGCCTCTGTATTGTTCAATTAGTTCTGACCATTTTTTATGTTCAGCTAAACCTTGTTCTCTGAGGATTTCCCCCGCTTGATCACCTAAACCATTCAGTTGTAACGATCGCACTGGTTGGTTTTTGCCTTCTAATACGGCAATTTCTCTGGGTGTTTCCCAACTAAGCAACACTAAGCAACTGTTATGAGATAATTCTGCTACTTGTCGAAATAGCGTGCCGTAATCTTCGTATCCAATTTGGTAATTGCCAGCGAGTTGTCCGCTGCTATTTACCATTTGTACGTCATCGAGTATCAGCAGACAGCGGTATTTTTGCAAGTATTCCAGTAGGGGCAATCCCCCTGCGATCGTCCCATCCTCTGGCGCGGATACGGGGACACCGCCCCTACTGAAACATTGAATTATATTTGTTTGAAGTATTGGCTGTGGTGGAGATGTGGCGAGACTTCGCCAGATGACGAAATCAAATTCATGTTTGATTTGTTGGACAAGTTGGGCGGCGAGTGCGGTTTTGCCGATGCCGACTATGCCTAATATGGCGAGTAGGCGGGTGTTTTCGTGGAGAATCCACTGTTTGAGGGTGGTGAGTTCGGATGTGCGATCGTAGAAAATGCCAGACTTAGGCATTCCAGCTAAGAATTGACGCAATTTTGGTTCAGTATCGCCTTTGTTTAGAGGTTCTTCATCAATTGGTGAGTTGGGGACTTTTGGGGAATGTGAATTATTTTCACAGAAGTTGACTTCACCAATTTGTACAATATCTTTATTGAAGTTCCACCAGAGATTTGAGAATTTTACTTGCTCCAATCTGACTCTAAAATTTGCTTTATTGACTTCTTCGCCTAATACTTCTGATAGTAGCTTCCATAATGCAGAGGCCATATCTTTAATGTGACCTTCACTACAGTGAGATTCATCGGCTATTTTTGAGTATTTCAGACCTTGCAAAGTTCCCCGCAGTATCACCTCTTGCAGATTGTCTAAGTGTTTTCCCGTATTGATAAAAACTAGGTCGTCGGCAAGTTTTAAGACTTCTTGAACGTCCATAGGTCGGGTTAATGCTGGGGTTTTGCCTATTATATCCTACTCGATCCGACTTTTTCCGACCCGATCGAGTTTGTCCAGCTTTTTCTGGCATGGGTAAATGGCAAATGATATAAAAGTGCTTACTTTATCCGACTTTTTCCGACTGGACAAGACTGAGATTTTAGAGTCACAATCATATTTAAGAGGCACTATTATAGCTTTCCCATAGGAAAAAAATGACTGCACAAGCATTATCCCTCCCCCAAGCAAACTTAGAAATGGTTCTCTGGCAAGTAGATGCCGATTCAATGAGTAGTAGCGATTTGTATGTCTGGTTAAACGATCTCGGCTTGCCCCACGAAGTCACCATCAGATTGCACGAGTTGGCTACCTACACGAAAAAATCTGGTAACAAAGTTTTGGCTGTAGGGAAAATTATTCTGCTCAAAATTATCGAGTTTGTCAAAGCACATCCTAATTTAGCTACGGGCATTGCTCTAGGAGTTGCTGTGGGACTATTGGTACGTTCAGTACCAGTTATCGGCCCAGTGTTAGCGCCATTGGCAGCAGTGCTAGGTATAACTGTTGGTGCGATCGCTGGACATAGACTAGATCAAGGCTACCGTCAAGTAGATGGGATAGTTGGAGTAGCACAAGACATTATTGAACTCGCCAAATTGTTTTTTCAACTACTGATTGATGTTTTCAATGCAGTTTTTATCAACGTTATCACTGCTTAAATAAGAAAATTTGAAACAATCAGGAGGCTTAATATGTCAGGAAATAAAACCCTAACTAAGGAGCAAATCCTTAAAGCGATCGAGGAATTGGCAAAAAATCCTCATGATAAGTTAGGAATTTTAGCTGATATTGGGATTGGTGTGGTAGGTGCGGGTGCTGCTGCGGGTGCTGTTGCGGCTTTCGGCGGTACATCCATATTATTTGGGCTAATAGCGGTTGCACCCCCAGTAGGATTGGTTGTTGGCGCTGCTGCTTTAGGTGCAGCAGCTCTCGTTGGAGCAAAGAGGATCATCTTTGATGGCAATTTCAACGAAGGGAAAAAAGCAGAAATGCTCCAACAGTTAAAAGAACAGCTAAGAGAGGTTGAAGCAAAAGAAAGAGCATCTAAGGTTAGAGACAGTGACAAGACAAAATTTATCGTTTCCTTGAAAGAACCAGTTAGGCTTAATCTAATTACCCCTCAAAGGGCTCAGGATTTAATGAGGGCTGTCGAAAGTGGTCAAATACCTATCACAGATGCAATTAAGATGGTTCAGGCTATAGTTGAAGCAGCTCAACCCCAATAGTCTTTTAAATCCATGACCTGAAAATGCTCGGCACAGGCTATGTTGCTATGGTATTTATGAGAATTGACTTAGCTGCTGAAAGAGCGATCGCCCTTATATGATTGAAGTGCGATCGCTCTTTGGGATAATAAAAGAATCCCGATCGCACACAACCCAATGGAATCTCTACCTAATAATTGGGATGAACTTGCTAAAATCTTAGAATCTATTCATATAAGTCTCCTCGCAACACAACATTTAGAATCCTGCAATCACAACATACGCGGTTATTGGCATAACAATAATTTTTATGAATAAATAGCTTTTATTCATCCAATCTATGCTGAATCGATCGCCCGATCGGCAGAATCGATCGCCCAAGCACAAGAATTTCTCGAATTCGTTCAAAATTAGCTCGCCCCCCAACCCCCGCCCTCAATAAATCAGAGAGCAGCAATTCAGCCACACTGCACTTGAGCCAATTACTAACCTTTGGTAGAGGTCGATGGGATGGCTTTGGCATAAAATTGGCTGTGACGTATTGGCTAACACTCTTGTGAATACAACAACAAAAATCACCGATGTTTGGAGTAAAATCCAGGCAATGGGAAACGACTTCCTGATTTTATTACCAAATATTGTACTGGCACTGATTGTTTTCGCAATTTTCTTTTTTATTGGCAGAACCCTGAAACGAACGGTCAGAAAACTAACCACCGCTCACCGCCAAGCTCGCAATTTAGGATTGGTGCTGGGGCGATTAGCACAAGGAGTAACCGTTCTTACAGGATTGTTTATTGCTTTGTCGATCGTCATTCCGTCCATCAAAGCAAACGATCTCGTTCAGCTATTGGGGATTAGCGGTGTGGCGATCGGGTTTGCGTTTCGCGATATCCTGCAAAATTTTCTGGCGGGTGTTTTGATCCTGCTAACTGAACCCTTCCAAATTGATGACCAAATTGTCTTCAAAAACTTTGAGGGAACTGTAGAAAATATTCAAACGCGGGCGACAATAATCAAAACCTATGATGGTAGGCGCATAGTAATTCCCAACTCAGAACTATTCACCAACTCAGTCATCGTGAACACAGCCTTTGACAATCGCCGCTTGCAGTATGACATCGGGATTGGCTACGGAGATGATATTGATACGGCCAGACAATTAATTTTAGAGGCAATTGATGAAGTTGATGGAGTGCTAAAAAACCCAGCTCCCGATGCGATCGTCGTAGAATTGGCCGGTAGCAGTGTTAACATTCGCGCTCGCTGGTGGGTGCAGCCGCCTCGCCGTGCCGAACTCTTGGATTTTCAAGATCGCGTATTAACTAACATTAAAAACAAGCTAGTAGCAAATGGGATCGATCTGCCCTTCCCCACTCAGCAGATTTTGTTCCACGATCAGACAGAAGACACAGACGGCGATCGCACCCGTCAACGGGAAGGCTGGCCCGCCGGACAAGCTGAAGTTCCCAAATCGCGCAGTATCAGCCGCGCCCTCAGACAACTGGCCGCAACAGAGTTTCAACGCACTAAATCTGAAGACGGCCAAGTAATTTCCAACAACAAACATACTGAGGAGCAAGATCGGTGAAAAATACGAAGTTGAGCAACTTGTGGGAGTCCTTAAATTCGAGTTTCTGGTTTGTACCAAGCGTCATGGTTTTTTTGGCGATCGCACTTTCGTTCGTCACCATCTGGATTGACCAAAATCAAAAAACCAAGCTGATTGGAGAATTGGGCTGGGCATATACTCTAGGCCCGAGCGGCTCGCGCGCCATTCTTTCGGCGATCGCCAGTTCAATGATGAGCGTTGCTACCACAGCTTTTTCAATTACAATCGTTGCCCTTCAACTTGCATCTTCGCAGTTTGGCCCTCGCTTGCTGCGTAACTTTATGCAAGATAGGGGCAACCAAATTGTGCTGGGAACGTTCATTTCCACCTTTGTGTATAGCTTGATGGTGCTGCGAACAATCAACGGGTTAGAAGAACATGAGTTTGTCCCCCACTTAGCGGTAACTTGTGGCATTGGTTTGGCGATCGCCAGCATTGGCGTATTGATTTATTTCATTCATCATTCTGCCTCATCAATTCAGGTCGATCACGTGATTAAAGTAGTTGGTAGCGAACTTGATGATGCGATCGATCGACTGTTTCCAGAAAGTATGGGAACCAGTAAAGCTAAAAACAAGCAGCAAGACAATCCATCGGACATTTCCGCTGATATTCCAGCTAATTTTGACCGAGATGCCCGTCCAGTTTCAGCAAAGAATGGTGGCTACATTCAAGCGATTAATAATCACGAACTAATGCAAATTGCCAGCGAGCATAACCTGCTGTTACAAATTCAACAGCGCCCGGGTCGCTTTACTGTCGAAGGAAGTGAACTTGTACAAGTCTTTCCTGGAAAACAGGTAAACGAGGAACTTGCCTCCAAGATTAACGGTGCTTTTCTGATTGGCTCGCAGCGCACGGAGCAGCAGGATGTAGAATTTTCGATCGACCAACTCGTTGAGATTGCAGTACGCGCTCTTTCTCCAGGAATCAACGATCCGTTTACGGCTATCCGCTGTATTGACCAACTGAGTGCGGCCCTTTGTCGTTTAACCCAAAGAGATATTCCCTCTCCCTACCGCTACGACGACGGCAACCAGTTGCGGATGATTGCTGAACCAATCGCCTTTGCAGATGTGATCGATGCAGCCTTTAACCAAATTCGACAGAATGGAAAATCGAATGTAGCTGTCACGATGCGCTTGCTAGAGGCGATCGCGATTGTGGCCCGTTTCACCAATCGAACCACACACCGAACAGCACTCAGGCGACACGCCGATCAGACTGAACGCGCCAGCCAGCAGGCAAATTTCGATGAATTAGATCGCAAAGATATTAAAGAGCGATATTTAGCAGCATTGAAAGCTATAGAGCAGGATTGAGGACTACCGGAAGTTTGAATATTTCGACTACTGAATTAGTTAAGTTGTTGTGTATAGCATTTCGAGCTCTCATATGAGGTAATGTCGGGCATAGGGCATAGGGCATAGGGCTATCCTCACAACGCGATCGAACCGCTATAGAACCCATTTGATATCTATTCTGCGTAAATTTCAGAAACCGGTTTCTCTCTATATTTCTCGTCACCCAATCAAAAACTCGTAGAAACCCGGTTTCTCGGCCCTTGCGTAAATCTCAGAAACCAGTTTCTCTCTAAAAGTTGCAATTGCGAACACTTTCATCTCCTTTAACTTTCTCTACCGCCGCCCTAAAACAGAATACCGAAATCCCCGACTTATTCAACAAGTCGGGGATATAAAACAAGAAAACAGCCCCTACAGATTAATGACTACCCGCTCCAGCCGCCCGCTTGAAAGCCTCATCCAGCACTTCCGAAAGCGTCGGGTGCGTGTGAACTCGGAACGCTAAAGTGTTGACCGAATCGCGCTGGGCGATCGCATTTGCCGCCTCCTGAATCAAATCCGAAGCGTGCAAACCAAAAATGTGAACTCCCAACAATTCCCCAGTATCTTTCCGGTAAATCACCTTAGCCATACCGTCGGTTTCACCCTCCGCAATAGCCTTAGAATTTCCCTTAAAATAACTCTTGACAGAAGCGACCTCAAACCCGTCAGCTTTTCCTAACTCTTTCGCCGCAGGTTCCGTCATCCCCACATAGCTAATTTCCGGGTGAGTAAACGCCGCCGCCGGGATGCTCAAATAGTCAATTTCGCGCGATCGCCCGCAGATATTTTCGACAGCCGCAATTCCCTGGGCCGATGCAGCGTGCGCTAACATCATTTTGCCATTAACATCGCCGATCGCCCACAAATTCGCGATCGGTTCTCCAGCCACCAAAACCTGCATCTTATCGTTAACAGGGATATAACCGCGCATCGTTTCCACGCCAAGAGTTTCTAACCCCAAATTCTTGCTTACCGGAACTCGCCCAGTTGCTACCAAACAAGCGTCAACTTCCAAAACTTCAACAACTTCCTTCGTTTTGAAATCTGCTAATTCAATAATTACCGGGGAACCGGGAATAATTTTTTTAGCCAACAAACCCACTTTTGTTTCAATATCGCGGGGTGCAATTAACACTCGTTCTGCTAATTTAGCAATATCCGGGTCAAAAGTCGGCATCAATTGATCTAGAGCTTCAATCATCGTAATTTCGCAGCCTAATGCTGTGTAAATATCCGAAAACTCTAAACCGATGTAACCGCTACCAATAATTGCGATCCACTTTGGTAATGATTCCAATCTGACAGCATCGTCGCTGGTAAATACAGTTTTGCCGTCAATTTCTATCCCTGGGGGAACGAAAGGAATCGAACCGGGAGCGAGAATAATATCCTTGGCGGTAATAGTTTTCTCGCCTTTATCTGTTTCGACAGTAATTTTTTGAGCGGCGGCAATTTTGCCCCAACCTTGGATGATATCGACGTTTAAACGTTTGAGGCTGTTGGTTAAGTCGCCGCGAAGTTTGCTAACAATAGTATTAGCGTGATTGGCGATCGAAGAGCGATCGAAATCCACGTTTCCCAACTGAATACCCAAAGTCTTGAGGTGGTGGGCATTTCGCAAATCCCGCACTCGCCCGGAAGCGGCCAACAGCGCCTTAGAGGGAATGCAGCCGCGATTGACGCAAGTTCCGCCCATATCGCCCGCTTCGATAATTGCCACTTTCAGCCCGCAGCTAACCGCGTGTATGGCCGCGCCGTGTCCGCCCACGCCAGCGCCGATAATTGCTAAATCGTAATCAAATCCCTGAGTCACCTTAAAATCTCCTAATGCCTTTGAAATCTTAGGACTCAAGCAAAAAACACCGTCTGTCCGTCATTTTAAGCTTGTAGGTTGCGATCGCAACCTTAGAACAGCGGCAATAGTTGCTTGACACTCCCCGCGCTCAAGCGACGGGGATTCTTAAGACTTTCCAGCCTTAATATCCCTATTGTCAGGGTTTCCGGGCGCAATCCTTTTGCCACATGGCGGTCTGCTATCCTAGTCTTACAACTAGCTCCTCAGTCGTGACTTTCCTCCAGTCCGGGGGTAGGTTTTAACGTCTTTTACTGACGATTTAGACGATTTAATCGGTTCAGAACTTTAGTATTGGTTGTGATTAATTATTTTGAGCATCCGTACTGCTGAACAGCTAGATACTTGATTTCTCAAAATTCGCAACTTTCGACTTTGTTGACGATAGCACACTAGCCAGACATTTGTGCAATTGTTAGATCTGATAGGCAGGATAAATCCTGCCATGCCCTTTCATCCCTGGACTAAAATCACAGGGTTTTCAGGGTATTTTATTTGACACTCCCCGGCCTTAAGGCACGGGGATTCTTAAGACATTTGTGTCTTAATATCCCTATTGCTAGGGTTCCCAGGCTGACCGCATTTGCACGTTACGTGCACAGTCATATCTCCTCAAAAATGTTTTGGGCGTAGACTTTCCCCCAGTCCGGAGGTAGGTTTTTACATCTTGTCTGATTTAGTTATTCTACCATATTCATTTGTGAAGATGGATTTGTTATTTTACTTAACAATGCAAAAAAGCCGTCCTCAAAGGACGGGGTTTTCAACCCAATTTTCTGATAAGTCCTGTGTCCTTATTCTCGACTAGACTAGGGTTAATTAGACAGTAAATGAGATTTTTTTAGGGTCAATGGTTTCGATCTCGGTGCGCCCCAAGTTTCAAATCACTGACTGGGCGGGTAAAGTTAGATAGACTTTGAGGGCTGACAATGCCGGTTGATGTCAACAACCACGTCAAATGCAGTGCGGGTTTAGTGTTTGATCCTATAGTCCCGATCGCCCTCGCAGCCCCTGAAGAACGGGGAAGAGGCGATCGAAGTCAAGCCCTACTTCCCTTAAGAGGCCCGATCGCCCTCGCAGCCCCTTAAAAATGAGGGAACAAGAGGCGATCGAAGTCACCCTTCTTAAGGGGGATGCGAGGTGGATCTGGTCTCGGCTCAAAGTAAAATTTCTCAATGGTTTTAGCTGATTGGGGTTTTGATGTCCAATATCTGTACGCGCCGGGGGGCGGAGTTTCTCGGCAAGTTTTAAAGTCTATGGAGTAGCTTATGATGGAAGACGACGATCGCAAAGATTCACGCCGGGCCTCGGCTCAATCTTTTTTTCAGTCCCTGGATGAATTGTTCGATTATATAGAAACTGCCAACACTGAAGCGGCGCAGCCTCCGTCTCCGCCTCCTCAAGCTAAGTCTGCGAGTCAGCCTTCGAGTCCGCCGAAGAAGGCTAAACCTGCGAAAATTAATTTGTCGGATTTTGAAGATGCGATCGCGGATTTGGAACAGTTTGTGCAGCAAAAACGCCAGAAACGCCCGGAATCTAATCAATAGCGCTCAAAATTTTTAAGCAATCACATCCGATCAATGACTGATGATAGAAGCTGGCGGGCGATCGCCCCGGTTGGATTTTGCCGTGCCGAGTGCGATCGGGCCAGCGGTTATACTGTGGTTAGTCTTTGTCTGTAAATTGTTGGGATAGGCGATCGAGGCGATCGGTGTTTTCTCGATCGATCTTGACGAGTACAAAGAGAATCTTGATTGTCAACTCGCTGGCGGTGTTAATTGTTCCTTCTGGAAATGTGCCAGCAACAAAGGAACCGATACCTACAAAATAGAGCAAAACACTGGTGATGATGAATCCACGTATTGCCACAGAATAGAAATGAGCTTGATGCAAAATTTCTTGTTCAGGAGTGCGATCGATTTTGCTAGAATTATTGCGCGATAGTTGGTTGGTATTTAATTTGTTATTACGCATTGCTGTTATTTAATTAGTACAATCCTTATTTTTCCGCAGTTCAAGCAGCTTAGGGACGACTCTGAAGACGATAAGCAAGAACTTTGTCAGTTTTGAGTTATCAACTTGACGATGCTAGTTCCAGCTAGCTTTTCAGGCTAAGAGGCTGAGATCGGTGTTAGACTTTGGTTACTGGCTTAAGTTCGTATAAACTATCGCTATCTTTCTTAAGTTCGGAAACATCGTCACCCGAAAGTTAAACTCCGCCAACTGATGAATTCACCAACTCAAAAGCGCGATCGTGGTTTGATACTGACCCCCGAAGGACGGCAGAAGCTTCAGGCTGCCATAGATCGGTTAGGTGTCAGTCAGAAATACGTCATCGGTAAGATAGTCGAAAAAATTCAACTTAACAACGAAACCTTACATCGTGATACAGTCGATAACATAGTGGAAGGTCGGAAAGCCAGCAAAAGCTCGCTTAAGGTTCTGTTTGAGGCGCTTAAATTAAATCTAGATCAGGGTGACTATGTTGTTGCTCGTGCCAACCAACCGGCAGATTCTAACGAATCGGAAACTTCACCCTTCATCACCGGCAATCCCATCACCAATCCGCGCTGCTTCTTTGGACGCGAAAAGGAACTCAAACGCCTATTCAATTTGATCAAACGAAAGCCCCTGCAAAATGCCGCCATTATCGGCAAAAAGCGCAGTGGCAAGACTTCTCTGCTACAATACTTAAAAAACATTACCACCACCCCAATAGAAAAGTTACGTCCCAATCAAAAATCTGATTGGTTGCCCAATCCAGAAAACTATCGCTGGATATTTGTAGATTTTCAAGATTCGCGACTTCAGAATCGGGAAGGGCTGCTGCGCTACATTTTAGAATGCCTAAAAATGGCAGTGCCTAACCCTTGCGACTTGGATAGATTTATGGATGTCGTTAGTTATAATTTACATCAGCCCACTGTCATTTTACTAGACGAAATTGGTGTAGGTTTACAACGCTGTCCCGAATTAGATGATGGGTTTTGGGAAAGTTTGCGCTCTTTGGCAACAAACCAAACAAATGGGAATCTAGGGTTTATTTTAGCAGCTCCTGAATCACCGATTGAATTAGCGAGTAGCACGGGACATAGTTCGCCTTTTTTCAATATCTTTGGATATACTACAACTCTGGGAGCTATGACTGAATCTGAGGCGCGGGAGTTGATAAGCAGTTCGCCCATACCTTTTCCTGATGAGGATGTTGAGTGGATTTTGAATCAAAGTAAATGCTGGCCTCTGCTGCTGCAAATCCTTTGCCGAGAACGATTATTTAGTCTGGAAGAGGGGGAAACAGGGGATGATTGGCAGGAAGAAGGGTTAGAGCAACTAAAACCCTTTGCTGATTTACAATCTAAATAAAATGAAACTAACATTTTGAGAGCGAGACTATGACAACTAATTTACCGATAAGGTTGGAGCGTTTACCCAAAACTTTGCCAAGAGAAGGATCTGTGAGGGTGGAGTTAGCACAAGGAGTTATGGTATTTCGCGCTTCTAGGTTTTTCCTGGAGCGAATTGGAATATTAACGGCCAAAAAAAATGTAGCTGAACTCACTTCCGAAGAATTACAAGAATTGCAGGATTATGAAAAATTAAATAATTATCTTATACCATTTTTCTAAAGATGTGGTATAGATGAAGTCTTAGCCCCCCCTTAGTAAGGGGGGGTTGGGGGGGTAATATCTAGCGCTACTTTATGAAATTGGTATTAGTTGGGTTAATCAGACAATTATCCATAGTTTGCATTATCCCTTGCAAGGGACGGTCGATCGCTACGATGACCCCTTTGAATCTGCTTTACCTCTCCAAGAATGGGAAGCGCTGCAAGGATTGTACTGAATATCCATGCTGATAAAACTGACAAAATAAGACTTACCCACGAATAGTCAGAAACCGGGTTTTTTACGAACATTATTCGTCGTAGCCCGGAGATCAGGTAAAAAACCCGGTTTCTTTGGTCTTGATGTGTAATCCCTGAAAAAATCCTAATCGAAATGACATCGCCAAATGTACCGCGCAACGCCTATACCAATTCACCCGAACAGCACCCCAACTTAATTCTGGGTAGCCTGCAATTGCTATTCTGGTTGTTCTTTCGTCCGTCATCTTGGGAAAACTACCTCAAGCGCACTAATGACTTAGCTTTGTGGAAGAGTCTAATACAAGCATTCCTAATTTTGCCTGTCCTATTTAATTCAATTGTTGTTGTCTTCATACTTTGGCTATTAGGTGTGCCAGTAGAGAAGATTGCCTGGGGCGTGATGTTCGGCGTGGTGTGGGGCGTGGCGTGGAGCATGGTATCGGGTATGCTGTGGGGCGTGGAGTGGGGCGTGGCGTGGGGCATGGTGTCGGGCATGATGTCGGGTCTGCTGTGGGGCGTGGAGCGGGGCGTGGTGTCGGGCGTGATGTCTGACGTGGCGTTGAGCGTGGCGTTGGGCGTGGCGTTGAGCGTGACATCAGGTACAGTGTCGGGCGTGGCGTTCTCCGTGGGGTTGAGCGTGGTGTTGATTGTGGTGTCGGGCGTGATGTCGGGCGTGATGTCGGGCGTGATGTCGGGCGTGGCGTTCTTCGTGGGATTCACTATAAACTTATGGCTGCCAGTCTTACTCTATCCATTCCTAACATTATCTAATATCCTGCTCTACCTACTAGACAAACGACGTACAGCTACTAAACCCAGTTTCTTACGTTGGCATTCCGCTTTTTGGTATGAGTGGCAACGCCTTCCTCTGCTTGGCTTAGACAAGCACCTTCTCTTAGTAACAGAGCGCAATCCAGAAGAGGGAAAAGCTGCACTCCATTATTTAAGTACAGGTCTCCAGCGTTGGGCAGCACAAGCGGTACAAATAGAAGGGCTAGATGCAACGGAGTTAGAAAATTGTACAGATATAATAGCAATCAGCAACGCTCACGGCAGTATACCAATTAGCGAATTAAACAGCCCAGTTAGCGCCTTACTCAGTAGCTTCAGTTATATCAGCCAAGACGTAGATGCAGCCCTCAACCAGAAAAGTGCTTACAACCAGCGTTTAGCCCTCACTCCTGTACCCGAAAAATTAAACAATTTAATACGAGAATTCACCCGCAGCAGCGATAAATATTCTGTTCGTTTTCGCCCTATTGCTACCCATTGGTCTGAAATAGTTACCAACTATATACAAGAACTAGCAGAAGCAGTCGAACTTCGCCAAGAAATTGACAGCCCTTATATCATCGGCGTACCCCTGACAGAACAGCAGGAAATATTCACCGGGCGTACTGATATCGGCACGCGCATCGAGCAATTACTCCTAGACCGCCGCCGCCCTCCTTTGTTACTCTACGGTCAACGGCGCATGGGCAAAACTTCCCTACTCAACAACCTAGGACGCTTGCTACCAAGCAATATTATTCCCATGTTTGTAGACTTACAAGGCCCAGTTTCATCAGCAAGTGATTCTGCTGGGTTTCTCTACAATATCGCTAGGAGTATGGCAAACTCAGCCAAGCGCCAAAGTGCATTAACTCTTCCATCTCTAGACCGCGAAACACTGCAAGATGACCCTTTCACCTGCTTTGATGAATGGCTAGACAAAGTAGAAGCAGTGCTACAAGAAAATATCGCCCTGCTTGCCTTAGATGAATTCGAGGCGCTAGATGATGCTATCAGAAAAGGACGTTTCGACGAGCAAGATGTTCTGGGAATGTTGCGTCACCTCATTCAACATCGTCCTCGCTTCAAAATAATGCTAGCTGGTAGCCATACCATAGAAGAATTTCAGCGTTGGGCTAGCTATTTAATCAATGTCCAAGTTGTTCATATCAGCTACCTGAAACAACCCGAAGCGCGTCAACTAATTGAGCAACCAGTCCCAGATTTTACCCTGCGCTACGAAGCCGATGCAGTTGAGCGAGTTTTGCAACTCACCCGCTGTCACCCTTTTCTAATACAACTCCTCTGCGCTGAAATTATCGCCCTCAAAAACGAGCAAGACCCCTCTATCCGCCGACTGGCAACTTTAGCAGATGTGGAAGTAGCAATCCCAGAGGCTTTAAGTGTTGGCAGTTTATTCTTTGCCGATATTCAAAACAATCAAGTAGATGCGGCAGGATTAGCTGTTTTGCAGTTTTTGGCAGCACAAGGGGAAGGAGAAATCGTTAGCCGGGAAACTATTATGCAAGAGTTTGCTGATAGTTTTGATACTCTCATTTTGCTTCTGCAACGGGAGTTGATTGAGGAAGTTGGCGATGGTTATTGTTTCCAAGTTGAGTTGATGCGGCGCTGGTTTACACAGGGTTTCAGATAGGGATTTGAGGTATTAGTAATTTATTTCGTTCATTGCGAGGAACGTTAGCTTTTGCGATCCGTTCCTCGCAATCGATAACTTCTCACCCAAGCCTATTGCTTTTAATAGCAATTTTTAAAAGTATTGCTACTAAACAATTTTTGGGTTTGTTGGCTCAAATATTGTCGCGGGTGTGCGTTGCTGCAAGCTTTTCGATATTGTTTCGCTACTATCTTTGTTTTGAAGCACTCTACAAATACTTCATTCCTGGCAATAACAAAAAACTTTAATCTAACGGTATTCACCTTGAGGATGCAGAGAGAACACCGCTGCTGTCCAACTACACCTTCACATATTTTGATAATTCTTATAGGTAAATTTACGGATTTCGACAATTATTTAAGCTCTCCTGTACGGATGTAAAAAAACGCTTGTTACAGAAATGAAAAAATTAAAACTTACGTATCGATCGCCAAAAACCGAGTTTTTACGAAAATACCCGTTGTTATCGGCAAATAAGGTAAAAAACGCGGTTTTTGTGTCTGAGTGCGTCTAGGAATAAAAAAAATATCGGAAAATTTTTCCGGATCGAAGTTATTGAGGATGAAATGTTTCTTACCGTGACAGAGAACTATAGCCCAACGCTGAAAGTTTCAGTCACTTCCAATCCTTAATTACTACCAAAAGAAAAGCTATGCCTACTTCTTTCAATGGTTCTTTGGGTCAAACCACTAATTTCACCAGCGTCAATGACCTAATCACAAAATGGCCTACTGCTGCCCAGAATCAAGGCATTAAACTGTCTGGGGTAGCTTTTGATGGCGTCGAAACAGATTACCTCAATCCTCAAGCGATCGCCAATCTCACTTTACCAACGAATGAAAACCCTAAAAGTTGGTTGAGTTACGGCAGCACCCCTGGTATTGGTGTGCCATCCTCTTATAGTGGTTGGTTCACCGATCCTAATAAAAATCGGGCGGAAATTAATTACGATCCGAACACCAGTCAATCTCAGGTACTGAAGCTGAAATGGGCAGAAGACCAAAATATTAATAGCGCGACGATCGACCTCAGCGCATTGAGTCCCAAAACTAACCCCGGACTCGGCGATCAAGGTAATGAAGTTGGTTTGCTGCAAATCTTTAATAATGGGACTCTCGTACCGGCCAGCAATTTTACGATTACTCGTCTAAACTCTCCCGCAGTCGTAAAACCCATTACTGTGGGTTCAGATGGAGTGACATTCACGGGCGATCGCACCGATGGCAATTTCAAATTCAAAATAGAAGCAAACCCTCTGAGCAACATTAGTTTTGACGAACTGCGGTTCTCAGCCAAAGCCTACGATACCCCCACCGCTGCCTACACCGCCACCTCTTTCAAAGACGATAGTTCCGACTACCTGCTGCGGAACATTGAATATCAAGGGACTCAAGATCCGGTTAGCCTTCAGTTTAGCGCCCCAACCTTCAGCGTCAACGAAGATGGAACGCCCGTTGCAGCCGTGACAGTCACTCGCACAGGTAGCAGCGCCGGCACCGCCTCAGCTACCGTGAACCTCACCAATGGTACTGCTACAGCCCCTGCTGATTACGCCAATACTGCCATCCCTGTCAATTTTGCCGCTGGGGATTCTACACCCAAGACGATCGTCGTTCCTATTGTCGATGACGCTTTGGTGGAAGGTAACGAAACCGTCAACTTAAGCTTGACCAATCCCACCGGCACCAGCCGTGTCAGCTTGGGAACGCAAAGTACCGCCACTTTGAACATCGTAGATAATGACACTCTCCCTGTCGGCACCCTGCAATTTAGCGCCCCCACATTCAGCGTCAACGAAGATGGAACGCCCGTTGCAGCCGTGACAGTCACTCGCACAGGTAGCAGCACCGCTGCCGCCTCAGCTACCGTGAACCTCACCAATGGTACTGCTACAGCCCCTGCTGATTACGCCAATACTGCCATCCCTGTCAATTTTGCCGCTGGGGATTCTACACCCAAGACGATCGTCGTTCCTATTGTCGATGACGCTTTGGTGGAAGGTAACGAAACTGTCAACTTAACTTTGGCCAATCCGACAGGTGCCACGATTGGAACGCAAAGTACCGCCACTTTGAACATCGTAGACAATGACGCTGCTGTCCCGACCAGCACCCTGCAATTTAGCGCCCCCACCTTCAGAATCAGAGAAGATGGAACCGCCGTTTCAGCCGTAACAGTCACTCGTACTGGCAGTAGTGTGGCTGCTGTCTCAGCGACGGTGAGCTTGGCCGATGGTACTGCTACAGCCCCTGCTGACTACGCCAATAGTCCGATCGTTGTCAATTTTGCCGCTGGCGATTCTACACCCAAAACGATCGATATTCCGATCGTCAACGATACTTTGTTCGAGGGTAACGAAACTGTCAATTTAAGTTTGATTAACCCGACAGGTAATGCCACGATTGGAACCCAAAGTACCGCCGTTACGACCATCGTAGACAATGACAGCACCCTGCAATTTAGTTCCCCTACCTTTAGTGTCAACGAAGATGGAACGCCGATCGCAGCCGTGACAGTCACTCGCACTGGTGTAACCTCTGGTACAGTCTCAGCCACCGTCAGCTTAACCGATGGTACTGCTACAGCCCCTGCTGACTACAATGCTAATGCGATCGTTGTTAATTTTGCCCCTGGCGATTCTGCGCCCAAGACGGTCAATATTCCGATCGTCAACGATACTTTGTTGGAGAGTAACGAAACTGTCAATTTAAGTTTGGGCAGCCCGACAGGCAATGCCTCGATTGGAACCCAAAGTAGCGCCACTTTGGACATCATAGACAATGACAGCACCCTGCAATTTAGTGCTCCTACCTTCAGGATCAGAGAAAATGGAACGGCCGTTGCAGCCGTGACAGTCACTCGCACTGGCAGTAGTACCGGTGCAGTTTCAGCTACCGTGAACCTCAGTAATGGTACTGCTGTTGCCCCTGCTGACTACGACAATACTGCCATCCCTGTCAATTTTGCCGCTGGGGATTCTGCACCCAAGATAGTCAATATTCCCATTATCGATGACACTTTGGTGGAGGGTAACGAAACTATCAATTTAAGTTTGGTTAACCCGACAGGCAATGCCACGATTGGAACCCAAGGTACCGCCGTTACGACGATCGTAGACAATGACAGCACCCTGCAATTCAGCGCCCCGTTCTTCAGTGTCAACGAAAATGGAACGCCTGTTTCAGCAGTGACAGTCACTCGTACTGGTAGTGGTGTCGGTGCAGTCTCAGCGAC
Source organism: Microcoleus sp. B4-D4 (assembly GCF_036705185.1). Classification (NCBI taxonomy): domain Bacteria; kingdom Bacillati; phylum Cyanobacteriota; class Cyanophyceae; order Oscillatoriales; family Microcoleaceae; genus Microcoleus; species Microcoleus sp. B4-D4. Next base: position 73,408 of record NZ_JAUBTX010000003.1, on the reverse strand, counting down.
GGTGAGCTTGTCCGATGGTACTGCTACAGCCGGCCCTGATTACACTAATGGTTTGATCGCTGTCAATTTTGGCAATGGGGATTTAGTACCCAAAACCATCACCATTCCCATTATCGATGACACTTTATTTGAGGGTGACGAAACTCTCGGTTTAACTTTGGTTAGCCCTATAGGCGCCACAATTGGAAACCAAAGCAGCACGGTTTTGAGCATCATAGACAATGATACTGCACCTGCACCTGCTCCTGCTCCGATCGCTGGTACCTTAACTGCATCGAGCCTTGTCTTCGACGATCCAATTACTAACTTTGCTGCGGCTAATGCGAACAACCAAGTCAGCAATGTCGGGCCAAATGGGATTCTCTTGCAGGGCAGTACCGATATTCAGAACGGGGATTGGATGAGCAATTTCACCAACTCTTTGGGCCGAATGGCGATGGCAAGCCCAGGAACTTCCTCTGACGTCGGGATTAATTCCACTAACTCGATCGGCAATTTCGGTGCCACAGATAATTGGTTGAATTTACCCAAAGAGCCGATTATGGGAAGCAGTGCCCCGAATCTATTGCTGGCTTAGATGCTAGTTTGGTCGCCTTTAACCAATTTGCTCAGTGCGTTTTTTGACTAGCGATTTGCGTTACTAAGTCTTAAAGATTGGTGATAACTTTTAAAGTTGTCACCAATGTCAAGTGGGAGAGGCAGACAGATTTAAATGCTGCCTCATCCTCGCTTGATAATGATATTTGGAGTTGAGACTAAACAACTCTTGCATAAATTTTTGATTTACAGGAAAACCGCTGATGAACGTTGCTGAACGCAGACTATTTGAAAATAGTTGATGAATGAATGAATGAATGAATGAATGAATGAATGCAATTGCTCGTCCAATCAAGCCCCGTAAATTAGTTAAATTTATTATGAATAACTTTGTTTTTGGGCTTAGACTGGTGCGGTAATTGCCTCGATCGCACTTCAATAGCTCGATCGCCCGCATCACTCAAAGGCCACTCCAACTCATCAATATCGTTATCATTGCGGAACTTCTTCACCCGAATATCAGCACCGTTGATAATCGCCCCCAACAGCCGCGGCCCAGATTTATGCGAATCCTCGTCGTCAAATTCCAGCAACTGATCCGCAGCTTCAGACAACATACTAGCCAGAGTATAACCAGCCCGCGCCACCAAAATTATACCGTCCGTGTACGGTTCCAGCGTCAGCGCATCATTGCACTCGCTCAACGCCGGAGAATCCACAACCACAAAATCAAAGCGATTGCGAACATCCTCGAACAATCTCCGCATTTCACTCGATTCGAGTACCGCCGAAGCCTGTCGCAAAAAGCCCGGACTCGGCACAACATAGAGGTTTTCCACATCTGGAACCAAATGAATGCACTCGCTCATATTGCCGTAATAGTGCAAAGGTTCCACCGCCGCTAGAGGATCTGTAGCGATTCTCAAAGATTCTACGTTGGAAGCTGATCGCAAATCTGCTTCAATTAACAAAGTCCGTTTGCCCGATCGAGCCGAGGCAATTGCCAAATTGTAAGCACTAAAACTCTTCCCCTCCAAAGGAGCCGCCGAAGTCAACAACACCACCTTCACCGGACTTTCGCCAATTCGACGCAAATTAGTCCGCAACCGCTCGTAAAACTCCAAATAGGGCGAATTGGGTTCCAAAGCCAGAGGCATATCATCCTCGTAGGAATCAAACACGATCGCTTCAGGCAAAACTGCCAGTATCGGCACCTCTTTTTCCACCAAAGCCGCCCGCACTTCTTCCCAACTGTAAAACTTGCCGTTGAGCATCCCCAACAAAAATATCAATCCGCCGCCCAGCAGCAATCCTACAAATCCCCCCACCGCCAACATCACCAGTAAACCTCTCTTGTTTGAGTCAACATCATCAGTTTTGGGAAGTTGGGCGATTCTCAAACTCCCCGTTGTCTCCGCTACCGCCGCTTGAGCGTCTACCAAAGCTGACTGCATCTTGTCATAGAGAGCTTTTTTGAACCCCACTTGCTGGATCAGCCGCGCTTGTTCTAACTGCTTGTTGGGAATTGTGGCGTGCTCTAAGCGCAATAGTTGTTCAGTTTTTTCGACTCCTTTGATTTGCTGTTGCACCATTTCCCGCTGGGTTTGCAAAGTAATCAAATTTTGAGCTAACTGTTGTCTGGCGGGATCTAAAGAAGAGTCTATCCGAATGCGATCGGTACTTCTGAGCGGTGCCGCCACCCCGTTACCGCCGAGCACCTCCGATTGTCGCTGCTGCAACTGCTCGTCAAAAGCTTGTTTTTGTTTGAGCAATTCTACAATTTTCGGGTGTTCTTCCTGCAAGTCGCTACGGAGAATTTTGAGCTGAGATTCGATCGAGAATAGTTGCACTCGCAGTTGTGCAATAATTGGATCGGCAGAAAGTGCTTGGGCGACGTAAGCTTGCTCCACATTCAATCCCAAGCGATCCTGCAAGCTATTAATTTGAGCTTCAATTCCTCCCAACTGCACGCGGAGTTGCCGCTGCAGCTGTTGGCTGCCGGTAATCGCTTGCGGCAGCGTACCGTTCTGAGCTGCTAAAATTGAAGTCCCTTCTCGTTTTTCGTAGGCTTCTAGTTTTGCTTCCGTCTCTCTGAGTTCCTGAGTTACTTTCGGCAAGCGTTCTTGAATTTGGGCGATCGTTTCTCGCAATCTAGAAGTATTAATATCTTGGCTGCGCTCCACCATTGCGTTCATCAGCACCTCCAGTACCTCTTCTGCTGTTGTGCGATCGGCATTTTTGTACAATACTTGAATCAAAGCGCTGGGGTCATTATTCCTAGTCGGCATCTTGATCTGCACCTTGTCTGCCAGCTTTTTAGTCAAAACTTGTACTTTTTTTTCCATTTCTTTTGGATTGACTATTGCTGCTACTTTTGTGTTTGGTTTTTTTTGGGCTTTGATGAGTTTTTCTGCTGCTGGTTTAATCACATTTTCTTGATCCAGCAGCATATCTTTAGTTATTTCTTGTCCTTCCTGTTGAATTTTAGTAGTAGTCGATGAAAAAATCACGCTCGGCCTGCGGTATGCCAGCGTACCGGAAGCAACGTAAACCGGCGCGGGAGTTGGCTGCAAAGCCACTACTCCCGACACGCCCACAGTCGTCGCCAGAGTAGCCAGTCCCACCCACTTGTATTGGTCGAAAGCAATTAAATAACGTTTTACAACTGATAAAGTCATAATGATTGTTGACTGTTGACTGTTGACTGTTGACAACTAAGAGGGCGGGCACGCACCATCCACCGCCCCTACTGACTGTTGACCGTTGACTGTTTGCTCGTTACCAGGCTCTGCCTGGTAATGCAGATCCGGAGGCTCTGCCTCCTTTGAGGAAGGCAACTTACAGGAGATAGGACTGTAGGAGGTGTTTCAGTTATTAAGCTTTCGAGCCTAACTGTTAACTGCTGACTGTTAACTGTTGACTGTTGACTGTTGACTGTTGAGTAAATCATAACTAATAACTAATAACTAATAACCATCACTAATACCTAATAATTACCTACCTATTATTAGGTGATGGGCCGAATAGATTTGTTACCCCATTTCTTAACTGATCGAAGAACAGAATAAAACCCAAAATATCGCGGAACGGTCGAGTAAAAGTATTGATTACATAACCAAGGCGCTCTACCAGATTCCTACCGATTACGATCACATCATTATCTTCGAGCATCGGGTTCTCAGAAACATTGCCCTCCAAAGCAGCTTTAGCATCTATCTTGCGGTTGATAGCTCTACCTTGTTTTTGGTCGAACCGAATCAAGGCCATTTTCCGCAAGTCAGCTAGATTTACAGGTAAGTTGTTGATAGCATCCAAAAACTTGCTGCCATTTTCTAGGTAGAACGAAGTCAAACTACCACTAGCGTAACTCAAAACTCGAACGTATATCCTGGGCTTAATCAAGGTAGACCGCGCCACCAGAGCTTTGTTGTAGTCTAGGTTTTTGGTACTAGCGTCCAATTCCGGGATGACAATTACATCTCCCGAGGCCAAAGGAAAATCGAACAAATCCTGAGCGTTGGCTAGGGGAGTGTAGAGGTCGATGGGTTCATCCACTGAGGAGCCGTCCACCAGCGTCCGCCGCACTCGCACCTCGCGCAAATCGGCTTTTCCCGTGACTCCCCCCGCAATCACCAAAGCAGCGGAAATTCGACCGGAACCAGCCGGAAGCGTGTAAAAACCAGGTTTGCTGACTTCTCCGGTGACGGTGATTTGGACGGGAAGGGCGGCAGCGGCTAGGCTGTACCTGGATACTAAATCTCGATCGGACTTGCGATCGGCTGTAATCTGTTTATACGGTACGACGATCGCATCTCCATCTTCCAAACGCAAATCCGGCGGAGCAATACCAGTTTGCAGCGGTGTCAAAATATCAACAACTTGCTCCGCCACTTCCCCACCCGGCAGAGTCCGCCGCACCCGCACCGCCCGCAGTTCGGCCGTAGGATTAGTCCCAGCAGCCGCCGCCAAAGCCGCCGGAAGTTGCGGGGTTTGCAGCGGATAAAAACCAGGTCTCGCCACTTCCCCCGTCACCGTCACCACTACCGGGCGCTGAACCAGCAAAGCACTCGATACTTGAGGATTTTTGATAAATTGGGAAAAGCGCTCGCGGAGTCGCTGCTGTGATTCTTCGACAGTCAGACCTCGCAAATTTACCGATCCAATCAGCGGTAGTACAATTATCCCTTCAGGGCTGATAGCACCTGTAAAATTCAGCTCTGGGAAGCGCTGAACTTGAACCGAAATCTGGTCTCCAGGGCCTAGGCGGTAAGGCCGATTCCGAAAAGCTGGGTTAATTTGCCGGTTGAAGTTGGCTGGCGGTGGCGGTACGCGCAGTGGTGGCGGCGGCACCAACTGTTCTGCACTAGGAACAACGGATTGAGCTAAAGCTGTTTCGGGAAAAATTTTGCCGTTAAAGCCCCAGAATACAGCAGCAAAAGATAGAGTCCAAGCTGTTGAGTGCAGACCAGCCAAGGAAAAAGCAACGCGATTTTTAATTGTAAATTTTTCCCGCATTTTTATTGGCAGATAAAATCTCGTATTATTTGGAATAATATCCTGTCCGGTCGATCGATCTAAAATTAGTTCGTAGTGCGGTTTAGTCCGCAATCCGGTCGCTGACACTGACTGACGCACGCGCGATCCTACTGTTTTTGTTATGGTAAGCGATCGGAGATGATATAATTAGTTATTTTTTAAATTTCATTTTGGTTTGGCAAATCTCAACTAAAAATCTTTTTTCTTGATACCAAATCAATTTAAATTCTTTGATTCTTCTAGCCCGCAGACGCGGTGTTTGTTTGTATAAAAGCGATTTCAATCGCACTCTTGATTAAACTCAGAAAGTTTCTGCCATTAATTGAGCTTGAACAGTTTGACTCAGAGATTCCAGCAGCGGTTCAACTATCTTAATCTCGCTTTGCGCTTCAATGGGAAGGATGATACTGACAGCAACCCAAGAGGCGCGGCGGTTCGACAGTCTCGCTATACTGTCTTCCCAAAACCAGCGGCTGGTTGCTGGAGAACCTCCGTTAGGCCAAGCGTACCACTGCACGACCGCAAAAGTTTGTTGGGGAGTCCAACTTCGGAAAAACCGAGCCTCGATGGTAGATGGCGGCTTGTCGGGTGTTGTCGCTAATTTAACTTTAAACCTCAAAGTGCGATGAGAGTCTGTTTGCCATCGGTGAAATCCATCGATATCTAGCCATTCTACTTGGGGCTGGTTTTTGGGGTCGTTTTGAGGCAACAGCAATAAAATGGCAATTGTTTGATGATTTTTAATTTCTTGAACTAACCACCTGTGACCGCCAATTACGACGTTCTTCTCGACGCTGGTCGCTTTCCAGCCGGGAAGTGTCATCCCGTTTTGACGCAAACTTTTCAATTGCTTGAGGTTTGCAAGAATTGGTGGGTTTGTCCAAGGCCACTTTCCTGTCGCGTAGCCGGGAATTGCTACCGCCCCAACCAGTACCAACAAAAATACCAGTACCACAATTTTTGATAATTGGTAACGCTGCAGTAGTTTCTGTGTTGAAATCATTTGTTTCATCAATTGCCATACTGGTTTGGGGAATACTTTTCCATGCCGTTGAGGATAAGTACCAATAAACCTAGTATACAAGCAGAGTACAAGTCTCCGCCCCATCCGGCGTGCAGCCAATCAAAAAGCGTCTCTCTCTCGGTTCCGTGAAAGTAAGTTAGCAATGTGTTGCGGAGAATGTTGGAAGTGATGCTAATGATAGATGTAACTACTAAAAACAAAAGGCTTTTTTTGTGAGAACTCCAAACTCCCGTCCAATCCAGCAGAATTAAGCTGACATAAAGACTGGTAAACAGCATTTTTAAGCCGGCACAGTGGGGCGCAACTTCTACAATGCGATTGTTGACGTAGAGATAAATTTCTTCTACTCGGACGTTGAGACCAACTTTCATTAATATTAAACCTGATACCTCAGCAATGAAGTGTTGCAGCGGTAATGCGTAGGGTTCTATGAGGTAAGGGATGTGGTTTGGTGATGCCAAAAGTACGAATAAAAGTGGCATTCCCTGCAATTTTAAGCCGGGGATTCCTTTTAAGCATAGGCAAATGCCGGCCAGCATTAGTGGGAGTGATAAATTTACTAAATCGCTTAAGCGACTCAGATAAAAAAGTGTCACTAGTACCAGCAAAAAGCTTCCTAAAAGATGCGGGGTGTTGGGCAAGCGCAGCCAGCACTTTCGGTTCGTCCAAGCAATATAAGCTGCGTAGGGCAAACCAATTATTCCGTGGCTGAAATATTCGTGTTCGATGCTGATGTTTTTGTTGAACCAACCGTCGTACCAGTGTACTAACAGGGGGGCGTACAGCAGCACTAGGAGTATCGCGATTCCTTCGCCCAAAAGGTATCGCTTGAAAATAATCTGGATTCTGCGCTGGATGTGCATAATTTGAGAGGTTTTGATATGGCCGCGCTGGGTTCGCCGAAAGCGGTTGGGAAGTGTGAGTTAAATATTTGTTAATTTTTGACATCGAACACTAATATAGCTTTTCTCAAAAAGGTACGGATTTTTGATATTGGTTGGTACCGGATGTGAGTTGATTTTGAACTTGAATGCTTTGATAACTGCACTCTACTGCTGTAAACACTTTTAGCATAACTTGATATTAACAATTAGCAATTCAACGATCGCCCGATCGCCCCTACAACCTGCTCGATCTGAGTATTGCTCAATCCGGGATAAATTGGCAAGGATAAAATCTGTTGGCAGAGAGTTTCTGCGTGGGGGAAGTCGCCCGGATTGCCTAAGTTTTGGTAGGCTGGTTGTAGGTGGCAGGGTACGGGATAGTGGATGCCTGTTTCAATGCCTTCTTGGGCGAGTTTTTGCTGGAGGGTATTGCGGTCGATCCTCTTCGTTGGCGCAGCCCCCGTAGGGGCGGGCTTCGCTAACGGGCTTTTCTCAGTAATTTGGATCGCATAGATGTGATAAATGTGACCGCTGCTGCTGTGATTGGCGATCGGTACAATGCCTTTGTCTTTGAGCGGCTCTAATAAAGTATTGTAATGTTGGGCGGCTAAGTTGCGATCGCGATTCCATTGTTCTAAGTATGGCAATTTAATGTTGAGTATGGCCGCTTGTAAATTGTCGAGACGGCTGTTTGTACCAATTTCTGTATGTAAATATTTGCTAAGAGCTCCGTAATTGCGGAAAGTACGCATGGTTTTTGCGAGCTCTGCATCGTTAGTAATTAACATCCCGCCGTCGCCAAAACAGCCGAGGTTTTTGCTGGGATAAAAGCTGAATGCTGCTGCTTTCCCAAAGGAACCCGCGCGGTATCCTTCTCTTTCGGCTAAGTGCGCTTGGGCGGCATCTTCAAAAATTATTAAATCGTGGCGGTTGGCAAAATCTAAAAGCTGACTGGGCGATACCATTTGACCGTAGAGATGTACGGGAATAATTGCTTTTGTTTTTGAGGTAATTGCTGTTTCGGCTGCTGTGAGGTCAATCAGAGCGGTTTCCGGGTCACAATCTACCAGGATAGGTATTGCTTTGGCTTGAATGACGGCGATTACGGTGGCGATAAAGGTGTTGGCGGGTACGATAATCTCGTCGCCCGGATTAATGCCGCAAGCTTGGAGTCCCAGGGCGATCGCATCTGTTCCACAAGCCACTCCTACGCCGTATTGTACTCCAGAAGCTGCTGCGAATGCTGTTTCAAATTCTGCCAGTGCTTGACCTAAAATAAAGTCTCCTCGCTCAATAATTTTCCCAAGTGTTTCTGTTATTTGGGGTTGAATTGGTTGGTGTTGCAGGGACAGATTGACAAATGGAACTTTGGGCGGGCGACTACTCATACACCACAGGGATACTAATTATTTATATTAACATTTAAGTGCGGATATTTTTTTAAGATTTTCTACCGCAGAGGGCGCAGAGAGCGCAGAGGAAAAGAGGAAGAGAGGAGAAAGCCGATCGCACTTTTTGGGAGTTGTCAATTAAATCAAGGTTTTTCGGTAATATAGAATGAGATAATTGTGCAGCAATCGAAATCATGGAATACAAAAAACTCGGCAACAGCGATTTATCAGTATCTGAAATTTGTTTGGGTACGATGACTTACGGTCAGCAAAATACTGTGGAAGAGGCGGCCCAGCAGCTCGATTTGGCAATTTCCAAAGGAATCAACTTTATCGATACGGCCGAAATGTATCCGGTGCCGGGAAAACCGGAAACTCAGGGAAAAACCGAGGAATATATCGGCGAGTGGCTGGCGAAACAGCAGCGGGATAAGCTTATTATAGCGACGAAAGTGGCGGGCAGAAGCACTCGGTTAAAGTGGATTCGGGAAGGGAAAAATCAGATCGATCGCCCAAATGTCGAAAAAGCCCTGAACGATAGCCTGAAGCGCTTGCAAACTGACTACATCGACCTGTATCAAATCCACTGGCCCGATCGCTACGTGCCGCTATTTGGCGCGCCAGATTACGATATTACTCAAGAACACGAAACTGTACCCATTTTGGAACAGTTAGAGGTGTTTGCTGACTTGATAAAAGCTGGCAAAATCCGCTATTTGGGTTTGAGCAATGAAACGCCTTGGGGAGTTTGCGAGTTTTGCGAATTGGCCGAAAAATACAGTTTGCCGAAAGTTGTTTCGATTCAAAATGCTTTTAGTTTGAGCAATCGGACTTTTCACATGAATTTGGCAGAAACTTGCCGTTTTAAAAATGTGGGATTGATGGCTTACAGTCCTTTGGCTTTTGGAATTTTAACGGGTAAATACTTGAACGGAATTCCCGAAAATTCGCGGCTGGCTTTGTTTGCTGGATTCGGTCAGCGTTACGATAAAACTAATCTGAATGATGCGGTGAAAGCGTATATTGAGATTGCGCGCAAACACGGTTTGACTCCGGCGCAGATGGCTTTGGCCTATGTGCGATCGCGCTGGTTTGTGAGTAGCACTATTATCGGTGCAACTAGCCTCGCGCAACTTGAAGAAAATCTCAGCAGTTTGGATGTGACGCTTTCTGAAGAGATTGTAGCAGAAATTAATTCTGTGCACGCTAAGTATCCGAATCCGACGCCTTAATTCTAATTTGTAGGTTGGGTTGAGGAAGCGAACCCTAGGTTTCACTTAGCCCAACTTACTACTTTTTTAATATCGTGTCTGTGGTTTATGGTTATCCTGTAGATTGTTCAAGTTTGGGACTTCGTGCTGGGAAAAGCAGTTTAAATGCGATCGCGCTTAAGTATTAGATGCGTTTAGAGGGTTTCTGACTGAAGTGATGCAGCTAGCGGTAGATAAGGGTTTCATCACAGCCAAGGAGAAGCTGGAGTTTGTTACTCCGGCTTTTTTTGCGGGTAATACCGATGCTGTGGCGATCGGGCAGTAGTTTGTTTGGGTGGTGTGAAGGGCGATCGGTCTTTTTTTTATATTTCTGAAACCCTTGCCCTATCTGCCCGCGATCGATTCAATCGGGGTCTAATTCTTAATAGATATGTAGGTTGAGTTGGCACCCATTTTATCCATAACGCGGTAGACTGCGCTATTCAAGCCTATTAGATTAAAGCGGCATCGGATGTCGGCAAATTGAGGTTTAGTTAGCACCCATTTTATCCATAACCGGGTACACCAGGCTATTCAAGCATATTAGATTAAAGCGGCATCGGATCTGGGCAATCGGATGTTTAAATCTCCGTAATAAAGAAAACAAACGGTCTTATTGCTCGCTTGACAATTAAAAATTTTAGTGTTAAATTCTTAAAATACAAGCTCGAACAAAACTTCCTCACATTGCCAAGTGTAAGAAAGACAACGCTTTAATGTCTTGTAGTTTTTGCAATAGCAAATCATATCTGATACGGAAAAGCCCCGCCTGAACTAATGATTCAGACAGAGGCCTTGCTTTAGCTAGACAACTCCCGGTGGTTTGACATCTCAACTTCAGACCACCACAAGTCAACGTAACTTTTGAAATATATGTCCCATAATTATACTCCACAATGCGAGTCGTTGTACACCAACCTTCAGCGGACTAAGAAAACCCTCTCTGTTTTGGCGGAGTCACACCGCGCTTTGGCGAAGTCGAACCGCGCTTTGGCGCAGTGGAACCGCAGTCTGCTTGAGGAAAACGAAGCAAAGGATGAAACTATCAAAGCTAAGGATAAAACTATCCAATCCTTTGAGCAAAAAGTCCTTGAACAGCAACAAGAAATAGATGACTTGAGGCGCGAACGTGATTGGCAGCCAAATGACTGGGATAACAATGGTTTATCAAAAGCCGACTCCTTGGAACGCGAATATGCAGCCGAAAGACTAGGAATCTCATAGAAAGCCCGATCGCCCTTCCCATCCAAAAAATAGGACAATGGTAAAGGGCGATCGCACTTCACCCTAAAATCTTTCTCAACTAAACCCATGAGTAGAATTCGCTTACAACTAGCCGAATACTTGAAATGTCGAGGTTTCACCCCCGAAAACTTAGTCGAAGCTGTGGGCGAAACACTCAATCCTGAAACCGTATACCAACTGATCGAAAAAGCCGAAAACCTCAACCACCTAGACTTATCCGTCTTAGCCGCCATTATAGATGGCTTGAGCAAACTCAATGATTTTCCAGTTGGCATCGCAGAAGTGCTAATATTTTTTCCTGACATTTCCGAGGAAGCATTGGCAAAATCGCCTTGGCGTCAACTTTACCTCGTCGATAATGAAATTCCCCCCTATGATTGGGGAGATGTAGACCCCCTCGAAGGCACAAAGCCTGTGCGTTTTATTCCGGGAGTTGGAATAGTAATTCAGGACAATCAAAGTGCAACCAATAGCAAAGAAGATATCCAGCAATTTACTAGAATTACCTGCGATTCAGAATTCATGGGGGGAAAACCTTGCATTCGCCACCTACCCATAACTGTTGAAACTATCATCTCAATGATGGCATCTCACTATTCGACAGCAGAAATACGCCAAACTTATCCAGAACTTGAAGAAGCAGACTTTAAAGAAGTTATCGCCTATGCTAAATGGCGAATTCAAGAAACAAATCAGATCGACATTGGCAATAAAAAGGTAGAGAAAATTTGTGAGTCAGCTACCTAATTTTTTGCAGGTGAGGGCCGTGGTGCTAGTTAACTTCCCGGCTCAAATTCCCCCCGGTCGCGAACAGGAAAATACTCGACCTGCGGTAATTGTAGCTTTGCCAAATGTCACAGGGATAACCCGGTTTTCGTTGGTAATAGTCGTTCCCTTGACGACACAACAAGGAGATTGGGCGACACGAAACTCAACGCTATATCCGCAGCTTCAGGCTGGAATGGGAAACCTGCGCTATGACTCTACTGTGTTGCTGGATCAAATACGTGCTGTAGACATAAAGCGCGTTTTGGGCTACCGAGGAGATTTAACCGCAGAAGAGTATCAGCCGATCGCAAATGGAATAAAAGCTATGTTTGGCTTTTAAATTATTCCTCCATTATCTAAACGTCGATCGCGCAAATGCTTAATGCGATTCCCTACGGGATAGATTCGCACGCGCGTATTTTTTGCTCTTTTTCCTGCAAAAACTCGGCAAAATCGCAGACTTCAGCCACTAAATCTTCAGATAAATTATCCAAAATAGACTGTAAACGCTCTCGAACTCCCATCATTTCGCTAGCAGATTTTACTAATTGCAACTGATGCGGATAAACTGTTTCAACACCTATCGTTTCCATAAATGATTCTGGCTCATCCTGAGTTGCGGCAACAAAATCTCCGCCAACTTCTGCTTTCACCCAGCCGCCAAATAATTCGACTAAATAAGCTTCACCGTTCTTGAATACCTCAACAATCGCCCCCGCTGTTTCTGGGGGTGCAACTCCGCCATCTGCGAGAGCGATTTCTTCGGTTAAATTAACTGCATCAAATAACTGAAATTTGCTCATTGCTGTCCAATCTTTAACCCGCGAAGGCGGGTTTTGTTCGTGTAGACGCGGTTTCAACCGCCGGGTTTAATGTCCCAATAGCTTATCCCGCAAATGCTTAATCCGATCGCGCAACTTACCAGCCTCCTCAAACTCCAACTTCTTCGCCGCCGCCTTCATCTGCGCCTCCAACCGCCCGATTAACTGAGGAATCTCATCCAAAGATAACTCATCAACCTGTTCGTAAACCTCCTCCAACTGCTGAGAATTTAGCTTGCGCGACACATCCAGAAACGCCAAAATCGCGTTAGTCGATCGCTTTTTCGCGATCGGCTGAGGCGTAATCCCGTGCATCTTATTGTACGCTAGCTGAATCCCCCGGCGGCGATCGGTTTCATCGATCGCCTTAACCATACTATCAGTCAAATTATCCGCATACAAAATAGCCTGTCCCTGAACGTGCCGCGCCGCCCGCCCGATCGTTTGAATCAACGAACGTCCCGATCGCAAAAACCCCTCCTTATCCGCATCCAAAATCACCACCAGCGACACTTCCGGCAAATCCAAACCTTCCCGCAGCAAGTTCACACCAATCAATACATCAAACTTACCATCCTGCAAATCTTGGATAATTTCAATGCGTTGAATTGACTGAATTTCCGAGTGCAAATACCGCACTCTAATTCCCCTTTCCTGCAAATATTCGGTTAAATCTTCCGCCATCCGCTTCGTTAAAGTCGTCACCAAAACTCGCTCATCCCGAGTGACTCTCTCCTTAATTTCCCCCAACAAATCATCAATTTGTCCTTCCGTCGGACGCACGAAAATAGTCGGATCGATTACTCCCGTAGGGCGAATAACTTGCTCCGCAACTCTGCCTTCCGATCTTTCCATTTCCCAATCACCAGGCGTAGCAGAAACAAAGATGCACTGATTCTCTTTTGCCCAGAATTCCTCAGCTTTCAAAGGGCGGTTATCGGCCGCGCTGGGCAACCTAAAACCGTGTTCGATCAACACTTTTTTCCTCGCTTGATCGCCGTTGTACATCCCCCGAATTTGCGGGACTGTAACGTGGGATTCATCTATCACCAACATCCAATCTTTAGGAAAATAATCAATCAAACATTCTGGCGGTTCCCCCGCATTTCTACCTGCTAAATGCCGCGAATAATTCTCAACTCCGTTGCAGTATCCTACCTCGCGCAGCATTTCCAAATCGTAGCGGGTGCGCTGTTCTATTCGCTGAGCTTCTAAGAGTTTTCCATTTTTTTCAAATTCTGCCAGTCTGTCTTCTAATTCGAGTTCTATTCCTTGACAAGCAGCTTCTAATTTATCATCAGCAGTCACAAAGTGGCGGGCTGGATAAATATTTAAAGCAGTTGTACTTGCCATAATTTTACCAGTTACGGGGTCAACATAGCGAATGGCATCGATTTCGTCGCCGAAGAATTCGACGCGAATAATTCTATCTTCGTAGGCGGGGCCGATTTCTACAACGTCGCCTTTGACGCGAAATTTGCCTCTGCCTAAATCGATGTCGTTGCGACTGTATTGGACGTTGACTAAATCTCGCAAAACTTGCCGCTGGTTGACTTCCATTCCTACTTGCAAAGGGATAGCAGCTTTTAGATATTCTGCGGGCATTCCCAAGCCGTAGATGCAGCTAATTGATGCTACGACAATTACGTCGCGGCGTTCAAAGAGCGATCGCGTGGCGGAGTGTCGCAGCATATCGATTTCATCGTTAATTGCTGCGGTTTTTTCTATGAATGTATCGGTGACGGCGATGTATGCTTCAGGTTGGTAGTAGTCGTAATAACTGACAAAGTATTCGACTGCATTGTTGGGGAAAAAATTGCGGAGTTCGTTGCACAGTTGAGCTGCCAAGGTTTTGTTGTGTGCTAGAACTAAGGTTGGTCTGCCGATTTTTTCAATAACCGAAGCAATGGAGAAGGTTTTGCCGGTACCTGTCGCGCCGAGTAAGGTTTGAAATCGATCGCCCGCTTGGATGCCTTTGACGAGTTGCTCGATCGCTAGCGGTTGGTCGCCTGTGGGCTGGAAGGGCGCTTGCAATTGAAAAGATGCTGCCGCAGTTACCATAGGAAAATGTAGCTATTACCAATAAATCTTAACAAAAATTGAGAGATTTGGCAATTTCGTTAAGAAAATAGTTAAACTTTGTAATACTATTTTAATCATCGGCCGCAATAGAAAGCAGAAAGCCCAGAAAAGCAGTTGTCCGAACCCAGCAATCAACCCCCAGCAATTAGCAAGGAAAAAAATTATGGCTCTCACACCCAAAGATAAAGTCAAAGCGAGCGCCCGCAACAAAGGCACTACCAAGGCCCTACCAGCCACCAGCGAAGGTCAATCAGCGGGCATCCAACTTTATCGCCCGCAACTCATGCATGATAACCGCCCCGTCGGCCCAGATGATTTTACCATCAGCGAGACAGTCTCGATATCGGGGAATCGCCCGATCGGCACCAGCACCCTGCACATCAGCGAAACTTACGGCATTGTAGGCAATCGCCCGGTGGAAGCCAGCGACTTGGAAGTAGTTGGTACAATGGGGAGACGCCCGATCGGCTCCAGCGCCATTCAAGTCAGCGAAATGTTCAGTATGTCCGGTGCTCGCCCAATTGGAGTAGGTACTCTGCACATTGACGAAATTTACTCCACAATGGGAGGAGACCGCCCCATTGCTTCAAATGAAATTGACGACAGCTCGACTTTAATGGGCTTCTTAGATTAATCAGTCATTAGTCATTAGTTATTGGTCATTGGTTTTTTACTGTTAACTAATGACTAATAAAACATTTGTAGGGAAATTGAGCGCGATCGCTATTGAGCAATTAAATCATCGAAAATGATTTATTTAACCCGGCAAATTTCCACAATATTTTCGCCATTTTTAAGTAGATCGACTGCATCAGGAAAAGCACCAGTGAAAATGCGTTGCAAATCTCTATTCGTAATGTTACCGCAGGTTAGCCAAAGAATTTGTGGTGGACTACCAAGGCGAATTAATAAATCCACAAAATCTCGATCCTTAGTTATGATAACTGTACCTAAGCCGTTGGTACGAGCCGCATTAAATATCTCAATATCCTGAGCATCCTGCAGCCCGAGCTCTTGCAATGTAACAGCGTTAACACCGAATGTTTGGGTTAACCATTTCGCCAAACTTGGAGGAAATTGAGCATTTAACCAGAAAATCATACTGCGATCCTGGGGAAATCTATGCTGAGAGATGCAAAAAGCAGACACGCTTGAATGTCTTCTGGTTCCAAATCGGGGAAATCAGCTAGAATCTCGCTAGCTGTTACATTATCTGCTAGAGTTTCTAAAATGTCGCTAACGCGAATTCTCATGCCGCGAATACAGGGGCGACCGCCACATTTACCAGGTGTTTGAGTAATCCTTTTAAGCAATGCAGTTCTATCAGTCATATCTTTAATTTCTCGTTTTCCGATCGATTAACTGTGATAATTCAGGTTCAACGGTTTTTGTGATGGCGTTCTGGAGTCCGCAAATTGGAGCCTGTGCAAGTCCGCACTGCGAACCGTTTTTATTATGGTAATCCATCAGGCATGATATGACCGAAAGCATCCAGGATACAAGCCCCCGCATTCATCCGTGGAGAAATAAAAAACCTGTATCCGATGAAACTTGCCCCCCGAATTTATCCGTGGGGTCAATGCTTCAATCTAAAATCTAAAATCTAAAATCGATTGACCGCTCGCTAATTTCACGGACGTTGATATTTGTTCAACAAATCAGCAAAGTGCTTGTAATCTACAGGCTTCCTTAAATACTCCGCCGCTCCTAATTCCAAACCCTGATTTTTGTCGTCCAAAAAAGTCAACATAATCACCGGAATATCCGCTAAATCCGGATCTGCTTTTAATGCAGACAGCACCGCCCAGCCGTCCATACTCGGCATCATTACGTCCAGAGTAATCGCATCCGGTAGCAACTCCTTTGCCAACTCAAGCCCAGCTTCACCGCTAGCTGACGATCGCACCTCAAATCCCTCTTTCGACAAACAGCGAGTGATTAAATCCCGGGCGTCGGGATCGTCGTCAATCACCAGCACAATAGCAGCATCTGGCAATTCCAAGGGTTGCGGCCCCAATTTGTCCGTTTTTTCCGGCAGCGATTCATCGCCTTGGGCTTCTTTCTGACTTTTAACCGCAACCGGCAACCGGATTGTAAAAGTAGAACCGCAATCAAACTCGCTCTCAACCGTAATATCCCCGCCCATCATCTGGCAAAACTTCCGGCTAATTGTCAGCCCCAAACCGGTGCCACCGTACCTGCGAGTAGTAGAATCATCGGCTTGGGAGAAAGCCCCGAACAGCCTCGACAACTGATCGTCAGTCAGCCCGATGCCAGTATCGGTGACTTGAAACACGATCGCAGAATTTTGACACCCAGAGTTCACGATAGAAAGTCCTTCAGAATTGTCAGGAGGCAAAACTTCCCATTCTTCTTCCTTCCAAACATTAATCGTAATTTTCCCTCGATCGGTAAACTTAGCAGCATTGCTCGTCAAATTCAACAGCGCTTGTCGCAGCTTCGAGGAATCAGAATATATCGTGCCAATATCGCGATCGCAATTGACGATCAAAGTGTTGCCATTTTTACCCACCAGCGGTTGAACCGTCGTCACAACCTGCTCAATCAAATTCCACACATCGAAAGTTTCCAGGAACATAGTCATCTTTCCTGCTTCAATTTTAGAAATATCAAGGATATCGCTAATAATATTTAGCAACTGTTTGCCTGCAAGATTAATGCTTGCCAAATCCATCACAAACTCTTCTTCGCCTAGTTCGATCGCCTCTTCTTGCAGCAGCTCGCTGTAGCCAATAATCGCATTTAGGGGCGTTCGCAACTCGTGAGTCATATTTGCCAAAAATGTGCTTTTCGCCCGGTTGGCAGCTTCCGCATAGTTCTTAGCAACTTCCAATTCGCGCGATCGCTCCTCTAGCTGCCGCTGCCGTACTTCCAAACCCTTGAGCAAACTGTTAATTTGCTGAGCCATTGTATTGAGAGTAGAAGATAGCACCCCGATCGCATCATTAGACACCACAGGCGATCGAGCCGTCAAATCACCGCTCGCCATCAGTTGGGCTGCTTCCCTGAGCAAGCCGAGATTCCGAATAATCCCCGACACCGACACACAAGCAACTATCCCCGCGATCGAACTCAAAACCAAAGTCCCCAGCAGCCAGTGCTGAGTGCGGCTCGCCACAAACATAGTTTGCTGCACCAGCACCGCCATTGCTGCCTCAGAAACCCCCGCTGCAGCAGAGGCAGCCTCTATTGCCACCAGATAGTTCTTCATCTGCACCGCCCCCATCCACCCGACTCCCGCCGCCATCCAAGTTATCAGTACCAAGATCGCAAACAGTCCGATCAAAGAAGCCCGAGTTCCCACAGAAATCCGCCTCGGAGCAAGGGCCGCCGCCCAAGGATAGTCTTTCAGAAAAGGATCGGGCACCAGCGGCGCGCCGGAATTCCAAATTTCCTCAATTTGACCGTCCGATCGCACCTTGCCAATCCGAGCAGTTTTCCAGGTATGCTGTGTTTTGGCATCTATTTTTACCTTGCCCGAAGGCGCGGCAAACTCAATATTTTTAGCAGCCTCCCTGACTTTAACTGCATCTATCGAACCAGCTTTTTCTACTGCTTGTTTCCAGAGATAAACGCCAAAATAAGCCGCTTCTATCGGATCGTCCGTCACTCTATTTTTCCCGTATCGAGCTTTATAAGCCTTGACAAATTGCTGATTTTTGGGTGTATCTATGGTTTGAAAATAATTCCAAACTACCAAATGTCCGGCAATATTTTGATACCCGATCGCCCGCACTTCCTCTTCTGCTATGCTCGCCGACATCACCAGCAAGTTTTCCGGTTTCAAGCCAGCTTCCCGCAACTTTTGGAAAAAAGCTACATTGCTGTCGCCGTTAAGAGTATTGAGAATCGCATCCGGTTTCACTGCTAAGATATGTGCGATCGCCTCATCCACCTTCCTCGAACCAAGCGGCAGATACATTTCCCCCGCCAATTCTCCCCCGAGTGCCGCCAGTTGAGCTTTCACAATCATATTTGCCGTGCGGGGAAAGATATAATCCGAACCCAACAGAAAAATTTTCCGCTTCCCCTGTGCGAGTAAGTAATTCACCCCAGGTAAAATCTGTTGGTTTGGCGCAGCACCAGTATAAAAAACATTCGGACACTGTTCTAGCCCTTCATACTGCACCGGATAAAACAGCAACCCGCCATATTGCTCAAAAGCCGGCAGTACAGCTTTCCGACTCGCCGAAGTCCAACAGCCAAATACCACCGCCACCTGCGCTTCTAGGAGCAATTGCTTAGCTTTTTGAGCAAAAGTTTGCAAATCGCTGGCTCCATCTTCTATCACCGCTTCCAAGGGGCGTCCGAGCACTCCTCCAGCAGCGTTAATTTCCTCAACCGCTAACAGCGTCGCGTCTTTAACAGAAATTTCGCTGATGGACATCGTGCCCGTGAGCGAATGCAGCACGCCTATTTTTATCGGCTCACGAATTAGGCCTGCTGCTTCGAGAGGGTTACTGCTGCTTGCTCCCATAGGGTTTTAGATACTTTCTACTAATAACAGAAATTTTAGTTCGATCCTGCTGGAAGTCAGCCTTGATGCTAACTCCTGTTTAGCAGATTTGTTCGGGCGATCGCCACAAAACTTGGGAATTGCCGCACCCTGTTGATTTTAACGGTCAAACTCGATCGCCTTGACCTCAGTCTGCACCAATCTGTCGCCTATTTCTCTCTTCATTTTGTACCGATGTCGAAACCGCCTCATCAAACAAACGACACAAGTCCATAAATGCGCCATACCCCAAAAATTCTCCCCGCACTCCCCCACACTCCCCGCACTCCCCACGCGCGAGTCACAAAGCAATCTCACGCACTCACGCACTATTCCCCTTCCCCTATAGCCTTTCTCAAAAAGGTGAAGAGCGATCGATTTTAGATACTTCGGCTTGCTTCGGCTACGCTGGCTCACAAGTCGCTCAGTACGAGTTTTAGATTTTAGATTATAGATTAGGAGATTGGGCAATTGGGCGATTTTCGATACCTCATATGAGAGTTCTAACTGCTATATCGCGGTTTTCAAGCGTGGTGAGGTTTACCCTATGCCGGATAGTACCTCATAGGAGAACTCGAAAGGCTATATAGCGGTTCTCAAAAACATGAGGTATGCCAAATTATGCGACGATCAGCTTTTCGCACGGAGGCCGTCTTTACCTCCAGAAACCTCAGAAAGCCTATAGGCACTTGCGATTCCCAATTCCCAATTCCCAATTCCCAATTACCCATTACCCATTACCGGACATACCTCATCTTTACGAGAAAGGCTATATCTCTCTTCCGGCCGATTCAAGTTTCCCTGATTTCTCTAACTATTAGATTAAGAAGTAAAAACTAAAAACTATTCCCCAGCCCTAATCTCCCTTCAGGCAGAGGAAAGTCTCTGCGATGGCGCTTAGGATAAATCTAAGGTTGACTCTATAAGTAACCTTCTTAAAAATAACTTTTGCAAATAGTTGGGTGAAAACTAATGAATATTGAACCAAACGCAACCAACAGGGTCAGCGACCTACAAGTCACGCTACCAAAATCCAGAGAAATATTGCTCGGCGAGGAAACAGAAAAAGCCCTCGGCGAGCAGAAACAACACAATGCTGAAACTATGCGCGCTGTCGAACAGTTAAAAGAAGAACTGCAGCACAAAATAGATACAGAATGTCACCATACGCCCGATTAAAACTAATGCCAATATTTAGAGGGTGTGGGTAAGATACGGTCTTGCCCGCACCCGCTTTTTGAAGTTAGATAAAAGTCGGTACAATTCAAGATAAATTTAAAATTTTCCATTTTTTGAGTTAAAAAAAATCCTGTTCTCGGTGTACAAATAGGTTAGCACCGAGCTTTTTGTGCGACACTACACTTCGCTTGTTGCAGCTCGCAATTTAGGTCAAAAAACTGTCAGCAGCAAACTCGCAGTCTATCCTCAATTCAAGAATAATTTTTCCTAATTCCCTATTCCTAATTCCCTATTCCCTATTCCTGACCTCCATGAGATTCTGTACACTCCGAGTACACCAAACTTTCTTCCTACAGGTAGAGTGCAACTGAACTTCTTGTTCCCTATGATAATAAGTAGAAAGTGTAAAACTAGATACAGATAAGGAAAAACAAATGAGTCTTGAAGATAAAGCAAAGGCAACTGGCAAAAACATCGAAGGCAAAGCTCAAGAAGCCCTAGGCAATGTTACTGGCGACCCCAAGGACAAAGCTGAAGGCAAAACGAAGCAAGCAGAAGCACAAGCTCGTCACGCAGTCGAAGATGTGAAAGATGAAGTCAAAAAGAAATTAGACTGATTCTAATACTAATTGAGAGGGTCTATAAAGCTGACCCTCTCAAATATTAAAACTGTTTTCATACCGGAGGAAAAAAGGTGAGTTTATTGCAGCAGAGTCGAAAAATAATTGCGGGTCTAATGTTGGTTTTAATGCTGGCTGTGACGACTGCCTGCGCCCCCAGCGTTTCCGCCCAAAAACCGACTAATGTACCTGTAGCAATTGGCGGCAGTCAGGGTTATTACGCGCAGCTAGAACGCGGCAATACCGCTGCAGGTCAAGACTTTGGTCAATGGGTAACAAAGACTGCTCAAGGCTTAGTTCAGGATGCTTACGTGCGTGACAATAATAAGTTGGGAGTTGTAATTACTCCGCAAGTGAACCCTAAAGAAGTGAAAGATTTGGCGAAGTCTTTAGCTCAAGGTTTTCACCGCAATTTTCCCAACCAGGATGTAAGTGTTTTGATTTATGCTCCTGATAAAAAGCTAATTTTGACGGCCAAGTACGACCAGCAATCAAATCAAATTGAATACAATTCTTGATTTGGCAACAAAGTTTGAATGAGCGCGTAGCTTTAATAACTTTTTGGAATTTTTGGCTGGCGAAATCATCGAAATTTGAAACATAACAGTTGTGTAGATTTGGGAAAAAATACCATGAGTAGCAGCGATAATTATAAGAGTCAAATCATGAAGGATTTGGCTCAGGGGAATAAAGAAGTGATGCCGGAAACAACCGGTGAAGAGTACGAAAATTTTGACGATTTTGCTCAGAGAACTTCGCCGGATCAGCGCAAACAATTATTCGGGCGTTCTTTGAATCATGACTCGCTACCGCCGGCGCAGTTGGAACCGGAATTGCAAAAGGCGATCGCCCAAATTAAGCCAAACGAACGAGACGACGTGGCGCGGGAATTCTTCAAGCATTTGGGCAAGAGAGGATTGGACGATCGCCACTTGGAAAAGCAGCTAGGACTTTCTACCCACCACGCCAGCCGCATGAATGCTGACGATGTTACCAAGCTGGCCTCGTTTACCTATCACAATCACCCGGATATTTTCCGAGAAGTGCTGGCCGAACAGCCGAGTTTGATGAAGTTTTTGGGCAATCCAATTGTGGCGGGTATTTTGGGAATTGTTGCTGCTAAATGGCTCAACAACCGGAAATAATCGAGCAAACACTTGCACTCTTGACTGCAAATCTTTTTGATGACAATTATATCTATTCCGGCTGCGCCGGAATGATATAGAGGACACGGCAGTGCCGTTTCCCTACCGCGATTAATTGTAGGGACACGGCACTGCCGTGTCCTGATTTCTTACTTGACTGCAAATCTTTTTGATGACAATTATATCAATTCCGCCTGCGCCGGAATGATATAGAGGACACGGCAGTGCCGTTTCCCTACCGCGATTAATTGTAGGGAAACGGCACTGCCGTGTCCTGATTTCGGGTAATATTAATTCCGATGCAACCGGAATTGATATTACTAATTATTCCTCACATATAAAAATAGCTGCACAGCAGTAAACTTAGGTACACCTGACACTCCGCAAAATAGAATGTAGGATTAAGTGTTGCCTTGAATCAGAAAAAAAAAGATGAACTTATCCACTATTTGGCGAAAACTCCGCAGCCAGCAAGCCTTCTGCTTCGCTGCACTGCTGGCAGGTTGCCTGGTATTTATCGGTTGTTCCCCCGCCCAGTCAGTGGCTGGCAATTCAGTCGATCCCAAGTTTAAAGAGCAAGTTTTGCAGGTGCTCCGCGAAAACCCGCAAGCAATTTTAGATTCGGTACAAGCGTACCAGCAAGAGCAGCAGCAGTCTCTCAAAGCTGCACAGGAGTCTTTTTTGCAGGCGATGAAAACTAATCCCAAATCTGCGATCGGGGATGCTCCTACCACGGGCTCGGCGGCGCAGCAGATTGTACTTTTAGAATTCTCTGACTTTCAATGTCCGTTTTGCGCGAAGGCTCACGAGACTATCAAGCAGTTTATGGCAAAACACCAGGACAAAGTTACTTTAGCTTACAAGCATTTTCCCTTGACTTCAATTCACCCTCAAGCGCTGCCAGCGGCTAAAGCAGCTTGGGCTGCTGGGCAGCAGGGCAAATTCTGGGAATATTACAATGCTTTGTTTGAAGGGCAGAAAGACTTAGGCGAAGAATTTTACGGATCGATCGCCCAAAAGCTCAATCTAAAATTAGATAAATTCAACACCGATCGCAACAGCCCCGCCGCCGAAGCCGCCATTGGGAAAGACGTGCAACTGGCTAAACAACTTGGCATTGAAGGCACTCCGTTCTTTATCATGAACGGCCAAACTTTCTCCGGGGCTGTCGAGCTTTCTGAGATGGAAAACATTCTCGCGAATGTCTCGAAATAATCAATCTCATTTCCGGTTGCATCGGAATTAATATTACCCGAAATGAGGACACTGCACCTGCGGTGTCCCTACAATTAATCTCAGTAGGGACAGGGCATTGCCGTCTCCTCTATATCGCAAAAAAGTGCAACCGGAGTTGACAGAAACGCTGCGATTGAATTTGCAAAATGGGAATTATAGCACTCCTAAATCATTTTCAATAACTGGTTAAGAGGCTAAGAGCCTAGGAATCGATGTCACTCTTGAAGAGCCTCGCGAAAATTGAGGCAGAGCCTCCGGATCTGCGTTACCAGGCAGAGCCTGGTAACGAGTAATCTAAAATCTAAAATCGAATGACTGGCTGTTTGAGTCGATCGCAACTGAGCATTACTGTTTGTATGATATTATAATACACACATCCTCAAACACCGTCAAAAACAGAACATAAAGAACAAGATTGTTAGCATCAAGTCAATCGCAAGAATTTGCATGGCAGTTGCGATATTTATATCACCTCATATATCAGTGATGGAGGAACAACCTCATGACACCCTTGATATCTCCAACCGATCGCACCAGTGGATTGTACGTGCGTTCCCCCGAAGGAAAACAACTCGTTTTTCCCCTGAAACATACAGAAGTTCTAGCCCAAATAGCCGGAAATCTATCGCGAGTTGAAGTCTCGCAAACATTTGAAAATCCTTTCACCAAGCCGCTGGAAGCCGTCTATATTTTTCCGCTACCTGCCGAAGCAGCGGTTGATGAGATGGAAATTAAAATTGGCAGTAACACTATTAAAGGCAGCATCAAAAAACGCGAAGAAGCACAGCGAATTTACGAAAAAGCCAAACAAGAAGGGCGAACTGCGGGTTTGCTGGAACAAGAGCGAGATAATATTTTCACCCAGTCCCTTGCCAACATCAAACCGGGAGAAGAAATCGAGGTTGTGATTCGCTATACGGACAGCTTGAAATTTCAAGCTGGGGATTATGAATTTGTGTTTCCGATGGTTGTCGGGCCGCGATATATTCCCGGTACGCCGCTGGATGAAACTGCAGCCAGCGGTAGCGCCCCAGCCCCAATGACAGTTAATTCGTCTACCGATATTGTTCCCGATGCGTCGCGGCTGAATGCCCCGATTTTGCCGCCGGGAATGCGATCGGGACAGGATATCGGCGTGACGCTGGAAATTGAGGCGGGCGTACCGATTCGCAATGTCAATTCTCCATCGCACCAACTGCAAATTGAATATTTCGACTCTCCCCAAACTTCCCCAAACAGCGAGCAAAAGAATGGGCTGAAGGTGCGAATTCAGTTGGGAAATCAAGATACAATTCCCAACAAAGATTTGATTGTTCGCTATCAAGTTGCCGGTCGAGAAACTCAATCGACGGTATTAACTCAATCGGACGATCGCGGCGGACATTTTGCTATTTACTTAATTCCGGCGATCGAGTATAAAACCGATGAAATTGTTCCGAAAGATGTCGTTTTTTTAGTCGATACTTCTGGTTCGCAATCCGGTGCGCCTTTGCAGCAATGTCAGGCATTGTTGCGGCAATTTATTAACGGATTGAATCCAGCGGATACTTTCTCGATTTTGGATTTTTCCGACAAAGTGCGGCAACTGTCAAAACAACCGCTACCGAATACAGCGGAGAATCGGCAACAGGCGATCGCATATATTAACAAACTCCACGCTAACGGTGGTACGGAAATGTTGGGCGGCATTCGGGCTGCGATCGATTTTCCAGCACCATCCGGGCGCTTGCGGACTGTGGTATTGCTTAGCGACGGTTACATCGGCAACGAAAACGAGATTTTCGCCGAAGTACAGCAGCATCTCAAATCGGGGAATCGCCTGTACAGTTTTGGTGCGGGGAGTTCCGTTAATCGCTTTTTGCTCGATCGCATTGCCGAAATTGGACGGGGGTTTTCCCGGATTGTCACCCACGACGAACCAGTTAATAAATTTGTGGAAAAGTTCTTCCGGCAAATCAACAATCCGGTGTTAATAAATCTAGAAATTACTTGGCAGGGAGAGGGCGAAAATCCGGTAATTTATCCGTCAGTTGCGCCGGATTTATTTGCCGAACAACCGCTGGTTTTATTTGGTAAAAAGGGCGATCGCCAAGCTGGAACACTTCATATAAAAGGAGTTAGCGCAGGCGGACACCAATACATCCAAACCTACGAGATGAACTTTACTGATGCTGGAAATCCGGCAGTTGCCCAGCTTTGGGGGCGGCATCGCATCAAAGAT
This sequence comes from Microcoleus sp. B4-D4, assembly GCF_036705185.1. Taxonomy (NCBI): domain Bacteria; kingdom Bacillati; phylum Cyanobacteriota; class Cyanophyceae; order Oscillatoriales; family Microcoleaceae; genus Microcoleus; species Microcoleus sp. B4-D4. The sequence goes on along the minus strand of NZ_JAUBTX010000003.1, from coordinate 47,953 downwards.
TTGATGAATCAGATGGTGCAGTACGAAACCAAGGTGGGAGTGGAAACAGTGACAGAAACGGCGCTAACCTATCAGCTTCTGTCGCAGTACACGGCTTTTGTGGCCGTCAGCGATGATGTGCGCGTCGAACCGGGTGCGGAATCGATCGCGATGAATGTGCCAGTAGAAATGCCGGAAGCGGTGGAATATGAGGGCGTATTTGGTGGCCACACAGACTATATAGATGGCAGCACAGACTGGATGGAAGCAGGAGGAGAATTAGAACGCGGCATCTCATTTAGCCCACCTCAGCAGATGTATTCATTGTCCGCACTAGCCAGCGCCCCCGCACCGTCGGCGCGCCCGCGCGGCACCTCACCTGTAGAAGTTGTTAGCGCTACGGGGTTGGATGAAGAGGCGATCGATAGTTTAAACGAACACTTGGAAACTCTGACTGTGCCACCGGGTACAAATGGCGAATTGGTGTTAGAAATTGTCTTCGGTAAGGTGCGCCCCAGTCGAATAGTTGTGGATGATGATGCTTCGACTTTGGCGGATGTGGAGTTGCTGAAAACGATTAAAAAATGGCTGTTTAGTTGGCGCATTCCTCACTTTATTGGGGATACAGTGCGCCTGACGCTGCGGGTGCGCTCAATTCCGGTTGCACCGGAATGATAGAGGAGACGGCAATGCCGTGTCCCTACCCAAAATAATATTGTAGGGACTTAAGCCAAGCCGTGTCTTGATTTCTACGCCAGATTAATTGTAGGGACACGGCACTGCCGTGTCCTGATTTCGGGTAATATTAATTCCGATACAACCGGAATTGGTATAACTTGACGGAAACGATCGCATTTTCAACTAAACAGCAGCCAACTCAGGAGTCGGGCGCTTGCTGTTGCGGATACCCTCGATCGCGCTTGCGTAATCCTTCGCCTTAAACACAGCAGAACCCGCGACGATCGCATTTGCGCCCGCTTCCAGAACCTGCCAAGTATTGTTCGTCTTCAAACCGCCATCCACCTCAATCCAAGGATCGAGGCCCTTCTCATCGCACATTTGGCGCAACTGGCGAATTTTCGGCAGCACCGCCGGGATAAAACTTTGGCCGCCAAAGCCCGGATTCACGCTCATAATCAGCACCAAATCGCAAAGTTCCAGCACGTACTCGATCAACTCTAGGGGTGTCGAAGGATTCAGAACCACACCAGCCTGCTTGCCCAATTCCCGAATTTGACCTAGGGTGCGGTGCAAGTGAGGCGAAGCATTGTGCTCGGCGTGAACGGAAATAATGTCCGCACCAGCCTTAGCAAAGTCTTCGACGTATTTCTCCGGCTCCACAATCATCAGGTGGACATCGATTATCTTGGTAGTAACGGGACGAATTGCTTCGACAATCATCGGCCCGATAGTAATATTAGGAACAAAGCGACCGTCCATCACATCTACGTGAATCCAGTCAGCCCCAGCTCGATCGACCGCCTGAATCTCTTCTCCGAGACGGCTAAAATCGGCTGATAATATTGATGGAGAAATAACGATCGGTTTTTGAGATTTGGTCATGGCTAAGTCTGTTCTCCTGTCTGCGGTGCTGTATCCAGTTTATCAAAATACGGCTCTCCGGGTCGAAAAGTTGCTGGCGGGCGATCGATCGCCCGCAATCACCGAAAAATTTTGCCTCTGACAGACAACGTTTGTGCAAAACCAGCCCTGCTGCGAATTTTGGTCTGCGAGCTCAATTTTGTGTCAAACCAATAAATTTTGTGCAAAACTAGACCTCCTGTAAATTTTGAATGCAAATTATGAAAAATACACATCCCTCAGAAAATCCTGAACTCGATCGGGCAAGTCTGTTTGTATTAATGATCCCAGTCATCGGCTTTTTCCCCGCCCTGTGGAATCTTTATCGGCGTCAGGGCAGCCCCGAACGCAAAGCCGTCAGCCGCTTGGCAATTGCCCTTGCTGTTAGTTGGCTCCTAGGACATATTCTTTTAGAAGGTGCAGCGATTTCTGCGGAATCTCCGACACTTACCATGTTATTAATGAGTAGCCTGCTAACAACCAGTTATTTTATTGTTTCTGTGGGACTGATGGTTCGTCTCTGGAAGCGTCAACCGCTATGGTTGCCCGGAATAAGTCGCGTAGCCGAGCAAGTGGTCGGCAAACATTTATCATAATTTAGGGTTCTTTTAAGCCCGACCCTATTGATTGAGTGCAGTTTCCGCTTGATACTACATATTTCCGCGATGTTTTTTTATTTTTGTTGTCTGTGAGGAAGCCAGTGCCAGTTCAAAAAACTCCTAATCAAGACCCTATCGAACAATCAACCGCTCAACCTGCAACTAAAAAATCGAACCAGCCGCATCGAGGCCGTTGGTTGGGTTTTGGTTTTGGTTTGGCTGGAGTAGCAATGCTCTCAGCCACCGCCGGAGCGCTGCTAGCCGTCTCGCTTTCCACAACACCGCTTCAGCAACAAAAGTTGACTCCCGAAGAAGCGGCGGTGTTTTCTCAAGGCGACATGGCAAAGCTCAACATGAAGATGCCGGAACTGACTCGTCCAGTTAATATTTTAGTTTTAGGACTTAAGGTTCTGAGTTCAGACCTCGACGGCCATCCCGACAAGGAACAGGGATACGATGTCTGGCAAAACTCTTTTAAAGGGTTAACCGATACCATGCTATTGGTGAGGTTTGACCCTCAAAATAAAAGATTAAGCGTGCTTTCGATTCCCCGTGACACCCGCACCTATGTTGAAGGTAGGGGTGAAGTGAAAATCAACGAAGCTAATTACTACGGTGGCCCGGCTTCGTCAGCTAAATCAGTCAGCGGACTCTTGGGCGGCGTGGGAATTGACCGTTATGTCACAGTCAATATTCAAGGCATCAAAAGCTTGGTAGATGCACTGGGCGGCATTACTATTAATGTCCCTAAAGACATGAAGTATACCGATGAAAGCCAACATTTATATATAGATTTAAAGGCTGGCAAGCAGCTTCTCAACGGCGAACAAATCGTGCAATATTTGCTTTACCGGCACGACGATTTGGGCGATATTGGGCGGGTGCAGCGCCAGCAATTGTTGATGCGGGCTTTTGTGGAACAGGAAGTTAATGTAGGTTTGCTGTCTCGCTTGCCGAAGATTTTGTCGGTGATTCAGTCTCACCTTGACACGAATTTGAGTATAGAAGAATTGGTGGCTTTAGCTGGTTTTGCTACTCAAACCGATCGCGCTGGCGTGCAGATGTTGATGGTTCCCGGCAGATTCAGCGATCCTAAAGACTATAAGGCAAGTTTTTGGTTGCCAGACCAAAATGCGATCGAAACTATGGTGGCAGAGCATTTTGACTTCGGCCAAAATACTTGGACAATCGAGAATGCTGATGCGACTTTTCTGAAGGTGGCGATTCAAGACAGTACGGGCAATGAATCGGCTGTTGAAGATTTTGTCAATACTCTGACTCGCGCTGGCTATCGGAATGTCCAGGTTTATAAAGATTGGCCAGAACCGCTAGAAGAGACTACGATTGTCGCTCAAGACGGCGATATTAAAGGTGCCCGAGCGATTCAACAGTCTTTGGGTTTTGGAGATGTGCTGGTTGAGAGTACGGGTTCTTTGCAGTCGGACGTGACAATCAGATTGGGTAACGATTGGTTGACTAAAAGAACTCTGTCGGGCGGGGAATTTAAGTCTTTTTAAACTGGGTTTTAACCGCAGTATTTGTAGGACACAGCAATGCTGTGTCCTCTTATTTTCTGTGGGTATAGAGGGAGGCGATCGCTTTTTTGTCGATTTACTGATACTATATTTTTTGGTGATGATGAATCGCGATCGCCATACTGATACTTCCCTTTGCAACCAGAACTAACACAATAATCAACGAGGGAAAGCTTAATATTTTTTTATAAAGGTAGGGTTGATGAACAAGGGTGCTAAAATAGACCGACAGCGCGAACATCAGGCAAATGAACGCACCTTTCTTGCATGGTTGCGAACTTCACTCGCTTTAATTGGTTTTGGATTTGCGATCGCTCGGTTCAGTTTATTTCTCCGCCAATTTCAAGCTACAGTGACTCAGCAAGAAGTTTCTTCCCCTCCCTTCTTCAACTCCGAAACTTTAGGGCTGAGTTTAGTCGTTTTTGGCATTGCAGTCATAGCCTTAGCAGCATGGCGTTACAATCGAGTTTTCTGGCAAATCGAGCGAAGTGATTATCGCCCTAATCGCGTGCTAGTTTGGATTCTGACGGGAGTTGTGATGATTTTAGGAACGTTAAGCATTCCGTTGTTGCTGTGGCGAGATCGCGCAAATATAGCTCCCACTTCAACTCCTAAAAACTCTCAATTCTAAGTTAACCCGATCGCTCAATTAAAGTCAAAACAATCGCAACCATATCATCGATCGGGTTAATCGCGATCGCCCACAGGTAAACTCAGTATAAACCCTGTTTGACCCAGGATTGCAGCATCTAGTTGAATATCGCCGCCGTGGGCCCGTGCGATTTCCCTTGCTAAACTTAGCCCCAATCCCGATCCTTCTATTTTTTTGGTCTGAGTCGAGTCACCGCGATGGAAGCGCTCAAAAATGCGATCGCGCTCCCTCAAAGAAATATCTTGAGAGCTATTGACAATTTTGACAATTACTCTTTTTCCCTGACAGTTAGCCTGTAACCTGAGCCAACCCTTCGGTAAATTATATTTAATCGCATTACCAACTAGATTTTGCAAAACCTGCACCAGCAAATCGCGATCGCCCTTGATATATAAATTGGGAGCAATTGCCATTTGCACATCTAAATGCGGTGCTAGCAGTTCCATATCTTCGGCAATTTCCGATAGCAAAGCCGACATATTCACCTCAACCAAATGTAAACCCATACGTCCGGCATCTGCTAGAGAAAGTAAGAGAAGTTTACGGGTAATTTCACTCAAACGGCGCACTTCATCCAATAATTTACTGAGGGTTTGCTGCACATCCGAACCCGATTCAACTTGATGCAAAGCCCGTTCTAGTTGGCCTTGCAAAATTGCCAGCGGAGTCTTTAATTCGTGGGCAGCATCTCCACTAAAACGAGAAGCTTGCTTAAAACTTCGTTCCAGACGTTCTAGCATCTGATTGAACACAAAAATTAATTCTACAAACTCTATATCCGTTGAGCCGTCAGGGACGCGCCGATCTAGCCCCTGTACGGTAACATTGCGAATTGCCATCGTAAGTCGCCCAATTGGAGATAGAATACTCCGCGATATGACCCACGCTCCACTGGCCACGAGTAAAAGCACTACGGGAATAGAAATTAGAAAGATATTACGAATCGATGCCATTTCCCGATCGATCGCTTGTAAGTTAACAGCGATCGCTATTTGAGTCTGAGGAGAATGAATCGCGCCTACACGCCAAACAGCCGTGCTAGTACGCTGGGTTGCTAGCTTAGCTTTGAAAACTCGAGGAAAATCCGGTCGATCGAATTGAGGAGGCGGATCGCGCGGGGGTCTTCTTTCTCTCGGTGAAAATGAATCGGGTCGATCGGGAGGTGGCGGATAGGGTGGAGGTGGTGGAGGGGGAGGTTCTAATTGAAAAGGTATTCTAGCAGGATCGGGAGGGGGTTGGGGCAGCGATCGCCATAATGAATTAGCATCAAGTCCATCTTGCCACTGGCTCGATCGGTAGAGCAAATTACCATCTCTATCAGTCACCAGCAAAGCCGCGGTTGTTTCCCCATCATTCATGCCTAAAACTGAGGGCAAAGAATCACTATAAACATCCCATTGCGTCGATTGCGGGCGGGTAGATTGGATTAACTGATTCTTGATTTCAGCATCAAGACGCTTGACCTTAGCATCGTAAATCAACCACCACGAAACAATACTAAAGCCAATTAAAGCAATACTTGCTAGAACAGCAGATGATAGAGCAATGCGAAAGCGAAAAGATTGCAATTTCACGATGGGGAATCTGGTTTGCGAAACCGATAGCCAACGCCCCGCACGCTCTCAACCCATCCCGTACCGCCGATCGGTTCTATTTTTTTGCGAATGCGTTGAATGCACACATCTACTACATTCGTATTCGGATTAAAATCATAGCCCCAGATATGTTCGAGGATTTGCGTGCGGGTGAGTACCCGGCCAGGCGATCGCATCAGATATTCCAACAGATTAAACTCGCGGCTTGTAAGTTCTACTGCATGGCGATCGCAAGTAACTTCTCGCAAAATGCGATCGAGCTTAACTGGGCCAACACTCAGAATATTTTGGCGATCGCCAGAAGCCCGACGCACCACAGCATAAATCCGAGCAACTAACTCCTCAACAAAAAACGGTTTAGCCAAATAGTCATCAGCACCGAGATGTAACCCTTCAATGCGATCGTCTAGTTCATTGCGAGCCGTTAATAAAATCACAGGTACGTTGCGCCCAGCCTTTCGCAGATGTTTGAGGATAGACAATCCGTCTTTTCCCGGTAAAACAATATCAAGCACGATCGCATCGTACTGATTATCCATCGCCCGATCGTAGCCATCATTGCCATTATCGCAATAATCCACAACAAAGCCTTGTTCTTTCAAGCCCATACAAACAAAATTGGCGATTTTTTCTTCATCTTCAACGTATAGAACATTCATAGATTTACCTATTCGGTTGCGATTATACGGCCATCAGGGATTTACTTAAATTACAAAACTGTAATCCATCCGCACTGGTGCAGGTAATGTTTGGGGAATTTGATGTAGTTATAAACATTTTTAGGTCGGCGATCGTAAATATCATGAAAATTGCTTCACTGCTAGCGTTACCTGCTACAGCCTTGCTGCTGGGATTTAGCAGCTTGACTTTTCCCGATCGGACTACAGCTAATTCTAATACTCTACTCGCCCAGAGCCAACCCGAACCCAGTCAAGCGCCCAGACATCCGCCCCGTATAGATTTTCCTGCTGCTGCCAAACAATTAGGAGTCACCGAAGCCGAGTTAATCGAAGCTTTGGGGCTACCCGCCAAACCGCCGGAACCGCCAAGTGAAAATAATCGCCCGCCCAGCCCACCCCCCCGTCCTCGTTTAGATATTCCCGGTGCAGCGAAAAAGTTGGGAGTCACCGAAGCAGACTTGATTAAAATTTTGGGCATTCCACCGCGTCCACCGGGCGATCGTAATTTACCTCAAAATTCGGAAAAACCCTAATTTCTCCAGATTACAAAACTGTAATCACAGCACAGGGATAAATGTCATTTTCAACCAGTTTAATGATTGTAGAGACTAAATCAAAGGCCGATCGAGAATTCATTCCTTTAGCCTGAAAGTTACTTCAAACTTAGAAAACTCATCGAGGGAATTACATCATGCCACCACTATTTCCTAATTCAAACAACGCACCGGGCAACCAACCACCTCAAAATCAAGGCGCACCGGGCAACCAACCACCTCAAAATCAAGGCGCACAAATTACCAATTCTGCTCTACCTCCGCAAAATCAAACTCCACCCCCTCCGCCAGCTAACAGTATTAGTACCACAGCAGGAAACGACAATATTACCGGAGATAGTTTAGACAACTTCATTCTAGGTAGTAGCGGCACTGATAGCATAATTGGAGGATTAGGCACGGATACAATGAGCTATCTTTCCCTTACCAGCAGCATTAGCCTTGAGGCGAAAGGTATTGTAGATAAAGGCGCAGCAGGTACAGATACCCTGCAAAATATAGAACAAATAATTGCTCCTTTGGGACAGATTAATACGATCGATGCTTCTACAGGTAGCGGCACAGCTTCTATTAATGTGGATTTGTCGCAGAATCGTTTGGCGGTTAACAATCTACCCGGTATCGGCACTCTGAATTTTACGGTAGAGAATTTCGTTAACGTCACAGGTACTCCGAATGTAGATGTCCTTACCGGAAACATCCAGAACAATTCTTTAGTAGGAGGAGATGGTAACGATACACTCTCAGGTTTGCGCGGCAATGATACGCTAATTGGAGTCAACCCATCGAGTGCTGCACCGGGAAGTAATGAAACGGATGTGCTGATTGGCGGTCGGGGAAGAGATGTTTTTGTGCTAGGTGATGCCGCCAAGACCTACTATAGTGGAACAGGAGTTGCGTTGATTCAAGATTTTCAGCAGGGAATCGATCGCATTCAGTTACGCGGGAGTCTTTCCAACTACAATATTGTTGGTAACTCCATCAATTTGGCTGGTACATCTGACCAAATTGCTGTAATTCAAGGAGCCTTTACTCCTGATAGTTTCCTGTTTGTTTGAACTATCAAGTTTTAACTGGTTAACTGGTTCCCCGGCTCCAGCCTGGGAACCCATATCTAGAGGCTCTGCCTCGCTTGGGAAGGAAATGGAGGCAGAGCCTCCCGATCAGCGTTACCAGGCTGGAGCCTGGTAACGAGTAATTCTTCCCGCAACAAAAGAGCAAAAGCACTAATTTTCTGTAAATACCGATCGCTCTTTAATCCAATCGAGTAAAATAGGATTGACCAATTCCGGCGCTTCATCCTGGGGACAATGGCCAACTCCCTCCAAAGGAATAAACTTTTCAACAGCCGGAAACTTTGCCAATTCTCGCCCCAATGCGATCGGCTCCCAAGGGTCGTCCGTACCCCACAAAATCAAAGCCGGACAGCTCAAACGAGGCAACAAATCCTCCGGTAGCGGCCCTTGAGAATAACTGATAAATGCTACAAATACTTCGACTGCGCCGCTATCTTTTGCAGGTTCCAGCAGCATATTTACCAGTTCGTCGCTGACAGCTTCAGGACGGCGATATGCTTGCAAAAGCACTTTTTTTACTGTTTTTGGCGTTGCTAATTGTTTAAAAAATAATTTACTTATCCACTTGACATTTAAAACTTTTTGTGCAATTGGCGCTCCCATACTGCGATACCAAGGCAATTCGGCGCGTTTGTGATCGTGCAGCAACCGCAGGGAACAATTGAGTAAAATTACGCCAGAAGCAATATCGGGAAAATCAACAGCCGCTTGCATTATTGCCACACAGCCGATCGAATTTCCCACCAAAAAAGCCGGCCCGCCCGCAACTTCCCGACAAAAATCAGCAATTAGCTGTCCCCAAGTTTCAAAAGTATAGTCAATCTCAAACTTGGGCGCGGGCTTAGCAGAACCGCCAAAACCGATAAGATCGATCGCATAACAGCGACAATCAGCAGCCAACACAGGCAAATTCTTGCGCCAGTGGCCCGAAGACGCGCCAAAACCGTGAACAAACACCACCGCAGGGCCCTCGGTTCCCGCAGTCTGGTAGCAAATGGGAAAACCTTTCCACAGCCAAGTTTGAGGTGCAGCAAGTGTTGACGTAGAAGATGTCATGGGATTTTAGATTTTAGATTGGGCATGGGGCATGGGGCATAGGGCATAGGGCATGGGGCATTGTTGACTGTTGACTGTTGACTGTTGACTGACAACCACCAACTGACAACCACCAACTGCCAACTGCCAACTGACTAATGACTACTTTGCAGTTAGAGGCGATACTATGTCACGATTAAAGATGCTGACTTCTTTGCTGTATTAAAATTTCCCTTATGCCAACGATCGTTTCCACTGCTGTCGTACCGTTTCTGGGGTCAGAAATTGTACCAGACTACGACACAGCCAAAGTAGTAATCTTGCCAATTCCCTACGAAGCAACCACCACCTACCGCCGGGGGTGCGAAAACGGGCCCGCCAAACTGCTAGAAGCTTCTCACCAGCTCGAATGCTACGACGAAGAACTAGATTCCGAAGTTTGCTACGATGTTGGCATTTATACCGCATTGCCGATCGCCGACACCCGCAACAACCAACGGGTTTCATCCTCAGAAATGCTGCGAGTCACGCAACAAACCGTACAGCAGCTAATTGCGGAACAGAAATTTGTCATCTCTCTCGGAGGCGAGCACAGCATCACCGCCGGCATTGTCGAAGGCTACCGCCAAGGCTACCCGGATGAACCCTTCACCGTCGTGCAAATCGATGCCCACGGCGACTTGCGACACGAATACGAAGGCTCGATCCACAACCACGCCTGCGTGATGCGGCGGGTTGTTGATATGGGCTTACCGACACTGCAAATCGGGATTCGCGCTATCTGCAAGGAAGAAGCCGACTTGATTAAAGCCAAACAGCTAAACGTGATTCGAGCTCGGGAAATCGCTACTCAACCGGATTGGGCCGATCGCGCCATTGCCAGCATAACAACCAAACGAGTATTTTTGACGATCGACCTAGACGGCATCGACCCGACATTAATTCCAGGGGTAGGCACACCCGAACCGGGCGGGTTAAATTGGTATTCGCTAACCGGATTTTTGCGGCGCGTCTTCGAGTCCTGCGAAGTAATCGGCTGTGACATCATGGAATTAGCACCTGTTGTAGATTCTGTCGTCTCAGAATTTACCGCCGCCAAATTAACCTACAAACTTATTGGATATCAAGCGGCGGCTCAAGGTTGGCTAAAGCAAAACGAGGAATAAATCGCGAATTATGAATCAAAATAAGCTGTTGGCCAGGTTAGAATCAAAGTAAAACCCAAAAACAGCCAATTTGATTATTGCTGAGAATTTCATCTTTCACGCTCGCAAATACTGCTCTTAACCTCCTGAAAACATGAGTTTACCAATCGAAACAACGGGTACTTCAATTAATGGCTACGCTCCCGATTTTGAACTGCCGGGAGTTGACGAAGAAGTTCACCATTTAGCTCGCTATTTAGAAAAATTTCGGGCAATCGGGGTAGTATTTATCTGCAATCATTGCCCTTACGTGAAGTTGTATATCGATCGCCTGAAAGAACTTCAAGCAGCTTTTCAAGATCGAGAAGTTACTTTAATCGGGATTAACGCCAATGATTGCAACCAGTATCCCGACGACAGTTTTGAGAACATGAAAATTTTTGCAGCCGACAATCAACTCAACTTCCCGTACATCCGAGATGTTGCTCAAGATGTCGCCCACAGTTTTGGGGCTTCTAAAACGCCGGAAGTTTTTTTGTTAGACCGAGACGGCAAATTGCGCTATAAAGGTTTAATTGATGATAATGCCGACGATGCAGCAGCAGTACAGGTTTCTTATTTGCAAAGCGCGATCGACCAATTGCTCAAAGACGAACCGATAGAACCTTCTATTACAGAGGCGATCGGTTGTTCTGTCAAATGGCGACAATAGGGATAACACCTGAAATCCGTAGGGACACGGCACCGCCCATTAGTGTGAATTTAACGTCAAACGTAGTGCGAGTCTTCTGTCTAGCGATTAAGGCCAGATCCCCCCTTAGCTTGCCCCCTACTCCCCCTTAAGAAGGGGGGGACAAGATTCTGCTCAAAGTCCCCCTTCTTAAGGGGGATTTAGGGGGATCTGGCCTCTGCTATAAACGAGAAATACAAAGATTTTCACATTTAAGTTGATACTAATGATCGATGCCGTCTGTCTACCGCACTATTATTTAACGAACCGCGAAGATGCAAAGAGCGCGAAGGAAGAAAAAGAGGAAGATAGTTTTGTAGCGGTTTTGATATAATTCAAAATCAAAGATTCTCAACTATTCCCGATGAACCTAAAAAGAAAACGTATTCTCAACTTGATAATCGCAGCCGTCGCCACACTGGTACTGCTGATTAGTTGGAACTTATTTCAGAATGTTTCCCCAGCCACAGCACGATACCGCAAGTCTTTAACTGTATCCGCCGCCATCAGTCTGTCGCCAGCCTTAACAGAAATCAAAACAGTATATCAAAGCAGCAATCCCAATACTACTATTACTTATAATTTTGGTGCTTCCGGCGCTCTAGAGCAGCAAATTCAGCAGGGAGCTCCGGTAGATATATTTTTCAGCGCCGCGACTAAACAAATGGATGGTTTGCAAAAAGCTAATTTGCTGATGAACGAGACGCGCCGCAATCTGCTGACAAATCGCCTAGTTTTGATTACTCCTAAAAATGGCGCTGTTTTGAGCGATTTTAAACAGTTGACAGAGGCAAAAATCAAGAAAATTGCGCTCGGCGAACCCAAAAGCGTACCTGCGGGACAATACGCTCAGGAAATGCTAACTAAGCTCGGATTGTGGCCGCAACTGCAGCCAAAATTAGTATTGGGAAATAACGTCCGCCAAGTGCTGACATTTGTCGAAAGCGGTAACGTTGATGCCGGTATAGTCTACACCACAGATGCCAAAGCATCGGACAAAGTAACAGTGCGACTAACGGCGGCAGAAAACTTGCACTCGCCCATTGTTTATCCGCTAGCAATTATCAAAAACAGCCGCAATCCCGCCGCAGCAAAAGCCTTTGTTGAGTTTTTAGCGGGCGATCGCGCTAAAATAGTATTTCAGAAATACGGATTTGGTCTAGCTCGTTAATTAGAAACCCGGAGGGCGGGCACGGGGACACCGCCCCTACAGTTGATTCTCTTCCTTCTCTTTCTTCCTTCGCGCCCTTCGCGTCTTCGCGGTTAGTTAAAAAAAATCTCATTCACAAATCATCCAAAACTGCGATAGTTCATCCAAAATATGGAATTTGACATATCTCCATTATGGATATCCCTAAAATCATCAGCCATCGCCACATTCTTTACCTTCTTTCTGGGAATAGCTGCCGCCCGGTGGATGCTTTCAACTCGCATCCCAGGTAAAGCCTTGATTGAAGGCATTTTCATCTCTCCTTTGGTTTTGCCGCCCACGGTAGTCGGATTTTTGCTGCTGCTGCTGTTTGGTAGAAATGGTGCGATCGGTCAATTTCTTCTAAAATTTGATTTAACTATAATTTTTACTTGGCAAGCCGCCGTAATTACTGCCACAGTCGTATCATTTCCCCTGATGTACAAAACTGCTTTGGGGGCTTTTGAGCAAATTGATGCCAATCTTCTCAATGCAGCCCGCACTTTGGGCGCTTCGGAAGGGACGGTTTTTTGGCGGATTATGTTGCCGCTAGCGTGGCCGGGAATTATAGCAGGAACTATTCTCGCATTTGCCCGCGCTTTGGGTGAATTCGGCGCGACGCTGATGTTAGCTGGGAATATTCCCGGACAAACTCAAACTATCCCGATGGCAATTTATTTTGCGGTGGAAGCTGGGGATATGAGGCAAGCTGCTATTTGGGTTTTGATTATTCTCAGTCTTGCTTTGAGCGTGCTCACTTTGGTTAATTACTGGACTTATTTACCGAGAATTTCGTCCAAGCCAAATCCTAACTATCAACGGCAATCTAATCTGGCTCAAGTTAGCTCTAAACTTACCATAAAACCCCCAAAAAAACAACTGGAAGGCGGACTATTTTTAAATATTTTTAAACCTCTTTCTGGCTTTGCCTTGGAGGTCTGTTTTGATATCGGTCAGGAAGTGCTGGGAATTCTGGGCGCGTCGGGTTCCGGCAAAAGCATGACTCTGCGCTGTATCGCGGGTTTGGAAACTCCCAGCAGCGGTAAAATTGCAGTTAATGGAAAGGTTTTATTTGACTCGGCAGAGGGCATTAATTTACCTTCTAAAGACCGCCGGATTGGTTTTTTGTTTCAAAACTATGCTTTGTTTCCTCATCTGAATGTGGCTCAAAATATTGCTTTTGGTTTGCAGCATTTATCTAAAGGCGAGCAAAAGATTCGGGTCAAAGAACAGCTTGTTTCGGTGCAAATGTCGGGAATGGAAAACCGCTATCCCCACGAACTTTCTGGCGGCCAGCAGCAGCGAGTGGCTTTGGCGAGGGCGATCGCCCCGAATCCCGATTTACTGCTGTTAGACGAACCGTTTTCGGCTTTGGACACGCACTTGCGGAGTCAACTGGAACGGGAGTTAATGCAGGTTCTGGCTAATTATCGGGGAATTACTTTGTTTGTCAGTCACAATTTAGAGGAAGTTTACCGGGTGTGCAAAAATCTGTTGGTGTTGGCTGAGGGAAGGGCGATCGCCTTTGATAGCAAACAGAACATTTTCGATCGCCCGCGCCACTTCACCGTCGCGCAGTTAACGGGCTGCAAGAATTTCTCTGCTGCTAAACCGGTTGCTGAAACTGTCGTAGAGGCGATCGGCTGGGGCTGCACTTTAACTGTCGTCGAACCAATTCCCAAATCTCTAGTTTCTGTCGGAATTCGAGCTCATCAAATCAATTTTGTTAGCGGGTGCGATCGCGAAAATACTATTGCTTGTTGGGTAGCCTCAACAGTAGAAACTCCGCACCGAGTGACATTATATCTTAAGTTGCACTCGCCTCCCCACGATTCCCAAGATTATCACTTGCAAGCTGAACTTTTCAAGGAAAAGTGGCGGGCGATCAAGGACAATTCTTTTCCCTGGTATGTTTATTTGGAGCCAATTAGGTTAATATTAATGGAGGCATGAGTCAACAGTTAACAGCCAACAGCCAACAGTCAACAGTTAACAGTCAACAATCAACAAGATTAAATCATGACAGACAAAGTTAAAAAAACCGATGCCGAATGGCAACAGCAACTCAGCCCAGAACAGTTCAAAGTTACCCGAAAAAAGGGAACCGAAAGAGCTTTTAGCGGCGAATATCACGACAACAAAAAGCCCGGAATTTATAAGTGTATTTGCTGCGGTACCGAGCTATTTAAATCAGAAACAAAATACGATTCCGGTACTGGTTGGCCGAGTTTTTACGCTCCCATTAACGAAGAAAATGTCAAGAATGAGTCGGATAACAGCTTATTCATGCGCCGCACTGAGGTACTGTGTGCTGTTTGTGACGCTCATCTCGGTCACGTATTCAACGATGGGCCAAAACCCACGGGCGAGCGTTACTGCATGAATTCTGCTTCTCTTGATTTCGTTCCCCAGGAATAAATTAAGTCCGCATTTCTCACCAAAAAACCCGGTTTCTGCCTTAACTTTAAGATTGCTCAAAAAGAAGATTAGGCCGAGAAACCGGGTTTTTATCCGTTCCCAGCAGCCTGTTCCAAGCAATTGATGTTCAAAATGCACCCGTGCTGCTATCTTATGGTGGAGACAAAAAGAAAAAATAGTGGCGGCATGGGGATGGTTTATCAGCGGGTTTTGCTGAAGCTCAGCGGTGAAGCGCTGATGGGCAGCTTGGGCTACGGCATCGATCCGGTAGTCGTTGGATCGATCGCCCAGGAAGTGGCCAAAGTAGTGTCCGAAGGCATCCAAATCGCGATCGTTGTCGGCGGCGGCAACATTTTTCGCGGCGTAAAAGCTGCTTCTGCAGGGATGGATCGGGCAACAGCCGACTATGTGGGCATGATTGCTACGGTGATGAATGCTATCACTTTGCAGGATGCCTTGGAACAAGCAGGAGTACCAACGAGGGTACAATCGGCGATCGCCATGCAAGAGGTAGCTGAACCCTACATCCGGCGGCGGGCAATTCGTCACCTCGAAAAAAAACGGGTAGTAATTTTTGGTGCCGGTTCTGGCAATCCTTTTTTTACTACTGATACTACAGCCGCTTTGCGGGCGGCGGAAATTGATGCACAGGTGATTTTTAAAGCTACTAAGGTAGATGGGGTCTACGATTGCGACCCCCACCTCAACCCCAACGCGCGCAGGTATCAAACCCTCACCTACGCCCACGTCTTGAACCAAGACTTGCGGGTGATGGACAGTACCGCGATCGCCCTGTGCAAAGAAAATAATATTCCTATTATGGTATTTGACCTCTCGGTATCGGGCAACATCTACCGAGCCGTAATGGGAGAATCTATTGGAACCCTTGTCGGAGGATTTTGTGAAGTTAGCTGAAGCAGAAGATCATATGCAAAAGGCAGTTGAGGCTACTCAACGGTCTTTTAATACTATCAGGACGGGACGGGCCAACTCCTCCCTCCTCGATCGAGTCATGGTAGATTACTACGGAGCACCAACTCCCATCAAATCCCTTGCCAATATCGGCACGCCGGATGCAACTACGATCAACATTCAACCGTTCGATCGCACAGCACTAACATCGATCGAAAAAGCAATTTCTCTGTCGGATGTAGGACTCGTGCCCAACAACGACGGTTCAGTTATTCGCTTGAACATTCCACCGCTGACAAGCGAAAGACGGCAAGAATTTGCCAAAATGGCCTCGAAGTTTGCCGAAGAAGGTAAAGTCGCAATTCGGAATATCCGTCGCGATGCGGTTGACTCGATTCGCAAGCAAGAAAAAAGCAGCGATCTCTCTAAAGATGAATCGCGGGACTTGCAAGACAAAATTCAAAAGCTGACAGACAAGTATGTCGCCAAAATAGAAGAAGTTCTGGCAGCCAAAGAGAAAGATATCACGACTGTTTAGCACAGTTCAGTTATCCTAAAAAGCCAGTAAGCGAGCAGGCTTTCGGGCCTGCTCCCAATAATTATTTTTTAGATCCGGTAATTCACCGGACATCGTATTACCTTTTTATATCACCTTCCCTGTTCCATCGGGACTTGCGCTCTTCAACCGGGTTTCTCAGAAAAATATTGGTTTCTCAACTATAAAACCAGGTTGAAACCTGTTTGACTATCTGGGCGCGTGCGTCCGCGATTGTTGCATCTTCCTTATCCTAGAAAATTTAAAATAATTATGATAATTTATTTTTATAAAGTAGAGGAGCCTTACGGCTGCTTTTCCAATTTTTCACCGCATGAGATTTTCCTGGGCGGTCAAAATTGGTTAACCGTGGAACATTACTATCAAGCCCACAAATTTGTTGGTAGCGTCGATAGAAGATTAGTGGCGGCGATTCGAGGCGTAGCAACTCCTCAAGAAGCAGCCCAATTAGGTCGCGATCCCAATCACCGGATTCGCGACGATTGGGAAGCGGTGAAAATTCCGATTATGCGGGAAGCAATTTTAACTAAGTTTCTCGCTCATCGAGACATTCAAGCTATTCTTCTGGGTACGGGGGAGCGAGTGATTGTGGAGGATTCGCCAACCGATTACTACTGGGGCTGCGGCTGCGAGGGAACAGGCCAAAATCATTTGGGTAAAATTTTGATGAGCGTGCGACACGAAATTGGTCAGCGTCTGGGAGGCTGAGAGAAACTCAAATTCCTTTTTTTTTTGATTATTATATGAAGTTAGACAAACAAATGTCAAGTTACCTTGATGATTAATAATTATGAGAGTGAGATTTTAAGATTGCGAGAAATTTATGAGAATATTATAATAATAATTATCATTCGGTTAAGCTTCTTGGTCTGTTGAAGGCAAAGACTAAACCGGGGCGATCGCACATTTTCCGTCCCCCCAGCGCTCCAGCGTCCTCTCTAAGCCGCGCGCGCCCGATTCATTCTACAGATCGGTTAAATTAAAAAATCAGGCAGGTGCAGTGCTCGTCAGAGCGATCTGACAGCATATCAAAACTTCTTATTTTTATCGTAATTCTGATGATTGCCAAAGGAGATTTATGCAACTGACAGAAAACACACAAGAAGAATTAAATCATAAACTAGACAGAGAAATTTTGGTGCGGCGGATCACAGAACGCATCCGCCAATCTCTAGAATTAGAAGATATTTTAACCACTGCGGTAGCAGAAGTGCGGTCTTTTTTGAAAACAGATCGCATCATGATTTATAGGTTTAGTGCCGACTGCAGCGGAGAAGTTGTTGCCGAATCAATTAATAACAACCGTCTCCCTTCCTTGAAGGGTTTGCACTTTCCAGCAGACGACATCCCCCCCCACGCCAGGGAGATGTATGTCAGGATGCGCCAGCGGACGATCGTAGATGTTAACTCCGGGACGATCGTCCTGAGTCCCCTCGATGTCGCCGATACTGGTCAACCTTTGCTAAACGAAGAAACGCACTACCGATCGCTCGATCCTTGCCACGCAGCTTACCTGATGGGAATGGGAGTGCAATCTTCCTTCGTCGTGCCGATTTTGCACCGCCGGATCGTGTCGAAAAACAGCCAAACAGAAGATATATGCGAAGCCCCCGCGTGCGTGACTAGATACGAGCCGGGAAGCGATCGCCAAACTCACATCGAACTGTGGGGACTCTTAGTTGCTCACCACTCGGTTCCCCGCAATATTTTACCCACAGATTTAGAAGTAGTTCAGCTCGTAGCAGATCAACTGTCAAATGCGATCGGCCACTCGATCCTGCTCCACCAAATCCGCTCTCAAGCAGCCCGCGAAGCCACCGTGAGCCGCATCGCAGCCATGTTGTACGGTCACGGCAATATTCAACTGCAACAGGCTTTAGAGGCCACTGTTGCAGCCTTTGGTGGCAGCGGTGGCAGAATTTATCTCAACGCCCCGAATGTCAAAAACAGCGACAAGTTATCGGTTAAGGGCGATCGAGCATTTGCCATTACTGCCCAAAGCAAGCCTACCTTTGAACTGTTCGCCACCGGCGAGCAACCCACACTTTCCAACGGAGAAACACCAGGGGCGATCGAAGCTCATCCGCTCTGGCAGCAATGGCTGAGCAAAGGATTCAAAAATACCGAAAAAATTCCCAAATTCTCAACTTTTACTAATTCTCAATTCCCAGCTTGGATAATTACAGACCTCTACAAAGAATCTCAATTTCGAGTTTTATTCCCAGCTTTCCAAGCTACTAAAATTCGGGGTTTGCTGGTAATTCCCCTCCACCACGAACAACAAGTAGTAGGCTGTTTGACCATTTTTCGCAATGAAATTGATACCGAAAAAATGTGGGCGGGGCGCTTTGACAGCAGCGCTGCACAAACCCTTCCCAGACAATCCTTTGAAGTCTGGCGAGAAATCAAAAAAGGTCAGTCGCCGGAGTGGAAACGGGAAGATATCGAGCAAGCTTTAGCGATCGGCAGCCAATTTTGTGCGGCAATTGGGCAGTACCTACTTTATAAAGAAGTGCAGGCCCTGAATGCCAACTTGGAGCGCCAAGTTCAAGAACGCACCGCCCAATTGCAAAAATCCTTGGACTTTGCTCGAGTATTGACCAGAGTTAGAGACCAAATTCGCAGCACCTTAGATTTAAAAACCATCCTCCAAACTATTGTGCGGGAAGTGAGAGTTTTGCTCGATACGGATCGCACCGTAATCTATCAATTTACCGCCGCCAAACAGGGCGAGGTAGTTGTCGAAGCTGTGCGCGGCGAGTGGGAGTCAATTTTAGGTCTCAAATCTCCACAAGAATGCTTCCCCGAAGGCTCAGAGTGCTTTTACCGAGCTGGACGAGTGCGAGCAATTAACGATATTGAGACTGAGGATTTAACGCCCTGTCACCGCGAATTTTTGGAAAAATTGCAGGTGAGGGGAAGTTTAATTGTGCCGATGATGGGCACAGATACCGAATGTTGGGGGTTGCTGATAGCCCATGAGTGTTCCGCGCCGAGGGTTTGGCAAACAGCAGAACAAGAGTTGCTGCAACATTTGGCCTCTCAAGCTGCGATCGCCATTCACCAAGCAGAACTTTATCAAGAAAGTCTCAATGCCGCAACTGCCGATCGAGACAAAGCCGAACAGCTAGCTAAAACCCTCACAGAACTCAACAATACCCAAGCCCAACTGATTCAAACCGAAAAAATGTCCAGTCTCGGACAACTCGTGGCGGGAGTCGCCCACGAAATCAACAACCCCGTTAACTTTATCTACGGAAATCTTTCCCACGCCAGCGAATACAGCAAAGATTTGCTCTGCTTGGTGGAACTCTACCGCCAGCACTATCCCAATCCCCACCCAGAAATTAGCGAGTGCTCCGAAGCCATCGACGTTGAATTTCTGGCCGAAGATTTACCCAAAATTTTGACCTCCATGAAAGTCGGATCTGAGCGCATCCGCCAGTTAGTTGTATCTTTGCGGAATTTTTCTAGACTCGATCAAGCTCAAAAGAAACCTGTTGATATTCACGAAGGCATCGACAGTACCATGTTGATTTTGCAACACAGATGCAAATCGCAGTCCGATCGCCCCAGCGTAGAAATCATCAAAGAATACGGCAATTTGCCCTTAGTAGAATGCTATGCGAGCTCGCTAAATCAGGTATTTATGAATTTGCTCGGCAATGCCATTGACGCGCTAGAAATGGGACAAAAAGAGCAAATTATCAATGTTCCCGGACTCTCTGCCAGCGCAGCAGCAACATATTTTAGCTCTCAGAAACCGGAGATAGAACCTGCAGATATAAATGGTAGCAGCGAGTCTTTGATTCCTGATTTTTCCTACCCTTCCATTCGGATTCGTACCGAATTAATCGATGAAACAACAGTAGGAATTTGCATTGCAGACAACGGTCACGGCATTCCCAAAGAGTTGATTTCTCACATATTTAATCCCTTTTTTACGACTAAACCCGTCGGTCGGGGGACGGGTTTAGGACTTTCTATCAGTTATCAAATTGTAGTTGAGAAACACCAAGGAACACTCAAGTGTATTTCTGTGCCAGGTCGCGGTACAGAGTTCTGGATCGAGATTCCGGTGAATTAGCAAGCTCTGCTTAAGGCAAGAGTATCTTCACCAGAACCGAACCGAGGGAGCCGAGAAGACTCATCAAGTTGCCGTTACCCCCAGTGCGCGGCTCGGTTGGTTTTTGGCGCGCCACAATGGCTTCGGCTAACTGCTTTGACAATTCCTGACCTTGGGGATTTCCTTGATCGGTAAAGAGTTGCTTAGCTCGATCGGCATCTTGAGTCGCCCCGGCGAAATCTCCCAAATCAGCCCGAGACATACTGCGCGCGAAATAAACGGCGGCTAGATCCGATTTCATATTCAGGGCTTGATTGTAATAATCAATGGCGTTTCTGTAGTTTCCCGCTTGAGCTTCCATTACTCCCAAGCGATAGAAATCTTCCGCGCTGCCGATATTAGTTGGCATTCCCCTAACTCCCAGCAATTGGGCGTTAGTTAAATTGGTGTCAGTTAAATTGGCATTGCTGAGATAGGCGCTTCTCAAGTCAGCTCCGCTGAGGTTGGCTCCGCTGAGGTTGGCTCCGGTGAGGTTGACACCAAACAAACTTGTGCCGCTGAGATTGGCTCCGCTGAGGTCGGCTCCGGTGAGGTTGGCTCGGCTGAGGTTCGCCAATCTCAAGTCAGCTCCTTTGAGATTCGCTCCTGTTAAGTTGGCTAAAACCAGACCGGCACTGCTCAGGTCGCAGTTGGGGCACTGTTTGGTGGCTAGTAATTGTTGCGTGTGTTGGATGTTCTCGGCCCCTGCAGGAGCTAGAGGGGCGATCGCGCTCAACAGCGTTGCAGCAGCAAGGATTCTAAGTTTCATATTAACCATCCAAAATCCCAAATATTAAATCTAAAATAGCTTTTATCAAAGCAAGTGAAAGCCAAGATAACAGATATTGTTAAATATTACCTGATTCTAGACATCATACATAGGGCTTACCCACGGGCGATCAGAAACCGGGTTTTTTAGGAAAATATGCGCGTTGTAGTCCACAGATAGGGTAAAAACCCGGTTTCTTTGACCTGAATGCGTCCAGGCCGATACATTAAAATTCACAGCCTCAACAGAGTCTCAAATAAACATTTCGCCACCAATAAATTAGGGTAACAAAAAGCTTGTTACCCTTGAGCAGCGGTTCTCACCAACCATAAAATTTAAAACTTGACACTCCTCGGCAATCGGGCACGAGGATTCTTAAGACATTTGGGTCTTAATATCCCTATTGCTAGGGTTCCCAGGCTGACCGCATTTGCACGTTACGCGCACAATCATATCTCCTCTGTGAATGTTTTGGGCGTAGACTTTCCCCCAGTCCGGAGGTAGGTTTTTACATCTTGTCTGATTGCTATACTCTACCATATTCATTTGTGAAGATGGATTTGTTATTTTACTTAACAATGCAAAAAAGCCGTCCTCAAAGGACGGGGTTTTCAACCCAATTTTCTGATAAATTAGTCGTGGATCGTGCCGTCGGGCATCGTCGTACCCTTCAGATATACTCCGTTCAGGTTAACTTTTGTAAGGTTTGCTCCTAGGAGATTTGCCCCGCTTAAATCAGAGGCACTTAAAATCGCTTCTGTCAAGTCTGCCCTAATTAAGCTCGCTCCCATTAAGTCGGCTCCGCTGAGGTCTACTTTGCTCAGGTTTGCGCCAATTAAATCGGCTTCTGTCAGCACCGCCCTCCGCAAGTTTACTCCGTAAAGATTTACTCCGTGCAAGTCTGTACGGCAGAGTATTGCCCGAGATATGTTGGCTCCAATTAAAGTTGCTTGGATCAGCGAAGCACCGCTCAAGTCTGCTTTGCTCAAATTTGCTCCCATCAACTCTGCTCTGTACAGGTTAGCTTCCAGTAAAAGTGCTTCTGTGAAGTCCGCTCCAGCTAAGTCGGCTCTGCTCAAATTGATTTTGGACAAATTGGCTTTGCCAAAGTTGACTCTGCTGAGTTTGCCTTTGCTGAGATTGGAGCCAATCAAATCTGCTTCATACAGATTGGCTCCAATCAATTCTGCTTCGTAGAGGTATACTTCGTGCAGGTAGACCCCACTAAAATTTCTTTCTCCTATTGCGTATAGCTTGAGCAGTTCGTCAACTTTCATTTTGCCTTCTCTACACCTTTTAAATGCAGAATACTGTCAGTTGGTTGGTTGTACCGGATGTTCTGCCATTTGAGATTTTAGATGCTGACAGGTTCACAGGCCCAGAACTCTGAGACTGTTTGGGGAGTAGAAGCGCAAAACAAGATTCTCTTTGCCCCTGAATTAACAAAAATTAAGATTAATTTTTTTAACAACCTCGATCGCACTTTTTGAGTAAATCAAAGGATCTTAACTCCAAAGGGCGATCGAGGCCATAAGTTCTTGCGTATAGTTGAGTTTACTGAGGAGTGGTGTGACCGCGATCGCTAATTGATGTTAGTAGTATCACATAGAAACAACCGTTTCGATCGCGACAAAGCCCAAAAAATAGCCGATAATGATACCGTGCGGCTGGGAAATTGACAATCCCACCGCCTGCGTGTTTTACTCAACAGGCGATCGATCAAGTAGTTTCACAGAGACAGGCCTGTGGCACGAAGGTCGGTTCTAGCGTAACTCGACGCAACCTGTTCAGATTGATGAAAGTGCTGATATCGCAGGATTTCTGGCACAGCGAGAGCCAGAAATGCACTTATGGGTACAGGGAAATGTATGTGTAAAATTTCGATCGCTGGCGTACAGATTTAACCTGTTTGCTAGCACGTAATGATTAAAAATTGCCAATATCGGCACAAAAAATACCGAAACACACCATGAAAACGATGATAAATGTTGAGTAAAAATAGCAGAAATGGTATCGCATAAAATTCAACTATTGCAGCGAATGTAGCAGTCAAACGGTTAACCAAGATCGGTATTAGCAAGGACGCTGGTGCGATCGTCGAAGACAAAAATTACCCCAAAAACAGGTAATTTCTCAAAAAATCTGGTTGCAGCCCCGGGCTAAACCAAGAACCAGCTTACTATCGTCTGAGTAAGCCGATGACTGAAAAAATTTGATTGAGAGCGCTTGTGTATTGCTTGATTAGCAAACAACAGGCGATCGATTGGGACGGGGCAGATTTTTATCCCTTGTCAAACAAACCTATTGTATAACGCAAATCGTGAGGTGATTGGTATGGCTGGAGTATGTAAACTTAGCATCACAGAGACAAGTGAAGAATTGAAAAGCTTGCTAAACGAACAAAAAACGGCAAGTGGCTTTCAAAAAATTCAAGCACTTTACCTGTTTAAAATTTGTCAAATTAAGACAGTTAAAGAATTAGCAATGACAATCGGCGTCAACCGAATTACCGTGCAGCGGTGGCTGAGAAAATACCGCTCTGACGGACTTGAAGGACTCCTAGAAACAAAGCACAGCGGCGGCCGCAAGCCTGCGATTCCTCCTCTAGCCCGCGCTAGTTTGGCAATGCGCCTCAGCGATCCCCAGAAAGGCTTTAAAAGCTATGGAGAAATTCAAGAGTGGTTGCAGCAGGAATACAGCATTGAAGCTTCCTATAAAGCCGTTTACGCAACAGTCAGATATCAGCTAAAAGCCAAGCTGACGAAAGTCTAGACAGTTGATACTCGCGCAGCAAGTCAATCACCGTCCAAAAGTTTGCAGGTTTTGAAATTTTTGAGGATTTGGATCTTCTATACAAACTCAACTAATTGTTTTTGAACTAAAAATTGCGCGCGCGGGTCAGAAACCCGGTTTCTTCCTAGATACTGCGCTAGCAAACCAAGATTTCTCACAAAAACCGGGTTTCTTTGGCATCAGTTTTGTGAAGCAAACTCGCTCTCAGAGTTTGTGAAAGATGCTTAAAAAATCTGCCATAATTTATAGCTTGCAAGTTTTGTCTAATTTGCAGGTTTTGTTATATGGAGGTAAAAATCGGCAGCAATTAAGGCAAAAACCGATCCAAAGCCGCTTTCAATTCTTCTATTTCTGTATCAATATTGCCTTCTTTAGCGGCTCGGGCGATGCACTCGGTTAAATGTTCGTCAAGAATGATTCTCGCTACGCGATCGAGGGCTCCTCTAACTGCTGCAACTTGCACGAGAACTTCGGGACAGGGACGGTTTTCTTGCACCATTGTTTTGATACCACGGACGTGTCCTTCAATCCGAGATAAGCGATTTACCAGCCGCCGCATCGATTCTTCATCGTGATGGTGAGGGTGGGCCGATTCATTGTGATGGTGGTGGGAATTTGAGGGCAAGGATTTGTCAGTAGAAGTATCAGATACAATCATTGGGGTTATGCTATTTTAGATTTTAGATTTTAGATTGGGAAGTGAGTTATTCGGTAAGGGTTGGCTCCCGTGTCTAGTGTTGCATTATTTTGTGAAATTGATGTTAGTCAAGAAAATTTTCAAGTTAGAATTGAGAATATGTTGAATTTGTCAAAGCTGCTGACTCATGTATTGTAACTGTCAAAATATATTTAGGATCTAGAGAGCCGCAAATAATTGAGCGGGCGCGATCGCACACCTTCCCACACCTTGACCAGAATAACTCAGAGTAACAAAGATTGACGCTATGCGACTATTTAAGTTTTTTGACCGCGCACCCCGCACCGGCGATCGCCACTTCGCCCTAATTTTAGGAATGACGATCGCCCTGAGCGTTCTAGCAATCAATCCTGCACTGGCTTTAGCAATTGACAAAAATCCGCCAAACTCGCGGGAAATGGCAAGAACAGCCCTGCAGCAAGCAGATTTGAGTTCCCCAGCGACTCTGCCAAATCCGCAAATGCTAGCACTGCAGAGCCCGGAAATCCCGGCGGCGACAAATACCAACAGTTTTGTGACGGCGGCAGTCGATCGAGTCGGGCCAGCGGTTGTTCGCATTGATACCGAGCGCACTGTCAGTCGCAACCTCGACCCGTTAATGGAAGACCCCTTCTTCCGCAGATTTTTGGGAGAAGATTTGCGAAGCATGACACCGAGACAAGAACGCTTGCGCGGTCAAGGTTCTGGCTTCATCATCGACAAAAGCGGGATTGTTTTAACCAACGCTCACGTAGTTGACAAAGCCGATCGAGTCACTGTAACTCTCAACGACGGGCGGACATTTCCAGGACAAGTCCAAGGTACTGACGAAGTAACAGATTTGGCTGTGGTCAAAATTAATACTAAGGAAGTTAACTTGCCCGTGGCAACCTTGGGAGATTCCGATGCGGTGAAAGTGGGAGATTGGGCGATCGCCGTGGGCAACCCCCTAGGATTTGACAACACCGTCACCTTGGGCATTATCAGCACTCTCAAACGCTCCAGTGCAGCCGTCGGCATCCCCGACAAGCGGCTCGATTTCATTCAAACGGATGCGGCCATCAATCCCGGCAATTCCGGCGGCCCGCTGTTAAACAGCAGGGGAGAAGTGATTGGTATCAACACGGCGATTCGAGCTGATGCAATGGGTATTGGGTTTGCAATTCCGATCGACAAAGCCAAGGCCATCTACGCGCAGTTAGCCAAGGGAGAACAAGTCAGCCACCCGTTTTTGGGGATTCAGATGATTGCTTTGACTCCTGAAATGGCCAGAGAGAATAATGCTGACCCCAATGCTCCTGCGATCGTGCCGGAAGTTACAGGGGTATTGGTGATGCGAGTGGTGCCCAATACGCCTGCTGAGAAAGCCGGGATTCAGAAGGGAGATGCGATCGTTCAAATTGACGGCGAGAAAGTGACACAGCCGGCACAGTTGCAAAATTTGGTGGAAAACAGCCAAATCGGTCAAATTCTCAAGCTGAAGGTGCGCCGCGGTGCCCAGACGAAAGATATTGCGGTTCAAACTGCTCAATTGAGGGATTTTTAGGAAAGAAGGGGAAGGGGGGAAACTGTTAGAAACCCTTTCCTTCTTCCTTCTTCCGACTTCCCTCGGACTGACATCCGTTACATCCGTTACAGAATCCGTTGCCGAACTTCCTTCCTCTATATGACACGAATTCAGCTTGCATATCCCAAAATTCCAGATAGTAAAAATTGCCCTAACGAACAATGTATAGCTTTTGAAAAGTACGATGGCACTAATTTTCATTGGGTTTGGGAATTTGAACTCGGTTGGTATGCTTTTGGTATGCGCCGCAGTAGATTTGATTTGGATGAAATGGGAATTGCAGAATTTAATGCTGCACATCCAGGTTTAGAAACAGCACCTGAAATATTTAAGAGAGATTTTGCTAGTCCGTTAGAGTCTATATTTCGAGAGAACGAACAGTATCACTGTGATGCAATTACTGTGTTTACAGAGTTTTTTGGTGCTAACTCGTTTGCGGGAATGCACCAAAAGGACGATCGCAAACAATTAGTGCTTTTTGATGTGGAAACCGATCGCGGTATGGTTGTTCCCGATCGGTTTATTCAGGATTTTGGTAAATTAAATATTGCGCGAGTGATTTATCGCGGCAAATTAACTGGCAAGTTTATGGATGATATTCGCGAGGGGAAATACGGTGTGGATGAAGGTGTTGTGTGCAAGGGAGGCAGCAACTCTCATAATCTGTGGATGGTGAAGATTAAGACTGATGCGTATATGCAGAGATTACGGGAAGCTTTTCAGGATGATTGGGAAAATTACTGGGAGTAATATCAAACTGATAGATCGACTGTCACAAGCCAAAGTGGGAGAGATAGGCACCCCCCCTTGGATGTGACAATACCGTTGCGTAAGTCATCAGGAATTAAAGTATATTAGTCATAATCAATAGACAGCTAATAAAAAAATCAGGGAAAATTTAGTTATGACATCTGTGGAGCTTGAAAAAAAAGCCATGACTGAAGAAGATGTGGCAAAGTTATGGGAAGCCTTCAAAGTATTTGACGCGGACGGGAGCGGTGGTATCTCATCAGAAGAACTGGGTCAAGTGATGCGATCGCTAGGCCAGAGTCCTAACGAAACCGATCTGCGCGACATGATCAAGGAAGTGGACGTAGACTTGTCGGGCAGCATCGATTTTGAGGAATTCAAAATGCTGATGGTGTCCCAGCAGGGCGATCGCCAGAGTCGTCTCAAAATGGCATTTAGTGTATTTGACGAGGATGGCAGCGGTCAAATCACTAAAAACGAGATGCAGGGTGTGATGAGCCAGTTTGGGCTCACAGAGCAAGAGCTGGATGAGATCATCAAAGAGGTAGACAATGATGGCGATGCCTCAATTGACTTTGAGGAATTCTGCAAACTGGTACCGGATGAGTCAGAGCTCGCAACCGGATATAAAGACTCGCCCGTTCCAGTTGTCAGTACACAGACAACCGAGATTTCAGATAGTACAGCCGCTGCGATCGCAAGTACAGCAACTGCGATCGATGAGGCAGCTTCTGCCACTATTGAACCTAATCTAGAAGAAGCACCCACCGATAGCAATCCAGAAATAGCGCGGCTAAAAGAACTACTCGCCCAACACCCACAAACTGAGAAGAAGCGCGGTACGTCCCGCTTACAGATGCAGATTGGTTTGTTTCGTCTGATCCAGGGAGCCGCCTACCGCAGCTTCCGCGAGAGTTTCTCCGCCAACCACCAGACTCACCTGCGCGTGAGAAACTTGCCGTACAGAATCGCTGATTTTGTGCAATTTGTCAAAACTGCGATCGCCCTTTATAAAGGATTAGGTATCGTAGAGTCTGCGTGCAACCCTGTACTGGATGCAGTCGTGAAATCGATCGAAGATGAATATGCCAGACTACAGGCTCGCATCAAGAAGTGGAAGACGATCGAAAAAACTCCAGAAATGTTGGCAGAACAAAAAGCCATGTTGGAGGCGCGGGGTAAATCTGCCACCGCCAAGGAAAAGTTTGCCGCGGGAGTCGAGTTTGCAATCACCATCAAAAAGAAGAGTCTCAACTTGCGCGACATCGCTGAGGGCGTGCTTGCCATCAACGAACTCAACCGACTGCGAAAAATGGAGCTGAGTGAGGAAATGGCACCGCCACCAGCCCAATCTGAGGGAAATCCCAAAGATTACCTGAAGAAGTGGAACCGCGTCATCCTCTCGGATGCCTCAGAGAAAATCGATGGTGCGATGATGCCCGTGGCATATTGGTATGAAGACTTTATGCCGAAGTTGCTGGCTGCCTTTAGCGTCATTACCGCAGCAGACATCCCCTTGAACACGGTGCCTGACGAAACGGCTTTAAACCAGTGGTACGAAGCCACTAAAACGTCAGGGGAATTTGGGCGCTATGGGGCGGATGTTATAGAAAGCTTTCCCAAATGCGCTCCAAAACAGCAACTGATGCTCAAACAGGCATGGCGCTTGACGCACAACTACCTAAATGGGGTACAGAAACGGCGCGAACGCATGGAGTTTGGGCGCGAGTCTGGCGAACTTTCGCAATATGTGTCATTTATCGACGTGTATCTCGATCGCAGTGAAATCAAGAATTCACAAATGCGCGTCAGCTTCCCTTACTATATTGGCCCTGCGGTGTGGCGTTTCTTCCACACTACGGCTGAAATCGTCTCTACGAAGACCCCCAAACAGCAAAAAACTCTGGTGGCCATCTTCAAGGACTTTTTCAAGCTGTTTGCCACTATGTATCCCTGCCCCTACTGCCGCCACCACCTCAACGCCTACGTGGTGCAGAATAAGGAGGTGGAAATGTACCCTGTGGAGTACCTGGTGCTTGGGCGCGACCCGCGTCTGAATAACTTTGAGGTATCAATGGAGGCAAAGCTGTCTACCGTAGTAGATGGCGATTCCCTGCGCTTATTCTTCTGGAAGCTGCACAATACTGTCTCCTCATCAATTGCGCGATCGGAGGAGTGGTATCACAAGGATGAGAAAGCATTCTACACCACCCGTTATTGGCCCAGTATTGACTCTGAGCTAGCACGAGCCAACGCCCTCAAACACATTAGCATTGCCACCGATCGGATGTACCGCCTCTACGGTATGCTCAAACCCGCGGCACGACTGACAGGGGTGAGAGCAACATTGCAAAAACTGTTGGATAAGCGGGACTCAGAAGGCATCAAGGAGGCTTGCTTAGTTGCCCAAGATTATATCAAGGAGTTGGAGGAGGCGATCGTCACCGGACAATTCCTACAAGAGACATATTACTTTGACCCGGATCTGGTCGATCGATCTCCAGTCTTCACTCCTGAAGAAGAGGAGTTTGCTCGCAGCGGTGTGTTCGTAGAGGTTGCTTAGATATCAGCTAAAAAGTTAAGCTTAAAAGCTTAACTTTTTAGCGATATTAGAAAAAATTAAAATATTAACGATCGCTCAATGCCTAATCCGAATACCAATGCCAAAAAGACTCAAATCATTGAGGCACTAAAGCAGGATTATTTTCAAATGACCGCGCCGCTTCAGAGGAACTGGACACCAGAGCAACATGAAAAAAATCGATTGAGTCGTTCTTTGGCTGCATTTGCGATCGCCAATCTTGCCGACATTACCCCAGCTCAAGCGGCTAACTCAATTGTCAATGGGGAAAATGACAATGGGATTGATGCCATTTATTTCGATCGGATGAAAAATTTGCTTTTGTTGGTGCAGGCTAAGGCGGGGAATGCTCCGAATATGGGTGATAATAAAAAATTTTGTGATGGGATTAGAGATTTAGTTTATCAACGTTTTCAGAAATTTAATGATGGCTTTGCGCGGTTGCAGCAAGATGTTGAAGATGCTTTAAATGCTAACGGGGTAAAAATAGTTGGCTGTAATATATATCTTGATGAAAGCCTGAGTTCTCATGTGATTACGGATCTTAATCAGTTAAAAAGTGAACTGAATCAGTTCGCTCAACGTTTTGAATGGCAAGATTTAAATATTAGCATAACACATGGTTGGTTGACCGCAAAACAAGCGATCGCCCCTGTTGATGTAGTCTTGACGTTGGAAAACTGGCATTGTTTAGATCGGCCGCGTAGGGCATTTTATGGATTGGTTAAGGCTTCAGAACTTGCCTCTTTATATCAACAGCATAATAAGTCGCTTTTTGAGAAAAATATCCGTTATTACCTAGGTGCAGAGGATGTTAACTTAGCGATTGCGGAAACTGTCAAAGAGCAACCATCTGAACTATTCTATCTCAACAATGGTCTGACGATTACTTGTTCGGTCATTAGTCTGCCATCAGGACATAAACAGGAATCAACTCAATTTACTTTAAAAGATTTTTCCGTCGTGAATGGGGCGCAAACGGTAGGAGCTATCGCTTCTGTTTATAATGCTAGTGGCTCAATATCTGCTGATGCAAAGTTATTAATTACAATTATTGAATTGGGGACGGAAATTGATAATATTGGCGAAAAGATTACTGGGGCCAGAAATACGCAAAATGCTGTGCGCGATGTTTATTTTGCCGCATTAGATTCCAATCAAGAACGTTTGCGACAGGAATGTATGGTATCGAATATTGTTTATGAATATCGACCATCGGCGGAGCAGAATCAGGATGCAATTACGATTGAACAAGCGGCAGTTGCCCTTGCTTGTTTTAGCGGCGACACCGAAATATTGGTTGCAGCAAAGAAAGAGATTAGTCAGCTTTATAAGCGTTATTATGGTATATTGTTTAGTGATGCGATTTCAGGAGTTACGCTTTGTCGTTATGTGCGAATCTTTCAATATCTGGATGAAATCTTTTCGGCTTCAGAACAGGCTGCAAGAAATCAACAAAAAATGTTTTATAAGCACGGTAGATTCTTTATTCTCGATATTCTTGCTAGACGCTATAAAACTTTGTTGAACAAGCATGAAGTTTATTTGTCTGAGGACGATCAAATCCAACTTTCACGAATTGGGTTAGAGATTGCTGAGGTTGTTTACACTGTTGCTGAATCTAGATTTGCTAGTGACAATAAGGGATATCTTGCTATTTTTAGGAATATCACAGATGTTAATCCTTTAACGAGTGAGGTGATGCAGGAGTTAGATCGCAGGGATGCTCAGGCTGAAAATCCGAATATACCTACAGTTTAACTTTTGAGATAGATATTAATTATGAATAAGAAGCAGAGACTAGAATTAACTTGGATTGGTAAGGATATTCGCCCCAAATTGGAGCCGCGAATTTTGCTGGAAGATCCAGAGAGGTCTTATCATGCGGCGCATCAGGTGAGTGAAAATGATATTTTTGATAATCGCTTAATTTTTGGGGATAATTTGTTGGCTCTCAAGGCTTTAGAGTCTGAGTTTGCAGGAAAAGTTAAATGTGTATTTATCGATCCTCCATATAATACAGGGTCAGCTTTTGAACATTATGATGATGGAATTGAACATTCAATCTGGCTTGGTTTAATGCGCGATCGTTTAGAGATTATTCGACGTTTATTATCAGAAGATGGATCGCTCTGGATCACGATTGATGATAATGAAGCGCATTATTTGAAAGTAATGTGTGATGAGGTTTTTGGGCGGAGAAATTTTATTGCAAATGTAGTTTGGCAGAACAGATATTCTCGCTCTAATGATGCCAGTCTCTCGCTATCACATAACTCTATATTGGTTTACGCACAAAACCCTGAGAAATGGAAAAAAGTACGCAATAGATTGTCTCGAACAGAAGAACAAGCTGGGCAGTATAAGAATCCTGATAATGATCCTAATGGTGCTTGGAGGGCTATTCCGTGGGATGCTCCTAATCTACGTCCTAATCTCTCTTATCCTATTAAAACACCAACGGGCAAAATTTATTTCCCTCCCCAAGGAAGACATTGGTCTCGGACTGAAGATCAATGGCTTGAAATAGTGGAATCTGGATTAGCCTATTTTGGGAAGTCAGGAGATGGCGCACCTTCTTTTAAACAATACTTAAAAGAAGCTTCTGATATCGTTCCAAATACTTGGTGGAATCATGAACAAACTGGTCATACAGATGAAGCAAAAAAGGAGATGCACGTACTTTTTGGAAAAGAAAAAGCATTTGAAACACCCAAACCAGAAAGACTATTGCATCGGATTCTTCATATAGCCACAAATATAAATGATCTAGTGCTCGATTCCTTTGCAGGGTCGGGAACAACAGGCGCAGTCGCGCAGAAAATGGGAAGACGATGGATTATGATTGAACTCGGCGAACATTGTCATACCCATATCATTCCCCGACTCAAAAAAGTAATTGATGGCGAAGATAAAGGTGGAATTAGCCAAGCAGTTAACTGGAAAGGGGGCGGTGGGTTTCGTTACTATCGTCTTGCACCATCCCTACTCGAAAAAGATAAATGGGATAATTGGGTTATCAACAAAACCTATAACGCCGCCATGCTTGCCGAAGCACTCTGCAAAATCGAAGGTTTCACCTACGCACCATCCGACACCTTGTATTGGCAACATGGCTATTCCACCGAAAGCGACTTTATCTATGTCACCACCCAAAATCTTAGTCACGAACAACTATCTAAACTTGCAGATGAAGTAGGACAAGAGCGCACCCTACTTGTTTTATGTACCGCTTTTCGAGGTCAAACCGATATATTCCCAAACCTCACTGTTAAAAAAATTCCTAAACAAATCCTTTCACGGTGTGAATGGGGACATGACGATTACAGCCTCAAAATTGAAAACTTGCCAAAAGCACCCCCAAAGGTCGGACAACTAACACTATTTGACGTGGATACCTATGATAAATCAAGTTGTTAATAATATTTCTAATCGTCTCAGTCTGCGCCATCCCCAGCGCCAATCATTAGAAATTCTCGCTCGCATTTGTGAACTTTTATCCATCCCAAACATCACAGATACAGAAACAATTTTAGTCGCCATCAAAAAAGAATTTCCAACGTTTACTGACTTCGAGCGCGACTTTCCATCCCTATGTTTTGCCCTAGCTACAGGTGTGGGTAAAACTAGACTCATGGGCGCTTTTATTAGTTACTTATACCTAGCATATAACATTAAAAACTTCTTTATTCTTGCCCCAAACCTAACCATTTACAACAAACTGATTACCGATTTTACGCCCAATACCTCAAAATATGTATTTACGGGTATCTCTGAATTTGCGATCGATCTCCCAGAAATCATTACGGGAGATAATTACGAAAAGTCATCTAACATCACTGATTTTTCCCGTTGCAGAATCAACATCTTCAATATCTCAAAAATTAACTCGGAAGTACGCGGAGGTAAAAGCCCTAAAATTAAACGACTATCCGAATATATTGGCGAAAGCTATTTTGATTATTTGTCAGAATTAAAAGACCTCGTAATTCTCATGGATGAATCGCACCGATATCGCGCCTCAGCAGGAGTTCGGGCTATTAACGAATTAAAACCATTAATGGGGGTAGAACTTACCGCCACACCCTTTATCGAAACCAATAAAGGTTCAGTAGCCTTCAAAAATGTCATCTATGACTATCCCCTCGGACGTGCCATAACCGATGGATTTGTTAAAGATCCTGCTGTCGTCACCCGCAAAGATTTTAACCCTAGGGCAATGTCACCAGACGCGATCGAGCGTCTCAAACTAGAAGACGGCATCTATCTCCATGAAAATATTAAAGCTGAATTAGAAACCTATGCAATTCAAACGGGAAAAACAACTGTTAAACCCTTTATGTTAGTGATTGCCCGTGACACTACCCACGCATCCAAACTGATGGAACTCATTCAATCCGATGAATTTTCCAAAGGTGATTATAAACAGAAAGTTATTCAAGTTGATTCTAGTAAAACGGGCGCTCAAGAAGATGAAATGGTAGAGCGATTGCTGAAAGTAGAACATACCGATGAACCTACTGAAATAGTGATTCATGTAAATATGCTCAAAGAAGGTTGGGATGTCACCAACCTCTATACAATCGTCCCTCTGAGAGCCGCAAATTCTAAAATCCTGATCGAGCAATCTATCGGAAGGGGCTTGCGTTTGCCCTATGGAATGCGTACAGGTGTAGAAATTGTCGATCGCCTAAATATCGTCGCCCATGACAAATTCCAAGAAATTGTCGATGAAGCAAAACGCCCAGAATCCCAAATTTGCTTAAAACAAATTATCCTCACAGATGAAGATTTACAGCAAAAGACACAAACAGTAATTTCGCGATCGCAACTAGCCCAAAATCTAGGACTTCACCCCGAAAAACCCATTAATTTACCTGATAATTTACCTGAAAGCGAACCCCAAAATATTCAACAATCCCTATTTCAATCACCTATAGAACAAAAGATTGCACAGCTTACATACCAAGAAATTCTAAAGCTTGAAAGCCGGCCAGAAGAAGTCCCAACTACCGCCGATCTCGCATCCCCAAAAGTTCAGGAAAGGGTGCGCGAAGCCGTAGCTAGAGAATATCAACCCGCACAAATGGAACTTGAGGGCATAATAGTACCTCCCGATATTGAAGCGATCGTGGCGAAAACAACGAATTTAGTGATCCAGCAAACCATCAATATTCCTAAAATTCTTGTGACTCCTAAAGGGGAATTGCGATCGGGTTTCAGGTCTTTTGCCCTAGATGTCACCGACTTAAATTATCCCGTTCCCTCCCAAGAACAATTACAGATTCAATCGCTAACAACGAATAAAGTTGATTTTATGGAAATTAGCAAAGAAAACTTTGAAGAATCCCGGCTAGAAAACTATATTGTCAAAAATTTAGTCAACTTCAATGATATTTCCTATGACGAACACGCTGATTTACTCTATGACCTTGCGGGTCAAGTTTTAAGTCATTTTATGACCTACTTATCCGAAGAAGATACACACACAATTTTACGTTGTTACCAAAGGGAAATTGCCAATTTTGTCCACAGCCAAATGCAGCCGCATTTCTGGGAAGAAACAACAGGTTATGAAGTCAAAATCAGTAAAGGTTTTACAGCCCTAAAAGATAGCGCCTACACTACAAATGCTAAGAATTGCCTTGATTATCAATCTTCACCACGAGACAAAAGCAATATGTCCAAATATCTGTTTACAGGCTTCTCCAAATGCCTCTATCGAGAACAGAAATTTCAATCGGAAGCAGAAAGAATACTAGCAATGATTTTAGAACGGGATACAATCAAATGGTTTAAACCCGCAAAAGGACAATTTCAGCTTTATTACAAATGGCACGGTAATTATCTAGAATATCAGCCAGATTTTGTCGCTGAAACTGAAGAAGTTATCTATATGTTTGAACCAAAAGCTCGAAATGAAATTGACAATCCTCAAGTGCTTGCTAAGAAAGATGTCGCTGTTCAATGGTGTCAAAATGCTTCAGACTATATGCTAAATCACGGTGGCAAACCTTGGCAATATGTTTTGATTCCCCATGATGCTATACAAGAAAACATGACACTCCAAGGAATAAGCGATCGCTATACCGCCACTACTAAGGGTTAATTTCAGCAGCACTCTTAAAGCTCTAAATATCGAGCCAAAATCAGTTGAATTTCGGATATTTGTTGCAACTCCAATTGCCCAAGACAGCGCACAAGTCTGCGTTTATCAAATGTCATCGGATCGACGCACACGATAAAACTATCGGTACTCAGACCATTGATAGTCGAGGGAATCACAGGTAAAACAATGGGTCGTAAATGCTCATTTGGAACAGCAGAAGTGATGGGTAGAACTGTGACCTTGCTGCGTTGATTAAAAGCAGTTCCTGAAATAATTACCGCTGGTCGAGTCTTGCGGATTTCTGTACCGACTGAGGGATCGAAATTCACGAGCCAGATGCTTCCCAGTCGGTAATCGCTGCTTGCTGCCATGCTTCATCCTCATCGGTTAATTCATCGCTCATTTCATCCAGCAATAAACAGGCTTCTACCATTGCCTGCTGTTCTTGTTGTTTGCGCCATGCTTGCAATAAAAGCTCAACTAGGCGACTGCGATTTTCTACACGCTGGTCAATATAATGCACTAACTCATCTGGCAAAGAGATAGATACTTTCATATTATTTATGCCACTTTTAATACTACCAATGGTAGCAGAAATATCGACCAGATTGCAAGTTGATGAAATAGAGCAGCAGCAGCGCCGATTCCGTCTGATTCCGATCGCCCCCTACACAAAATTAGCCGGATCTTGATCTCGCCGATGCTTCAGCAGAATCGGAGAACCTTGGCCATCACCCACCAAAGCCGCCGTTTCCTCCAACGCTTCCCTCAATCGCTTGGCCGCGTAAATCGACATATCGCGGGGCACATTCACCCGATCGCGCAAATACCGCAAAGCCGCATCAGAACCAGCCGGCGGCGTACAAACTTCGCCAGTCATCATCAAAGTTAAAGCACAACGCAAAGCCTCATCGAATAACTTGTCATCAGCAGGATTGACTCGAACGATGTTGCGGTGATGCTTAATAACGCGATGAAGTGCTTCAGCGCGGGAGGTTTCCGGTTCTGGATACATCACATCCGGCAGTCCAGCCCAAGGCCCATTATCCACGCGGGCTTTGTTGAGTAGCATCTGCGGTTCGCCGTTTTCATAACACCCGCCCATCTGAGGCGGTAAATCGTGGACGTGGGTGTGAAAATCGCTTTGAGTGCCGCGATAGGTAGGGCGGGTTTCCATCGCCGCAAACCAGTCAGCAAAGCGCGGGTTTTCTTCCCGCATCAAGTAGCCTTTGTAGTAGTAAAGACTGGCATTCATCCGTTCGACATAGGGCGTAAAGATCACATCCGCAGTCCCAAATTCATCAAGGAAATAAGGCCCCGGAGTGCTAGCCAGGGCCTTTTCTACCTGGGCGACGACGCTGATAAATTGGTTGCGGTTGTGCTGTTCTACTTTGGCTGAACTCGCCGGGTAACACAGCCAAGAGCACCAGGCCCTAAACAGCAGTCGCTCTAACCGCCGCATGGGTATTACTGCCGGGTTTTCCATGCCCAAACCCAAGGGGCCATAGACTCGTTCGAGGGCGATTAAGATGTCATCGCTTTCGGTGATGATGCGGCCGTCTAGTTCGATCGCCGGTAACATTCCCGACGGCACTTTGCGCTTGTACCAGCTTTCCTTTTCCCCATAGCAGAACATGGTAACTTTTTCAATGCGGTAGGGGATTTGTTTTTCTTCCAACCACAACCAAATTTTCTGGCAATAGGGACACCACGCATGATTGTCACGGTACAGGGTGACTCTCACGTCGGATTCTGGATGTCCGAAGAGGCGCAAGCGGGCTTGAGAATTGGTTGGCCCGTTGGTGCGATCGACTTGAAAGTCTGTGAGTGCCTCCAATTCTGTCCAGCTTAGGGGGGCGAGGCGATCGGTGGTTGTCATAGTTAAATTGGGCTGATAATAAGCTTAGGGCGATGTCTGGGGAGGAGGTGGAGCGTCTTGAATTTTAACCAGTGCTGCTTTCATTTCAGGAGTGGCTAGGAAGTTTTGGGTGGCTGAAATCAAACGATCGCCCCAGAGGTTTTCTTTGAGAAAATCTACAGTGGCATAGCGTCTGTCTAATTTCAGGGCGGCTTCTCCCATTGCTAAACCTTTTTCTTTGTCGCCTTTGCTGTAGAGTGCTACTGCTAGAGCTAGCATTGGTTCTGCTGCTTTGTTGTCGATCGCGATCGCTTGTTGCCAGCGTTTGATTGCGCCATCGGCATCTCCGGTTTCGTATTTGACTAATCCGATGTTGTTGATAGCGGGCCAAAGGTTTTTTTCTAAAGCAAAGGCTTTTTCGTACTGGGCGATCGCATTATCAAACCGCTTGAGCTTGTAAAAAGCGTTGCCCAAATCAAATAATGCGCCCGGAGTGTCTGGCTTTATTTTCAAACCAGCTTGCAGGTATTCGGCTGCTTTTTCGTACTTCGCTTGCCGAAAGTAAGCTTCTCCCAAGACAAATTTAATTGAGGGATTTTCTGGCGATAGAGATTGAGCTTGCCCCAAAGCTTCAATCCCTTTGTCCAACTGTTCGACTTGAAGGTACAAGCTGCCTAACAAAGTCCAAGCTCGATCGTTCTTGGGGGCTAACTGTGTGGCGAGTGCGGCTCTGGGGATGGCGAGTTGGTACTGCTGGAGTCGGGCTAGCTGGACTGCTTCTTCAGCAAGGCTCAAGGCTGTCTGGTCGAGTTGGGCCGAGTCGATTTGCAGGGTGTAAGGCAGGAGTGCCTGTGCGACAACGGGCTTGGGCATTGTGCCCAAACTGAGCGCGATCGCCAGAGATATTAAAGAAATACGATTAGGCACTGTACAGCCCCAGGAAAAAATATAATGGTTTCTCGATCGCCTATAATAACTCATATTTTTGAGTTTTGATATTGCTTCCTGACTCGCAACGTTTTGCGGTTTTCTGTTAAATTGTTCCCCGATTCTGTTTTGCACTCAGGAATAATAATTTTGATTCACTGTTTTAGAGAGGACTGAAGTCCTCACTACAAACCAGGAAAATTTTTCATCTTAGCAACTTTAGTGAGTTAATAAAGTCTGTTGAATACTGCTTTAGAGAGGACTGAAATCCTTACTTAAAACCTGAGATTTTTTTCATTTTAGCAATCTGAGTGAGTTAATAAAGCCTGTTGAATTTGGTCTAACAATTGTGCTACCGATAAGGAAGAAGGCAAAATTTTAGCCGATACTTCTTGCAGCAAAAAGTCGATCGCCTCGGATTCTGAATTTACAACAGATCGATAATCCCAGACTAAAATTGGCAGTTTTCCAGTCATTTGTCGCAGGTTCGAGAGCGCTTGCAACATAGCAGTTGATTCTGAGGGGGCATCTCGCAAGCACAGCAAAACTAAGTCAACGCTTTGATATTGCAACTGCTGCAAAACTTCTCTCCAGCAGGGTGCGATCGCCCCTCGAAATCCTGCGGTTTGGATGTATTGAATAAAAGCTTGAAAGTTCGGAGCACAAAACTGGGAATTGGGCAGAGGAATCTCCGCATTGGTCGATCGATCGCCATTTTTCAATTCTTTTGTCATATTCTCCCCAGCCGCGCGGTGCAAGTCCGGTAAAGTCGAAATGTCAGCAAATAAAATGCTGGGCTTCCAACTCATGCCCGCAGCTACTTGAATCACTTGCCACAACGCAGAAGCGCCCAAAAGAGTGCCTTCGCGACTGCCGGCTGCCAAACAGGGAAATACGGACAATCCTTTGATTTGATTGGCCAGTTGCGTAGTTGCTGGGTCTAAAGTCACCAAGGGCAGAGAACCTAAATTTCGAGATCGACTTAACTGTTCAATAAAAGCTAAGGGGTTTTTCAGTTGACTTGTACTGTCCAAAACGATCGCCGAAGGCCGCCAAATTCGGGCGACGAGTTCTGCTTGGTCGAGGTCGTCTGCCTCTAAAACCCGGCAGTAGGTGGGATTTAGCAGTAAAGCGGAACCTTGAGATGAAGTATTTTGCGGGCTGAGCCACAACACGGTTAAAGAACTTCTCACCTTATTGGTACTGGCATTACTGTGGCCGATCAAATCTGCCAGCAACCTTCGCAAAGCGGGTTCTTCCACCGGCAAGCTCAAAAAGCCTTCGGCGCGGTTGACAGCAGCCCGTTCTTTTTCGCCTCTGGTGGCTGTGACGATTGCCGGAATCGATCGGGTATCTGGATCGCTCTTGAGCAGCGTCAGCACGTCCCAACCGGACAGCAGGGGCAGCAGCGGGTTGAGGAATATCGCTTCGGGACTGAACCTGCGGGCTTTTTCCAGGGCTTCGGTGCCGGAACGGGCGACTATTACTTGGTAGCCCAAACTGGAGAGGACGTTGGTTAAATCTTCGATATATTTGGGAACTGCTTCGACTATTAATACTAAACGAGAGCGAGAATTGGCGATCGGATGCTGATATTTTGGTTTGAATAATTCTTCCTCGGCCAAAGCAGGCGGTGGGGATTCTTCCCCGCAGTTTCCGGGAGGATTGGGCGGCAGCAGCAGGGTAAATTCAGAGCCTCGGTTTTCTGAGGAAATAAACGAAACGTCTCCGCCGTGGAGCCTCGCGAGCCGTTGAGTCAGTACCAGTCCCAGTCCGGTTCCTTGAAAGCGTCTGGTCAGGGGGCTTTCTAGCTGTTGGAATTTTTGAAAGATCAGGTGCTGTTTGTCGGCGGGGATGCCGATGCCGGTGTCCCAAACTGTGAAGGCGAGCCAACCTTCCCAAACATTTACTTTCAATCCGATTTTGCCGCCGGCTTCGGTGAATTTTAGGGCGTTGGCAAGGAGATTGACGAGCATTTGTCGCAGCCGCAGTTCGTCGGCAATCAAATAGCTAACTCCCGGTTCTATTTCGAGTGTAAATTCTATTTTTTCTGACGGTTCTGCGTTTGCTTCGCCGTTTGTTTTGGGGGGAGATTTTTCTTCTTGCTGTTGCAGTTGTTTTGCTTGTTCAAAGGCTCTTTTGCAAGTTGCTGCTATTTCTACGGATTCGGGAATTAGTTCTAGCTGCCCGGTTTCCATGCGGGTCAAGTCTAAAATGTCGTTAACTATTGTCATCAAATGCCGTCCGCTTTGATGGATTAGTTTGGCGTAACGTGATTGCCGATCGTTGAGTTCTCCGATCAATTTATCTTTGAGGAGGCTTGACAAACCGAGGACGGCGGTGAGCGGGGTTTTTAGTTCGTGGCTGATGCAGGATAAAAATTCGTCTTTTAGTCGGTTGAGGTGGATTAAGTCTGCGTTTTTTGCTGCTAGTTCTTTGGCGACTAAATGTTCTTCGGTGACATCTTGTCCCATGACTAAAATTAGCTGGTCTCCGAGCGGCTGTTTGACAAATTGCCAGATCCGTTCTTGACCTGTTTGTACCGGGCAGTCGCAAATGTATGTGTCTGGTTTGCCTGCGATGGCGCACCAAGCTGGAGCGGTTAAGGTTGATGGGGAGGCGGCCGAGTACAGCGGTAGCGGGCAACTGGTGGCTGCGGTTGCATCCCGATCGCCCGATCGACTTACTCCTACTAAGCTCCTGCACTCAGAGGTGATAGCCTCGAATTGCACACTCTGGTATTCGGTGGTTACATGGCTTGGTTGGTGGGACGAGTGTTTGCCCAAATTTGGTGCGGGTTCGGGAATTGGTTGAGGCCCGGCTCCCAGCAAAATCCGCCACGCTGCGTTTTGACTGACTATTTGTCCGCTGGGGGTTTGCAATCTCAGCGGTAGGGGCAGTTTTTCTAGAAGTTGGACTAGGGAGTTGAGGTTTTCCGAGGGTTTCAATCCCGCTTCTAAAAAGCGCCCTTTGCCCTCGGCGGTAGCTAGTGCCGAGGAAACGGGTATTAATTCGATTTCTTTGACTGCTGTTGACTCCGCCTGACTGCTGCTGTTGAGTGTGGCGATATATTGCAGCAGGCTCAGGCTCTCTAGGAGTCCTAAAAATTTACCGCTGGCATCTGTAAGGGCGATCGGGCTTTTGGAGAAACCGCCGACGCTTTGGCTGTGGGCTGGGCTATTTAGTTGTTCTTTTTGCAGGTACTGCCAGAATTCGCTGACACTCAAAGCTGCCGGTACTATGGTGATGGGTTCGATCGCGATCGAGCTTTCCGACAAAAGTTGCTCTCCGTCGTTTGTGCGCGAGTCCGTGCCCGTCCAAAGGCTGCGGAGGTAAACTAATCCTAGGGGCTCCTTCTGTTCGTTGACTACTGCGACTCGATCGCAATTTCCCTCCATGAAAATTGACCGCAGCGATTCTAGTGTCGCCGTTGGTCGGCACAGCGGCACTGGGGAGATAAAATTGTTGAGACTGGGGTTAGTGGTTGGCATAACAAACCTGAGAGTCTGCTATTTATAGCAGTAATATTTTTGATACCCAATGTACCTGCGGATTTCTGTATCTTATTAATTTTATATCAGTTCGCTATCTGGTCCGGGATCGACCAAAAAAGAGCGAGTTCGAGACCGGCACTTGATTTGAGGCGATTATTAATTATTTTAAGGCTTAAGCTTAATTGCAGAAATCAAGCTCAGGGTGCTTGATATTAAAGCACCCTGAGCAAACTGTGATTATTCTTCTGTTAGAAAGCTTATCCTTATTTATTTGGTCGTTAAGATTGGTTACAATTGATGTTGAATTGATTTTAATTGTGTAAACAAATTTGTCATAGCGATCGGCATGAATCTCGCTGTGTTAGGGAGCATCTCTGGTTTTGTAACAAGCACTTTTTGGCGATCGGCTGTTGTGCAAATAAACGTTTTATATCTCGACAAACTGCAAATCGTTAACTTTTGTCAAACTCTCAAACTCTCTCCACCTGCGATCGCCATAAAGTATAAAATCGATTTACGGCAGCCAGCGGGGATGATAGCCAGTAAAGGGAAGTTCTTCGGGCTGTACTTTTGCAGCAGAACCGTCTGGAGGTATTTCTAATAAGGGTAGCACCCAGAGGCGGCTGGTGGCGATCGACTGTCCGCCGGAGTTGCGGGGACTGTCTGCTGCTGAGGGTTTTGCTGATGTAACTAATTGGTCGAAAATTAATGCCAGACCGTCGGGAGATAAACTGATTTGGGTATCTAATTGGTTGGGCAAAACTAGCAGCGGTTTGATGGTTCCTACCAAACGAGTGCCATCTTTTTTGAGGTCGATGGCGGCGATAAAAGGCTGTTCTTTGTAGCTTTCTGTTTCGAGGCGTTGGGCTAACAAACAGTAAAGACGCTGGAATTGATTGTCTTTGTTTTTGCGCGGGTCGAAATAAACGGAGATAATGCTACCGGGAATCCGCAATATTTCTTGTTCCACACCTTGGTTGTCTAAGATGAAAAGCGATCGAGTAAAGTCGCCGTTGTATTTAACATAGGCGGCGGCGGAGTTGTCGCGGGCCAGGCCCAATACTTGTTCGTATTTTGGTAAAAGTTGTACTGGATCTGCTTCTGGTTTGAGCGGGACGATCGCTAATCCTTGTTTTTGAGACATTACCACCGATTTGCTGTCGGGCCGAATCATAAAATCTCCGCCTTGTTGATTTTCCAATGGGCGGGGCGGTAATTTTTCTTCCAGAATCCAAGGGCTGAAATCGCTGGGATTGCTGCGGTTGACGCGCTGAATCAGGATAATTTTTCCGTCGGCTGAAAGGTCAAATTTTAGGTTTTGGTAATCTTTGGAGTCTAGTAGTTTGTCGATTCTACCTGCTGGCTGTTTTTGTTGGGGTTCTTCTCCGGGGGATTGGGGATTGAGGCCGGTGGTGACTGTAAATAGTTCTTGATTTAGGGTGCCGCGAGTACGGGCGATCGATCGATCTGTGGCTGAGAATAAAATGCGATCGCCCCCGGGATAGGGTTTAAAATCGGTGACAACCAAATCTTTGGGAGTCAGGGGTATCGGTTTCGATTCGCTGCTGGAGAGATTGACTAGCATTAATCTGCTTTCTGTTTCGCCTTGAACGCCGATATAAGCAAAA
This sequence comes from Microcoleus sp. B4-D4, assembly GCF_036705185.1. Taxonomy (NCBI): domain Bacteria; kingdom Bacillati; phylum Cyanobacteriota; class Cyanophyceae; order Oscillatoriales; family Microcoleaceae; genus Microcoleus; species Microcoleus sp. B4-D4. The sequence goes on along the minus strand of NZ_JAUBTX010000003.1, from coordinate 4,460 downwards.
GCCCGATCGCGAGTGCGAAAGGAACTGCTAAACGGCTGCATTGGCGTGCCTTTATATTGGTTGTTTTCTCCGAAATACTTGTCCGTTGCACCAGCGAGTTTTAATGTGTAGGTAACGCCGTAGGGTGCTGGATCTTGGAGGGTGTAAGCCATGCGCCGTCCCGCCCAACTAAATTTACCGGGGAGGGGAGGTTCTAGCGTTAAGTTTTCCTCGACGGTGGAGTGGTTCATCGGGCGAAAGAAGGTGAGGAGAAAGCCGGTATCTCGCGCGCCGATTTGTTTGTTTTCCCAGCTAAATTCTCGCACTCTGGGCGCTGTGCGATCGCCACTCAGCAGCAGCAGTCCGATTAAGACGCTTAACATTAACATCAGCAAGATCGCCGTGCGGTCGATCGGCTGTTTGAACGGCAGAATACCGAAGAATGAAGGATTAAATTTTTTGTTAAAAATATTCACAAATTTTTCTCTCCTATTTATGGTGAAAAATCACTGCCCAATTTTTCCTCTTAAATTTTACATTCCCAGGCGCACCCCAGCTCAAAAACCCAATTTGGCGATCGGAGTTTCATATCAACTCCGGTTGACATCATAGCAAAAACAGTTCGTAGTGCGGACTTCACCGCACTACGAACCAATCCGAGAGCGATCGATCGCCACCGCGTCCAAAACTCCTAATAATTCAGACGGCTACTTAGCCCAGAGCCATTATTTCACGAATCCTTGACGATTGGTATATTGGAACTATGATTAACCGCTGACAGTGTATAGGGCGATTCCGGTTCGGGATATAATATAGAACCCATTTGACATCTTTGAGTTTTTGGGTTAGGTGACGAGAAATATAGAGAGAAACTGGTTTCTGAGATTTACGCAAGGGGCGAGAAACCGGGTATTCTTGGAGTTTTGGGTTGGGTGATGAGAAATATAGAGATCGACCCGGTTTCTGAGATTTACACAGAATAGATATCAAATGGGTTCTATAGAATATTTGCTATCGTAATGCCTGACCTCAAAATAGTTTAAATTTGACGTGTGAGACTTAATATATAGAGAAACATTCCAAAAGACAAAAAGTGGCTGCACTCTCTAAAGGCAAGACTTCCACTATTCGATTTTTGAAGAAACAACCTGATTTTATCCAGTGTTTCATCTGCTTTCTTGACAAACAGTAAAATGCTGCGTGAGGATTTTTAAATTCCGCAAATTTTACATTTTCTATCTCTACACTAGATAGCTTGTTTATCACCAATGGTTGCGTTATCGTCAAATCAATATATCTCTTAGTCCCTTGATACATTTCATAACAATTTGGAAAAAAAAATAGCATTTTTATATCCGCTTTCTTGGTTGAATTTTGCTAATTTTCTAGCGTGAAAGCATCGGCTAAAATAATGTCATCTTCTATGAATAAAAACCATTCAAGTTCTTCTACTTTTTCGACAAATTCTTCCTGAAGCCTAAACCATACCAAGATCGGGTCGCATTCTGGGTCTTCTTGTATCTGAATGCACTTAATTTGATCTTCAGGTAAATACATACGCTGTAACCTGCCTGTTCGGTAGAGTTTGGCTCGCAATATAGCGTTTCTCAAGTATGGTGAGGTATGCCCGGTTTGGCCTATGCCGGATAGTACCTCATATGAGAGATCGAAAGGCTATATTCACGTCGCAATGAGCAAAACTCGCCAACAGTCCATCTATTGTATACCTGAGTCTTTCTATTTTTGCTGCCTCTTGTTCAGGATTCTCAGATTCTTCAACTGATGTAATGTGTGCGGCAGCAGCAAAAATTTTATGGCGTTCTTTCTCAGGCGGTTCGTTTTCTTTGAATAAAATTATGATGGTTTTTTATAAAAAAACAGCATCATTTTAATAGACCTAATGACCGATCGCGATATTTGTTGTAACAAAGCAATTTGAAAAAAGATAAAGTGTATTACTTTTCTTTTTGGTAAATATTCATCTGACATACAGACAATCTCCTTTGTGTTTACTTAAATAGTTGATTGATCGGTACTAAATCCATCGGTGATATTTTGTCGATAGGTAGTCCCCAACCGAGGACATACATTCTAATGCAAAGTATGCCCGCTAGTACCCCTAAGAACAGTGCTGTCAATTGGATATCCTCCCAAAAACAAGTTAGCCTTTCTTTCCAAAGACCGTAGCTGGTTACTAAATAAGTAGGAATATCACCGACAGCGACAGCAATCACAGCACCTAAATTACCAAAAAAATGATATCCGACCGGGATGCCAATAGTGATACTCAAGAAAGTTACCAGATTGCCCATAGCTGCATATTGAGATTTGCCAACCGCTAACAAACAAGAACCCATCAAATTGTGGAGAGTAGTGTGCCAGATACCTAAAGCCAAGATTGGCATCATCCAAGATGCTGCCATATACTCTTTCCTGTACAATGTTAAAATGACCTGATCTCCAAAGCTAACAAAAATTGCTAAGCCTACGGCTAAAGGTATCAGGATTAAGTTGCGGTTTTTAATAATTTTGGCGCGCAATTCCTCACGAGGCAATTCTGCTAGCATCGAAATTGAGGGGAAAATCACCCTACCTGCGAGGGCGATGATCACTTGGCGCGGCATATCGCCGAGGGTAAAAGCGATGCCGTAAATGCCCAACATTGTTAAAGTAAAGATTTTCCCTAGAACTAGGCGATCGGCTTGAGAACACAGAAAAAATAACATCGTAGACAAGAATATCCATTTTCCATAAGAAAATATTTCTTTAGCGGCTTCTTTATCCCAAGCGAAGCGGTTTGACTGGCCGCGAATCAAAAAATGGCTCCATACTAACTCCATTATAGCGCCAGTCAAACCGCCGAGGAGGATGGCCCAGATTGTGGGATGGAAAAAAGCCCATACAACCATCACTGTAGTAGAAACTGCCTGTATGCCCAACTCAAAAAGCACTACTTGCTTGACGCTCATTTTGCGTTCGAGGGTGGATACAGAAGTGGATTTGAACCCTCCTATTAGGGTATTTATACTTATGCAGGGAAGCAACCACAGGAGACGGGGTTCTTCATAAAAATTAGCAACTGGCCAGGTGATTGCAATTAAACACAACCAAACAAATAAGCTGCGAAGAACTTGCATTGTCCAAGCGGTGTTGAAAAATTCAGGCTCCTCCCCGCGTTTGTTTTGAATGATGCTCGGGCCCAGACCTATGTCTGTGAATAGGTTGACACCTGTGATGAAAACGTAGGCTAGACCCATCAAACCAAATAGTTCGGGCAAAAGCAGGCGGGTCAAAATTAGGTTGCTACCGAATCGGATAATTTGACTGCTTCCATAGCTGGCGATCGTCCAGAATGCGCCTTTGATCGCTAATTTTTTTTCTGATGACATATACTCTAAACTTATTTCCTAATTATGAGTCTAGTTGCTGAATTTGCCGTTGGCAACTTCTACAGGATACTGCAGCCATTTTTTTAGCTAACTTTACCGTATCTTCATTTTTCGATTGTAGGAAGATCCCGACGCACATCCTACAATCAGAAAGATAAAATTTAACCTGCAACCTGCTCCACATCTAATAATCATAAGGGTTTTTTGGTTCGGGAATTGGTTTGAGGGAGGATGCTTGAATGATTAATTTGCGCTTACCTTGTAGTTCTTCTACGATTGTTTCTCCTTCTATTTCTAGCCAACTGTCTGGGGGAAAAGAGGCGCGGCTTTGACCGATCGCTAATTTGACCGGCAACCCGATCGGATAGGCATCCGCCGCGCAGCAGGTAATGATAAAACGCCCGATCCACATATATTGTTCTGCTATGTTGGGCGGGTGAATCACAAATCCTTTAACCTTGACTTTTTGACCTCTGTATGTATCTGGTTCGGGGTTAAAATTTAACAGCCGCACCCATTCGACGAGCGATCGATTTTCGGGTTTTGTAGTATTGCGAAATTCTTGCGGTTGCAGTCTGGTGATGGGCAGAGATTCGGTGAGACCTCGTTCCAATGCTGTCTGGCTGGTAAATGTGCGGGGCGTTACTGCTAAACCGATTAATGCGACGCTCAGCATTAAGGTGCTGCCGATGCTGGGGGGAAATAAAGTAATGTGTTCAACTTCTGTGATTCTGGGAGAGTTGTTGGCTGGGGATGTCCGCAATTGTTTGTTGGCGCGATCGACCTTTAAGAGTTCCCAAATTTTAAATCCGCCAATCACCATTAAGCCGATTCCTCCCGCGACTGTCAAGCCAAAGTAATTGGGGTGAATCAGAATGCTTAATTTGCCTGTAATCCAATATTTGAGGAGCAATATTCCCCAGGCTAGGATAGCTAGGGCGTCCAGCCAAGGGCTAATTTTTTTAAGATTCATGTTTGAAGAGTCATTAGTTATTAGTCATTGGTCATTAGTCATTAGTCATTAGTCATTAGTCATTGGTTATTGGTTATTGGTTATTGGTTATTGGTTATTGGTTATTGGTTATTGGTTAT